>CAZGSX010000118.1:0-6810 GCA_964528475.1 uncultured Anaerolineales bacterium
TGAGTGTCCGGTTTGTCATCATGAGCTATTGGTCACGCGTATGGTGTGCCGGAACTGCGGCACGGCACTGGAGGGACGCTTCGACCTGGGGCGCCTCTTCCAGCTCACCACGGATCAGCGCCACTTCGTCGAAATCTTCGTCCGTTGCGAGGGTAAGCTGAATCGCGTACAGGAGGAGCTGGGCCTATCCTACCCAACGGTCCGCAACCGCTTGGACGAGGTGATTCGAGCCATGGGCTATCCTCTCGTCGGCAGGAAGGATGACGACGAGGAGGATCGAGAGGAAGTGCTGCAGCGTTTGGCTCGTCAGGAGATCACGGCGGAGGATGCCCTAGAGCTCTTGGAGAAGTAGCTGTGCCAGGTGGGTCCCTAGGGTTCACCGCCTAAGCGGGCTCCGGCACAGGGGTGGATGCGCTGGATTGCAGCGGAGCTTAAGGGAAGCCGGCACGCTGGGTGAGGCTGTGCTGCCTGGTGCTGTGCAAGAGGAAGAGAAAAAGGAGGTAGCGGTGTTTGAGAGAAGCTGGGAGACGTCGGCCACGCCGCAGGTTGTGGTGCGGTCCTGTCTGGGTAACCTGCGCGTGCGCGCAGAAACAGACCAGAAACTCATACTAGTGGTGGAGGAGAAGGAAGATGAGGTGCGGATCGAGCGGGATGGTGAAACGTTCAGCCTGACGATCCCTGCAGACGGAACCCTGGTCTGTCCGTCAGGGACCCGTCTGACAGTGGAGGAAGTGTTCGGGAATCTGCACGTGGGGGGCCTGGAGGGTGAGCTGACCATCGCGACGGTGCACGGCAACGCCACGCTCCATGATGTCGCTGATGTAAGTTTCCGCGAGACGCTGGGGAACCTGCAGGCACGGTCCATTGCCGGGAACCTGACGGGCGAGGACTTGAAGGGGAATGGGCGCATCAGTGAGGTCACCGGGCGGCTGACGCTCGGCGAGGTGAGAGGAAATCTCGTCGGGGAGAACCTCCGCGGGGGGCTGGAAGCGGGGCGAGTGCGGGGCAACGTGCGACTGGCGCCCTATTTCGCACCTGGGGCCATCTACCGGGTGGAGGCTAGCGGGAACCTGGACATCCTTCTGTCGCCGGAGCCCGATGTGAGCTTGACGCTGCGCGCGAAGGGAAGGATGTGGTCGCAGGTGGCGGGGCTCGATCTGGAGCGGACCGGTAACCAAGCCACAGCAAGGTTGGGATCCGGAGAGGCAGCGATAGAGGCGACCGTGCAGGGCAATATCACGCTGCGCCCCGCCGGGGCCGAAGAGGTGTTCTCGACGGAGACGCACCTAGAAGATCTGGGCGCCACGATTGAACGCCGCGTGAATGAGAAGATGGCTGAGTTGGCGACCCGACTGGAGACCACATTGGGCGGGTTTAAGGGGGAGCCGATCCAGCGGCGGGTCGAAATGGCGGCCGACAGAGCTAGACGGGAAGCGGAGCACGCCGCGGAGCGCGCACGGATGCGGGCGGAGAGGGCAGAGCGCCGCTGGCAACGGGCCAGCGGGGAGGGGGCTAGGCCGGAGCCAGAGACCGTCACCAAGGAAGAGCAACTGCGTGTCCTGCGCATGGTGGAAGAGGGGCGACTGACGCCCGACGAGGCGGCTGAACTGCTATCCGCACTCGAGGGGTCGTAGAGGGTTGCCGCAGTAATGCCGCGGGGCTGGCTCCGCAGGCGGTATCCATAGGACTCTGCGCCTAGGTCGGGTAGTACAGCGCCGGGGGAATCGGAGTCGCCCAGAGCGGCACAGTGACAAGGACGCGCGCATGGGAGCAATCGTCGGACAGGTAAAGCGCATCGGGAGATTGAGGCCGAACGCCAAGCTCTTCCTCTTGATGACAGCTATCCAGGGGCTGGGCGGCGGTATCTTCTCGCTGTTTCTCAACCTATTCATCCTGGCTCGGGGCAACGACGAGACCTTTCTGGGCATCTTCATGTCGTTGCACAGCTTGTCGGCGCTGGGATTGGGCCTCCCGATGGGGGTGGTGGCTGATCGCTTAGGTCGAAAGCGGTCCCTGTTGTTCGGAGCACTCCTGTCGCTGACGGGTGTCTTGATCGCAGTACTCTCGCCGCTGGATTGGCCCCTGGTAGCGGCTGCTGTTGCCTGGGGTGCTGGCAGCGCGGTGTACATGGCCGCCGGCCCTGCATTTATGGCGGAGAATGCGGATCCCAGCGAGAGGGCGACGCTCTTCAGCACCCACAGTGGGATCATGATGCTCGTGAGCTTCGCTGGAAGCGTCGTAGGGGGCCCTCTGCCAGCATTGTTCAGCTCGCTCCTGGGCGTCGCGCCTGAGAGCGCCGGCGCTTATCGCGCAACGTTGCTGGTGGCCGCCGGTGTGATGGCCGTTGCCTACGTACCGCTACTGCGCCTAAAGGAACAGCCACAGCCGCGGGGGGAGGCGGGAAACGGCAATGGGATCGCCCTTGGCTCCCTGCTGCGAGGCGACGTCGTCCGGCTCTTGGTGCCGCAGCTCATCATCAGCCTGGGAGCCGGGCTTCTCATCCCCTATCTGAACATATTCTTCAAACAGCGCTTTGCCATCAGTGACAGCCTGCTTGGCCTGGCCTTCGGCGTGTCGCAGCTGGGGATGGGGCTGGCCACCATGCTCGCCCCCTTGTTTGCTGAGCGGTGGGGACAGGTGCGCACCATCGTGGTCTCCGAGCTGGCCTCGCTGCCCTTCCTGCTGGCGCTGGGTTTCGTACCCATTCTGCCGGTGGCGATTGGCGCTTTCTGGCTGCGGGCAACGCTGATGAACATGGGTGGTCCATTGTACACGGCCTTTGCCATGGAGCAGGCGGACGAAGAGGAGCGAGGGAAACTGGGCGCCGTCCTGGGCCTCACCTGGTCGGTGGGGCGGGGGATCGGCCCGGGCATCAGCGGGGTGGTGCAGCAGAGATTCGGATTCCCGCCCCTATTCTTGGCCACAGGGGCGACGTATCTGCTGGCTGCCGTGCTTCTGCGGACCTTCTTCGGTGACGTCCAGGACACGGCGCAGCCACCCCAAGCTCGCCCGGTGTCAGAGGGTGGTTCGTCCTGCTACTCGGGCTGACCATCGCGTGAGAGGAGAGCATGAACAAGCAGCGGCGTGATGGGAGCGGGATGCGCAGGTTCGCCGTGGTCTGGATTGGCCAGGTGGTGTCGCTTTTGGGAACGGCCGTCGGTCAATTCGCTCTCACACTCTGGGCCTACGAGATCACGGGACGGGCCACTCCCCTGGCCTTGGTCGGGTTCTTCTTCGTGACCCCTATGGTGGTGCTGGGTCCCATGGTGGGCGTGATCGTGGATCGGGGGAACCGCAAACTGCTGATGATGCTCAGCGATCTCGCCGCCGCGCTGACCACGCTGGGGATTCTTCTCCTGTACACTGGCGGTCAGCTGCAGATCTGGCATCTCTACGTGAGCGCCACCGTTGTTGGCGTCTTCCAGGGATTCCAGTGGCCGGCCTATTCGGCGGCCATTACCATGATGCTGCCCAAGGAGCAATACGGTAGGGCGAATGGGATGCTGGAGTTGGCACGGAGCGGGTCTCACGTGTTGGGCCCCATCGCCGCTGGCGCTCTGCTGGGTCCACTGGGGCTGGCTGGGCTGCTGACGATCGACGTGGTTTCTGCCGCCGCGGCTGTGGGCACCCTGCTCCTGGTGACCATCCCCGAACCGGACAGGAATGACGCCCACGCTGGTGAGCGCCAGAGCTTCTGGGAAGAGGCGGCCTATGGGTTTCGGTATATATTCAGACGCCCCAGCCTGCTCGGGCTGCAGACGGTGTTCATGGTCGGCAACTTCTTCACTGGGCTGGCGTTTGCCGTCCTAGCGCCGATGATTCTTGCCCGCACGGGGAACGATGAGTTGGTCCTGGGCTCGGTTCAATCGGTGGGAGCCATCGGCGGACTGGTCGGCGGGCTGGCGATGAGCGCGTGGGGTGGACCGAGGCGGCGGGTGCACGGCGTGCTTCTCGGATGGGTCGGCACGAGCATCCTCGGGCAAATGGTACTGGGTGTCGCCCGCACACCACCTGTATGGGCCGTGGGGATGTTCATCTTCCTCTTCTTCTCGCCCATCATCAACGGTTCGAATCAGGCGATCTGGCAGGCGAAAGTGGCACCGGGTGTGCAGGGAAGAGTGTTCACCACACGGCGGCTGATTGCCTGGTTGGTCACACCGCTCAGCAGGCTCATGGCTGGACCCCTGGTGGACCGCGTGCTGGAGCCAAGGATGGCCATCGGTGGGCGTCTGACGGCGTCGTGCGCCTGGCTGGTTGGTGAGGGCCCTGGTGCGGGCATGGGGCTTCTGTTCGTGATGACAGGGCTTCTGAGCGCGCTGAGCGGCTTGTGCGGGTACTGCTTTACCGCTGTGAGGCGGGTTGAAGACATTCTGCCAGATCACAGTGCTGCAGCTCTCTAGGACGCTGCGGGCTGGCAGTTGACGGAGGGTCATGAAACACACTGGAACGTCGAGCGAATCGTGGCAATTTCCATTCTTCTCACTGTGGGCAGGTCAGGCGTTTTCGTTGTTAGGGAGTGCCTTGGTGCAGTTCTCATTGGTGTGGTGGCTCACGGCTTCCACTGGCTCAGCGACGGTCCTGGCGACGGCGACGCTGATGGCGATCCTGCCGAGCATCTTCGTGTCGCCCCTGACCGGGGCGTTGGTGGACCGCTGGAACCGCCGGTTGGTCATGATGGCGGCCGATGCGTTCATCGCCCTGATCACGCTGGTCCTGGCTGGCCTCTTCTACGCAGACGCAGCGCGGGTCTGGGTGGTGTACGCGGCCATGTTCTGCCGCTCTGCGGGCGGCGGGCTGCATTGGGCCGCTATGCAGGCTTCCACATCGTTGATGGTGCCAGAGAGACAGCTTTCGCGGGTGGCGGGGCTCAACCAAACGCTGCGAGGCACGGTCAACATCATCGGTCCGCCGTTGGGAGCGCTGCTGCTCCAGCTGATCCCCCTACAGGGGATTTTGGCCATCGACGTCGGCACGGCCTTCCTGGGCATCCTGCCGCTCTTCTTCGTGCGGGTTCCGCAGCCTGCGGTGAGGTCGGAGGGAGGCGAAGAGCAGGTACCCTCGTCCGTGCTTGAAGACATGCGCCAGGGCTTCCAGTACGTACGGGGCTGGCCGGGGTTGTTCGCCATTCTGTTGATGGCCTCCGCGGTCAATCTGCTGCTCACGCCCGCCTCAGCGCTCATGCCGCTGCTAGTGACAGACCACTTCGGTGGGGCGGCTGCGGAGCTGGGATGGCTGGAATCAGCGTGGGGTGGGGGCGTGGTGGCGGGCGGGTTATTGTTGAGCGGCTGGGGCGGATTCAAGCGACGCATTCTGACGTCGCTCACAGGGCTGGCGGGCATCGGCTTGGCATTCCTTCTAGTGGGCGTGGTGCCCTCATCAGCCTTTGCGCTGGCGGTGGTGGGGATTTTCGTAGCGGGGGTGATGAATCCCATCATCAACGGGCCGCTGTTCTCCGTCATACAGTCCTCGGTGGAGGCCGATATGCAGGGGCGGGTCTTCGCCCTGGTGCAGAGTATGGCGTCGGCGGCCACCCCGCTGGGCATGATCATTGCCGGGCCGGTGGCCGACTTGCTGGGGGTGAGAGTGTGGTACCTGGTGGGCGGCGTGGGCTCCGTATTGATGAGTGTAACGGGGCTCTTCGTGCCTGCCATTGTCCATCTTGAGGATCACGGGGCCGGAGTGTCCGCGACAGAGGGCCTGGAGGACGGGGCACCGCTTGCCGTCATCCAGACAGCGCACTCGTCTGACTGAAGGCCGGTTCTCTGTTGCCTAACGGGGACGAGCAGAAGAGCTGGGATGGAGTCATGCGCACCGGTTGACGAGCATCCGTGACCGGTGCTCGATGGAGACGGGGGGGCAGGGCGCTGTCTCGGGAGCCGCAGTCGATGACGTAAAGAGATGGCTGAACCTGCGACGCCCTATCTCGGGAGGGATTCAGCGGGAGCGGGTTCGAAGGGAGGATGGCGGTGAGCAAACGCGTGGAGATATTGCAGCTGATTGAGTCTGGTCAGATCAGCGTGGCTGAGGGCGTGCGCCGGCTGGAGCGGCTGAGCGCGGGGGAGGAGGAGGCGGACGGGGGCGCGGAGGCCGGTACCCCCTCGGTGGGGACAGAGGAAGCTGCCGAGCGACCCGACCTCCCTCGGCGCCCGGGATGCCTGTCCGTCGTCTGGCGAGTCGTGTTCGGGCTGGGGGTGGTCGTGCTGGCCTGGGGCGGTTGGCTTCTAGCAAGGGCCTACGGGCAGCACGGGGCAGGGGGCCTAACATGGGGCTGGGTGATCTTCCTAGTCGGTCTTGCGGTGATGGCCACAGGTTGGTGGCTGGGAAGAGCGCGCTGGTTTTACCTCAGGGTGCGGGAGGAGGACGGATCGCGGTTCGCCCTTGCCCTCCCGCTCCCTCTGCGACCGGCGCTTTGGGCGGTGCAGGTGGCGAAGCCGTTTGTAGCCGAGCTGCGAGACATGGAGGCGGATCAGCTGATCATCGCCTTTCGTGATCAGCTCCGCGACGGTCAGGCATGCGTCGTGAAAGTCGACGAGGACGGCGATCAAGTGGAGATGTATTTTGGATAGGAGGTGCTGAGATGGTTGCGACTGAGGAGAGGCTGAGGGTTCTCCAGATGCTTGAGGACGGTAAGATCACGCCCGAGGAAGCCACGTCGTTGCTGCGGGCGCTGGGAAAAGGGCAGGAGAGAGCGGAGCGGGCGAGGGTGGGTGGGCCTGGAAGTCGTTACCTGCGGATTCGGGTCACGGACACGGTCTCGGGGAGCGCGAAGGTGAACGTGACCATCCCCCTGGGGCTGGTGAGCGCGGGACT
>CAZGSX010000119.1:0-6703 GCA_964528475.1 uncultured Anaerolineales bacterium
CTGTCGATGATGGGCATCCAGTTCATCCCCACGGCTCGCCTTCCCTTTCTCGCCGAGGTGTTCCCACCCGATGAACTCTATCGCAGACATCATCAGCTCTCCATCGTCGCCTTTCTGCTCACGCTGGCCCATCCCCTGGTCCTCTTCATCCAGAACCCATACACGCTCCAGCTACTCAACGTCTTCACGGCACCCTGGCGAGCTCGAGCTGGCGTGGCCTCCGTCGTAGTTCTGGTGCTCTTGGTGGTGACGTCGGTCCGCCGTATCGGCCTGGGCCTGAGCTATGAGGCATGGCGTCTGTGGCACGATGTCTTTTCCGTGGGGGTCATCGGGTTTGGCCTGTATCACATCCTGAACGTCAATTACTACACGTCGCTGCCGCTCCAAAGTGGGTTGATCATCGCCCTGGTCGTGATCTATGGGGCGATGATCGCCTACATCCGCGTCGTCAAACCCTGGACGCTACTGCAGCGGCCCTACGGGGTGGTCGATGTGATTGAGGAGCGAGCGGCTACCTGGAGCCTGGTGTTGGAGCCTAGGGGCCACGAGGGGTTGAGTTTCCGGGCGGGGCAGGTTGCCTGGCTGTCCGTGGGCCACTCGCCATTTCTCATCGAGGAGCATCCCTTCTCCTTCGCCTCCAGCGCAGAGCATCCAGAGCGACTGGGGTTCGCCATCAAGGAGCTCGGCGATTTCACGAACACCATCGGGGACGTGCCCCTGGGCACCACGGTCTACGTCGATGGGCCCTATGGCGTGTTCGATCTCTACCAGGACCCGGACGCGGATTTCATCTTCATCGCCGGCGGCATCGGCTCCGCGCCCATCATGAGCATGCTGCGCACCATGGCCGATCGCGGCGATGAGCGCTCCATCCAGTTTTTCTACGGCAATCCCACCTGGGAGGCCATCGCCTTCCGCGAGGAGCTCGAGGAGCTGGAGGAGAGGCTCAACCTGGAGGTCATCCACGTGCTGGAGCGCCCACCGGAGGATTGGGAGGGCGAGAGGGGATTCGTCACCAAGGAGATGCTACGGGGCCACCTCTGTGAGGATTTCCGGGATTGTACGTTCTTCCTCTGCGGCCCCCTCCCCATGCTGGAGGCCGTGGAGGCAGCCCTGATGGACCTAGGGGTCGCCCGCGGTCGGATGCGCTCTGAGATTCGCGAGCGTATTCACAGCGAGCTCTACAAGATGGCCTAGATCGCATCCACACGCGCGTAGTGCAATCGCAAAAGGAGAAAAACTGTGAACCAAGAGCTCGCGCAACTCAACTGCTCAGCGTGCCGCGGCGATGAGCCTCCCCTCAACGAGGAGAAGATCCGCGACTACCTGGAACAAGTACCCGCCTGGGATCTGGTCACGGAGGATGGCGTTCACAAGCTGCGACGCACCTTCAAGTTCAAGGACTTCGCCGGGGCGTTAGCGTTCACCAATCAGGTCGGTGAGGTGGCGGAGGGAGAGGGCCATCACCCGATCATCACGCTTACCTGGGGACGGGTCACCATCACCTGGTACAGCCATAGAATCGATGGACTACACGAAAACGACTTCATCATGGCGGCTAAGACTAGTGGCCTCTACGCATCCACTAGCTGAGCGGCTCGCCCATAGGATCGGACACTATGCCCATTAAGATCGTCACCGACAGCACCTGCGACCTCCCGGGGGAGGTCGTCAAAGCGCTCGACATCACCGTTGTTCCGCTCTACATTCACGTAGGGCAGAAGAGCTATCTAGACGCCGTCGATATGTCCCGACAGGAGTTCTACGCGCGTCTTCCCGATTTCGAGCATCACCCACAGACAGCGTCGCCCGGGCCGGAGATGTTCCGAGATATCTACGAGCGCCTGGCGGACGACGGCGCGGACGAGATTCTCTCCATCCACATCTCTGTGAGTCTCAGCGGCACGTTGAATACGGCGCAGCTGGCCGCGCAGGCCACCGAAGCTGTACCCGTGACTGTGCTCGACTCCAGACAGCTGAGTATGGGCACGGGATTCCTGGTGGAGGCGGCTGCCAAGGCAGCTGTCGCGGGGCAGACCCTCTCTGAGATCGTAGAGACGTTGAGGGAGATGGGCAGCCGCACGCACCTTTTCGCAGCCCTGGATACCCTGGAATTCCTCCATCGGAGCGGCCGTATGAACTGGGCGGTGTCCAAGATCGGGGGACTGCTGAAGATCAAACCCCTGCTGACGATGCACGACGGCCGTCCAGAGGTTGAACAAGTGCGCACCACAAAGCGGGCTGTTCAGCGGCTGCTCAATCGGCTGGCGGATCTCGCGCCCCTGGAGCAGCTAGCACTGGTCCACACCAGTGCCCCGGAGAGGCTCATCGAGCTTCGGGAGCGCGCGAGGCACCTCTTCCCTGAGGGACCGGAACCGCTCGAGGTTGATGTCACGCCCGTGATTGGCACCCACATCGGCCCTGGCGCGGCTGGTTTTGCATGCGTCTCCGCTGCCAACGGATAGCCCCAGATTGCCTGGTAACCGTCGTGGGCCGGGCGTCAGATGAGCGCCCAAGGGACAGGGTGGAGCTAGGTCGCTGGTCGCCAGCGTTCTCGCTATGACCCGTCGACCGAGAGATGGCGTGATGGGAGGAAACTGATGCGTGTCATGATCACCGGTGGCACGGGCTTGATCGGGCAGGCGCTGAGCACCAGTCTCCTCTCTGACCGCCATGACGTCCTCATTCTGAGTCGTGACCCTGACTCGGCACCCCCAGTCCTGGAGGGAGCAAGCGTTATCCAATGGGACGCTCGGACCGCGGCAGGCTGGGGTTCCTTGGTTAACGATGTCGACGTGGTCGTCAATCTTGCCGGTGCGAGCCTCAACCATCGTTGGACGCCGCGTTACAAGCAGCTGATCCGCGACAGCCGGGTCCATGCCGGTCGCGCGGTGGTTGAGGCCATCAGTGAGGCTGCTCACCGGCCAGAGGTGGTGATCCAAGCCTCGGGCGCAGGTTACTATGGTCCGCGGGGCAATGCGGTCGTCGCCGAGGAGGATCAGCCGGGACAGGGCTTTCTAGGGCGGACCGCTGTGGCATGGGAGGCGTCAACCGCGACGGTGGAGGCCCTCGGCGTAAGGCGCGTGATCATCCGCAGCGGTGTCGTCCTCAGCACCACGGGTGGGGCTTTCCCTTTGATGACCCTTCCCTTTCGCTTCTTCCTGGGCGGACGCCTGGGCAGCGGACGGCAGTGGCTGCCCTGGATCCACGTCGATGACGAGGTGAGAGCGATCACGTTCCTCATGGAGAATGCCTCTGCGAGAGGGGCGTTCAACCTGGCAGCACCCCACCCCGTGACCAACGCCGAGTTCAGTCGTCAGCTGGGGCAAGTGATGGGCCGACCAGCGTGGCTGCACGTGCCCTCCTGGGCACTGCGCCTCGCCATGGGTGAGATGAGCACAGTGGTGCTTCACGGGCAGCGAGCCGTCCCGAAGAAGCTGCTTGACTCGGGTTTCACGTTTCGACTACTGACGCTGGTTAGTGCGCTACACGAACTTGTGGACTAGGAGCTAACTATGTCGTGGACCGTTGTGATCTCAAGCGATGAACTACCGCCGGGCGGACGGCGCGTCTCCGATGTGAAGGGCCGGGAGGTCCTGCTGATCAACCATCGCGGCGACATTCATGCTGTGGGCAATCGTTGTCCCCATATGGGGGCCAAGATGGAGAGGGGCGAGATTACGGAGGACGGCGCGATTGTATGCCCCCGTCACCACAGCGTCTTCGATCTGGAGACCGGCGCCGTTGAGGAATGGGTTCCCTGGCCGCCACTGGTGGGGCGCGCCTTGGGAGCCGTCTCTCGGAAGGATTCCCTCCCCGTCTATCGCACCAAGATCGAGGATGGGAGCATCTGGGTTGACATTGAGGAGTCGGTGTGAGCGAGGAAGAGATACCGATTCGATCGGACGTCGACGATCTGCCCTACATCACCTCCGATCTGCCGGGCACTGAGGGTCAAATCAAGGTCGAACCCGCCCACTTCGTGGTGGAGGAGATTCCGCTCTATGAGGCGTGTGGCGAGGGTCAGCACGTCTACGTCCGCCTGACTCGGGAAGGATGGACGACACAGGCTGTTGAGAGTAGGCTGGCTCAGATCTTTGATCTCCGCGATGTCGACGTTGGTTGCGCCGGGCGGAAGGATAAGCACGCCCGCACCACCCAGACCTTCTCGCTTAACCTGCCTAACGCCGAGGAGGCGGCGGTCGCTCGGCGGATTCAGGATCAACTGCCTGAGCTGGAGGTGCAATGGGTGCGACGGCACCGGAACAAGATACGGGCCGGACATCTGCTCGGAAACCGCTTCCGAATCGTGGTGCTCGACCCCGAGGCGAATGCCCTGCCCCGGGCGAGGGCCGCCGTGGAGGCTCTCCGGCAGCGGGGTCTCCCGAATTTCTACGGCCCCCAGCGTTTTGGCAGGGAGGGCGACAACGCTGCGCGTGGACGCCAGATCTTGCTGACGGGCGGCGGGCCGCGCAAACGCTGGCTGCGGCGGCTCCTTCTGCGCGCCTACCAATCGGCGCTGTTCAACACGTGGTTGGTAGAGCGCATGGGTCGCGGCTGGTTCCAGCGTCTGCTCGTGGGCGATGTAGCGAAGAAGCGCGACACAGGCGGTCTTTTCGAGGTCGAGGATGGTGAGACGGCGCAATCCCGCTTCGAACGCGATGAGATCACATACACCGGTCCCATCTACGGCTCCCGGATGTGGTGGGCCTCCGGCGAGCCAGGCGAGCTGGAGCGGGAGGTACTCGGCGCCGCTGAGGCGACCGTGGAGATGCTCGATCGTGCCCATCTGGAGGGGAGCCGGCGCCGGGCCCGCTTGGTCCTGGACGATCTCCAGGTAGAGGCGCACCCAGACGGTCTGCTTTTCACCTTCAGTCTGCCCAAGGGATCCTATGCGACGACGCTACTCCGAGAGGTGATGAAGGGATGAGACATTGCCGGCTGGGCCGTGGGAGATGGCGAACGGCATATTGCACTGCTCTGCTTCCTGCTCCGCGCCGAGTGACCGGCGGTCCAGCACACACAATTCTGCATCTGAGCTTCTTAGTGCGGCAGCAGTTATAGTCTGATCAGCCGTCTGATCGAAATGGAGGTCACATCGTGAAAGTCGCTAAGGCCATTGCCTTACTCGGTATTGTCGCCATGACCGCAGTTTTGGTGTACGCCTTCACCACCGGAAACCTCGGCCAGGAAGGAAGCGTGCTTCTCTCTATGCCCTGGGGGATTGTATCGCTGGTCGATCTCTACGTGGGTTTCATCCTCTTCTCCGGCTGGATCTACTATCGAGAGAGGTCTATCGTCCGGTCGCTGATTTGGATCGTCCTCATGATGGTCCTTGGCTTCTTCACGGCCAGCCTCTACGCGTTTATCGCCCTGCAGACCAGTGGCGGTGATTGGCGTCGCTTCTGGATGGGAAGGCGGTGGCGCGATGGCTAGTCCTTTCTGGGATGTGTGCCTCGAGCGTGAGCCCACCATTCGTCTCGGTGTCAGCACTTGTCTGATGGGCGAGAACGTGCGGTATGACGGGGGTCACAAGCGGGATCGTTTTCTCATCAACACCCTGGGCGAGTTTGTCGACTACGTGCCTGTGTGCCCCGAGGTTGAGATCGGCCTGCCGGTCCCCCGCGAAGCGATGCACCTCGAGGGAGATCCGGAGGATCCCCGCTTGGTGACCATCAAGACGGGCAAGGACTACACCGAGCGCATGCAGACCTGGGCGCGCCAGCGTCTCGACGAACTTGCCGAGTCCAGGTTGCACGGGTTCGTCTTCAAGAGCAGATCACCCAGCTCCGGTCTCCATCGGGTGAAGATCTATGACCAGCATGGCATGCCGAGCCGGGTCGGGACGGGTATCTTTCCCCGCGAGGTGATACGGCGCTTTCCTCTGCTCCCTCTCGAGGAGGAAGGGCGGTTGCACGACATGGGATTGAGAGAGAATTTCGTCGAGCGCGTCTTCGTCTACTACCGCTGGACGTGCCTCCTGGAGAACGATCCAACCCCCGGCGGCATCGTCGCCTTCCACACCGCACACAAGCTGACCATGATGGCCCACAGCCCGGAGCACTATCGGAAGATGGGGCGCCTGGTGGCGGAGGCCGGCACCCTCCCCTGGGCAGAACTGTTCGACCGCTACGGCGAGCTGCTCATGGACGGATTGCAGGTCCTCGCCACACCTGGGAAGCACGTCAACGTGCTCCAGCATCTGACGGGCTTCCTCAAGCAGTATCTGTCTCGAGAGGACAAGCGGGAGTTGCTCGGCCTGATCACCGACTACCAGGACGGATTGCTCCCCCTCATCGTGCCCCTCACCCTGCTGCGGCATCACCTGAGCCGACATCCTGTGGTCGACTGGGTCGACCAGCAGGTATACCTTAAGCCCTATCCCAAGGAGCTCATGCTCCGCAATCACGTGTAGGTCCGCACATCGATGAGGATCTGGGACATCCCGCCACACAAGCTCTGCCGCCAGCATCTACTGGGGGAGCACGTCGAGCTTCACGGCATCTGGACCATCGTGACAGAGGGTCGAGAGGGCGGCTACGCCCACCACCCGGAGGTGGAGCGCTGGCGAGGCAAGCTGAAGGCACTCTACAACAAGCACGAGGAGATCGTCGAGGAGATGCTTCAGCGCAGCTACCAGCACAACAGCCCTCTCGATCCCGCCCTGGCGACCGGAGCAGACGTGCAGGACACCTTCGTCGAT
>CAZGSX010000120.1:0-6602 GCA_964528475.1 uncultured Anaerolineales bacterium
TCTGAAACATCTTGGCGATCCCGAAATCGATCAGCCTGATGCGCCCGTACTCGTCAAGCATTAGATTGGATGGCTTGATATCACGGAAAATGATCGGGCGGGGTTCGTGACTGTGAAGGTAGCTCAACACTTCACAGATCTGAACGGCCCAACCAACGACCTTGACTTCCGGCAGGAACCCCTTTGTCTCGGCCAGAACTGTCTCCAGATCCTTGCCTTGCACGTACTCAAGCACCACATAACTGCGGTTCGCCTGGCTGAAGCAATCGTAGATCTGGACAATACCTGGATGACTAAGGGTGGCAAGTATGCTTGTCTCGCGCTCGAAGTTGCGCAGGATGATCGTCCGCACCTCCGGGTCATTGGCGCTGTTGACCATCTCCTTGACCGCACACACGCGCCTCACCTTGGAGAAACGCAGATCTCGTGCCTTGTAGACCGCGCTCATGCCGCCAACAGCCAGCACCCCCAAGATGCGATAGCGATCTTGGAGAAGATAGCCCTCTGGAAGGCGTCCTTCAATCGAATCGCGTTCCTGATGAACCGACCTTGTCCCCCCCGGGTCCGCTGGGCCGGGAACCTGCTGCGCGCGCTCAGCACGTTCACCAGAAGCTAAGTCAGGGTCGTCAATCCTACGGGTCTCGAAGGGATCTGAGGATGTCATGATGATCGAGCGAAGGCCGGTTACTCACTGCCAGTATAACCCGAGCCAATTATAGAGTAAAATGGGCAAACGTGCAATGGGATCGCGACGCGGGACACCGGGCTAGACCAATTGTAAGGCTAAGTGGAGATGTCCTCAAGCAGGCGAGCGCTTTCTTCCCACCGGAAACATCGGGTAGGCAGCGTCGCCATGGAGAGGCAAGATAGTTCCAGGCTGTTACACGCTTGTGGACGCGTCATGCCCTCACTCCTCCTTCTACCCACTCACCGAGCAGCCAGTAACGGAATTGGTCTCCCTGGTAGACTCGATATGCGCCATACAACCCGTAGACAACCCAAACCAAGGGGACCCCAAGTAACAGGGCTACCACGAACAAGGTAATCAGCAGCGCCAGCGGCATCAGGAAGAAGCCGATGACGACAGCCGAAAGCACCCCGCTGATCGTCCACGCCGCGACCACCGCACCGGCTAAGACGACTACCAGAAGCCCATAGACCACGATCCCCACGCCTTGGTAGGCCAACGCCTGCAATGCATGAAAAGCGACAAAGCGAGATCGCTCTCGATGAGACAGGTATATCACCAGCGGAACCAGGACCCCAATAAGAGCGCCGATTCCGCCGGCCAAGGCCAGGATCAGCGTCAAGACGATACTTGCGTGCGCCAGTGAAGCGGTTGTCCACTCGTCAGCGCCCCTCTGCCCCCCGGCCTCGTCGGCCATCGCTTCATCAGATTCCACAGCCTTGGCGGACCTGATCTGCTCGAGCGGCTCGTCCCTGCGAACCCCGCTCCTCTCTTCTCCCAGGCCGGTCACCACACCATTCATCAGCCACACCTCCCCGTCCGCTGTTTGATGCTTCGTCTCTACCTACCAATACGGGCGTTCCAGCTGAGAGTTGCACCTGCACATCCGTATGCTATAATCCCCGGAGATAGAAACGTCGCTCACTTCATTGACAAAACCAGAACCCCTGCTTCCATGGTCACCAAACGTCAACTCGGCATCTTCATCATCGTCCTCAGTGTCCTCGGCATCGTCGGCATTGCGGCGGTCGACGTCTTTGACGCGGGGCAATGGAACGGATTCGGCCCTCTGCAGCGAATCGGGATTGCTCTCGGGTTGGGTGCCATTCTGGTAGGACTGATCCTGGTGCGCCTGGGAGATCGACCAGCCTGACGCCGACCGCCATGAACGGACCGCTACCACGCTCCCTCAGAACCCTTGCTACGCTGCTCGCCGTTCTTGCCGTCGTGGCCTACGTTTCCTACTTGGCGATTTACATCTCGTATGCAGTGGACCTCTTCCGCTGGCCGTTTGACTACGATCAAGGGGAGGGATTCGAGCTACACGACGCAGTTCTCTATAGCCAAGGCGAATGGCCATACCGCGACAACGCCACCTTCCCTTTCTACGCCTCCAATTACCCGCCTCTGTTCCACTTGCTTATTGTCCCGCTGCTCCCCATCTTCGGTCCCCGGCTGATCGCGGGCAGAGTCGTCTCGTTTCTGGCCACGCTGATCACCGCCGCCACCATATCCGTCGTCGTTCGACGCAACATCCGGAGGTCCGACCGAGACCGCATGATCGGTTGGTTGATTCCTTCCCTCTCCGGGCTCGGTTTCCTCGCCTCAAACTACGTCTACCAGATTGGGCCTCTGTCCCGAATGCACATGACGCTGGTGATGTTCGAGACGGTGGCCATCGCCTTCATCGCTGAGTTCGACCATCCCAAGCACGGCACACGCAATCTAGTCCTAAGTCTACTGATGCTGTTCTGTGCTGGCTACACCAAGCAGACAGCGGTATTCACCGTGGCAGCAGCTCTGTCCTTCGTATTCCTGAGGGACGTGAAGAAAGCCCTCATGAGTGGCGCAGGATTAGCTATTGCGGCGGGATCTGTTTTCTGGCTGATTAACGTGGCCACGGACGGCGCGTGGTGGGTCAATGTCATTCAGGCCAACGTCAATGCGTTCGACTACCGACAAACCCTGTTCCTCTTCGGACAGTGGTTCCGCCTACATACCTTGTTCGCCGTCCTGGCCGCTGGCTACTTCGTGTACGAGCTGTTCTGGGATCGGCTCTCGGCCTATTCTCTCTGGTTCGTGTCTGCCCTGGGCGTCGGCGCCCTGAGCGGTAAATGGGGAGCAGGTTTCGGCTACTTCAATACCGCCGTCGCCGCTGCCTGCCTTACCTCTGGCCTCGCCCTGGGGAAACTGCATGAGGAGGTGGAGAGATTACAGTTGCGCATCCCTCGCCTCGAGTTGTCAGTCGGCCCGTTGCTGGCCATGGCGATCCCGTTGCTGTACCTGCTACAGGCTCCACGTATGCTCCATCTTCCCACCTCCGGCTCCGTCTTCGGGCCGGTGTCCCGCATCCTCGGCGTCGACAACGAGCTGGCTTATGGGAGAGGGGACAGTTTGGCTCCGACACACTGCGCGCCGGTTGAGTACCATGATGCCATGGGCTACACCCAGCTTGGACATCCACTCACGCCCAGGGACTACGCGGCGGGTGAGGAGATTATGGACTACGTCCAGTCTACAGATGGCCCGATCCTAAGCGAGGAAGCCGCGTTCAGCATTCTTGCCGGCAAACCTGTAGTGACCAATCCGACTCAGTTGCTCAACCTCTATAGCAATGGCCTGCTCGACACGTCTGAGATCATTGACTACGTCGATCGACGGTCGTTCGATCTGGTCATCTTCCGCGCGCAGTTCTATCCGCCGCCTGTCCTAGAAGCTATCGGTCAGAACTATCAACCCATGGATCACATATGCATGAACGGGTTCACCTATCGCATCCTTCGTCCCAGGGATGGATGAGATGGTGCACCCACAAACAACGGATGATCACAGCAGTTGTCGACGTAGTCGCCGCTGTAACGGACGTGGCATTGTCATAGCAATTATGGTCAGTGGATGTGCCCCCGCTCTTGTGTCCCGGACCATGGAGGAGGAACGATTTTCATGATCGGTATTCTCACAGATACAACAGCCAGCATTCCGAGTAGGCTGGCAGAGAAGTTGCGGATCGAGATTGTACCCTACTACATCCATCGCGGCCTGGTGACCCTGCGCGACATGATTGACGTCAAGCCTGCACAGTTCGCGGACTGGCTGACAGAGACAAAGCGGTTGCCCACCACTTCCAATCCTGGTCCGGGTGACTACTTGAGAGGCCTGAAGAACATGGCCAATCGGGTGCGCGGCATCATCGCCCTCACAATGACGTCGAAGGGAAGTGGGGCTTACCAATCGTGCCGAGCCGGCGTGGAGATGTTCAAGGAACACACGCCTGATGTTCGAGTGGAGGTGGTGGATACGCTCCAGGTGGCCATGTCGCAAGGCTGGGCGGCAATCGAGGCTGCCCACGCGGCCATGGATGGCCGCACCTTTGAAGATGTGTTGGCCCGGGGGCGAGAGGTTGCCCAACAGGGGATGATGATTCAGACGGCGGATACGTTGCGCTACCTCCATATGGGCGGGCGAATCGGCAAAGCTCAACACCTGATGGGTTCGCTGCTTAACATCAAACCCATCATCGGCATGCAGGACGGAGAGATCGTCGCCCTTGGCACGACGCGGAGTCGACTCAGAGCCTACCGTCGCGTTGTCGATCTAATGCAGGAAAGGGCCGGAGAAGGAGCACGGATTAAGGTCGCCTTCACGCACGTCGCGGCACGAGAACGACTCGAGAGTCTGCAGACCATGGTCATGGAAAGATTCGACTGTGCGGAGACGATCGTGACCGAGCTTTCTCCGGCGCTCGCCGTCCACTCGGGCCCCGGGACAGTCGGCGTCCACTTTTTCCCCACTGCATAGCTTTACCGGCGTTCAGCCCAGCCCAGGAGTGCCCCGGGGCCTCCAGCTAGCTCCCGGTGCTCCACTGGCATCAGGAAGACGCTGAAGCTTCGAGTCCGGCAGGTAGGAACCAGCCGAGAGAGCGTTGGGGTCTCTAATCCCTCACGACCTCTTGCCGGAATCGGGTAGGAGGGGGCCTCACGGCCCCCGTCCCCCCACACCACCGTGCGTACGGGT
This sequence comes from uncultured Anaerolineales bacterium, assembly GCA_964528475.1. Lineage (GTDB taxonomy): Bacteria > Chloroflexota > Anaerolineae > B4-G1 > B4-G1 > SKLM01. The sequence goes on from CAZGSX010000120.1 coordinate 4,703, forward strand.
CCGTACACGGCAGTTTCCTCTACAGTCGTAACGCAGCATACCTCTCGGAGGGGGTCGTGAGACCTTGGGCCTCAAACCAGGCGATGCTCATTGCTTGTTGAGCTTGGGGAGTACCTGCCTTCCGCCACCACCCCCGCCCCGATCCAGCTAGCTTCCGTGCGCTCCATTCTGGGACGCCCAGTCGCCTCAGGAACGTGGCGATGGCTTTGAATCGCTTGCACTGCTTCAGTCGGACACCCGCAACTTGCGGCGTATCCATTCGTCGAATCGTTGAAGCGCCGTCTTGCATGCGGCGTGGCGAAAGCAGGTCACCCATCCACTCACAAACTCATTTAGCTCTTGGATCATCCGTCCCGGGCTAACCCCTCGGTTACGACGTGTGACCGCTCGTATCCGCTGCTTGGCCCTTGCCAAGCTTCGCGGCGCTATGCCCAAGCGCCCACCGCGCAACAGCCGGTAGCCCAGGAACTGACGTTCCTCGACATAGGCCACCGCACTTTTCTCAGGATTCACCCCTAAGCGTAGCCGCTCCTCCAGAAACCGCACTACCGAGGCCATCACCCGTTCTCCTGCCCGTTTCGTCCGCACATAGATGTTACAGTCGTCCGCGTACCGGCAGAATCGGTGCCCTCGGCTCTCCAGTTCCTTATCCAGATCATCCAATAGCAGGTTCGCTAACAAGGGCGATAGCGGTCCGCCTTGCGGCGTCCCCTCATGTCTCCGGACCCTCACCCCATTGCGCATTACACCCGTTTCTAAGAACCGTCGTATGATCCGCAACAGACGCTTGTCCTTCACGTGGCACGCCACCCGTGCCATCAGCACGTCGTGGTTCACTCGATCAAAGAACTTCGCTATGTCGAAGTCCACTACCACTGCTCGTCCCTCTTCCACGTACTCCGCCGCCTGCTTCAGCGCTTGATGCGCATTCCGCCCTCGCCGGAACCCGTAGCTGCTCTCTGAGAACGTCGGGTCGATTATCGGGTCTAGCACCTGGAGGATCGCTTGCTGCACCAGCCGATCCACCACCGTCGGTATCCCCAATTCCCGGGTGCCTCCACTCGGCTTCGGTATCTCTACCGCTTTCACCGATTGTGGCTCATAGCTCCCCTCTAGCAGTGATGCCTTCAGTCCTTCCCCGTGTTCTTTGAGCCACCCGTATAGCTCTCCTACCGTCATCCCGTCTATCCCGGGTGCTCCCTTGTTCGACTTCACCCGCTTGTACGCCCGATTCAGATTCTCCCGCTCACATACCTGCTCCATCAGCCTGCTGGTCAAGGCTCGTTCTCGGGTCAACGCCGTGGTCGCTTGCCCCTCCTCGCGCGCTACAGCTCCGGTTCCGCCTTCGCCGCTCGCGCCGTGGCACACGCTGCCCTCTTGCTCAAATAGCTTCAATTGGGTCCACGTGCCTTGCTGGTGCTCCACGCCCATCGAGTATCCCTGTCTGCTCCTTGCCGTAGATGATTCAGCCCTTCGGTAGCTTGCGCCACCTACTATGGCGTCTGCTGACTTGTCTGCACCCTTCCCCGACTGTCTCCAACCTGGTAGTCCGGTTCGCCCGGACAGCTGCAGACATCTCCCAGGGTAAGCCGTGTCTCTTTCCCTTGGCACCCGCCGGATTTACCTCCGCAACTTCCTGAGTGACCTCCGGGCCTCACTGTATCTTGCCAGCTTACCCAGCCGCGCCGGCCTTCTATCCGATTCCTGTTCGTCGGGTCCAAGTTTTGCCTTACGCTTCCTTCGGATTCCGCCTCGCGACGGACACCCTTGCTTCGCCTTGCGGTTCCTGTCACTTAGGCCCGCAGAGGACTTTCACCTCCTAGAAACACAGCATGCCTGGCACACAAGAAAAAGACCACCGAGGCTATCGGTGGTCTGTGCGGTCAACCGGCCTGAGCAA
>CAZGSX010000121.1:0-6577 GCA_964528475.1 uncultured Anaerolineales bacterium
AGGTACGGTGGATTATGTCCTGCGTTGCAGTACGTCAGTGTTCCGCTTACCAGATCGAGGGTGCCGTAGAAGAGGGTCACGAAAAGGCTGGCGCGCGTATCCATCAGGATGCGATCATTGACCGCACTGAGCACGCGTTCAGGCTCCGTGTCGTAATCAGCGGCATAGGTCCGGATGAGCGTCCGGGCCAGGGCCATGTATAGCGCTGCGCCCACGCCTTTGTCGGCCACGTCCGCAACCACTATCCCCAGCCGTCCGTTGGGCAGGGGGATGACATCGTAGAAATCCCCTGCAGTCTCCCGGGCCGGCTCCAGCGTTGCAGTCAGCTGCCAGCCGGCGACATCCGGAAGCCTGTCGGGAAGGAAACCCGCCTGGATTTCGCCCGCCAGGGCCAGCTCCTGCCCGACCTTCTGGTGATCGGCGGCAATGAGGCGTAGCACTTGAAGCTCACGGGTGTTGGGATCCGCGACCGGTGAGGGGCCGACCGACGGCGTGAGATCCGCATCTCTACCAATCATCGCCAGCAGTCTGCTCACGTAGGCAGGCGTTAGGTCGTCAACTGACGCCAGGCCCTCTCGCAAAGCATACAGCACCGCCTGGATCCGACTGACCAGGTGGAGCTTGCTCAGGATGTCGTGGACGTGGGCGCGCACGGTGGATTCACTGACCGCCAGCGCATTGGCTATCTGTGCGTTGCTCTGTCCGCGCGCCACCAATTGGAGCACCTTCGTATCCCGTTCGGTCAGCAAATCCGGTGCCGCCCCTTGCTCCGAGAGGGGCGTCAGTTCCTGCAGCACCTTCTCAGCGATCTTCGGATGGAGCGACGGCTCACCGCGATACACCTTCCCGATGGCGCTCACCAAGTCGTCCGGACTGGAGTCCTTCAGAAGATACCCCAGTGCACCCGCCTTGATCGCCGGGAAGACCTTATCGTCACCAGCGAAGCTCGTCAGCACCAGGATGCGGGTCTCCGGCTGGCGGGCAGCAATTCGCCGCGTTGCCTCAATCCCGTCCATCTCCGGCATCATCAGATCCATGAGGATCACATCAGGTCGCAGGCCCTCCGCCTCGGCGACCGCCTGCCGTCCATCCTCGACCTCTCCCACCACCTCGATGTCTGTCTCGGTCTCCAACAGCGCGCGAATACCCCTCCGGACGATCGCGTGATCGTCCGCCACCAGCACACGAATGGGTTTGCGAACCTGCGTCCCCCGAATCTCTTCAGTCCTGCCGACTCCGTCGGGCCTCACCGAGGTACCTCCACTCGCACCCTCGTACCTGCACCGGGTTCGCTGTCCAGTGTCAGTTCCCCGCCCATCTTAGCTGCCCGCTCGATCATCCCATCCAGGCCCAGCCCCCCGCCCTCGACAGCTGTGCTGGGATCGAAGCCAGCGCCGTCATCGACGATCTCGAGAACAACCATCTCCTCACCCCTATCCAGGGACACGCTGACCCGCCCAGCACAGGCGTGCTTGAGCGCGTTGTTCAGGGCTTCCTGTGCGATGCGGTACAGCCCCTCCTCGATCTCGGGGGGCACGGTTCCCTGTCCCTCGACCTGGAGAAGGACCTCCAATCCTGCCCGCTCCTCCACCGCTTCAAGCCGCGCCCGCAGGGCTGTCACCAACCCCTCGCTGTCGAGAATCGACGGCCGCAGCTCGAAGATCAGCAAACGCATCTCCCGCAGCGCCTCTTGCGCCGTGTCTCGCAGCTCGCGCAGATGATCCGCGACCAGCTCGACGTCCCCGGTCGCCAGCTGCCGCGCCGCTGCTTCCGCATAAAGCGTGGTGCCGTAGAGCGCCTGCGTGACCGAATCGTGCAACTCGCGGGCGAGACGCTGTCGCTCCTCTACCACAGCCAGTCGCTGGGCCTGCTCGTAGAGGCGGGCGTTCTCAATCGCCACGGCCGCTTGATCCGCCAGGGCCTGGAGGACCGTAAGGTCGCTTTCATCGAAGGCGTTGAGCTGGTCGCTCTGAGCATCCAGCACACCGATCACCTCCCCCTTGAGGGTGATGGGCACGGTGAGCTCAGACAGAGTGCTGCTGCCCTCCATCCAGACGTAGCGCGGCTCCTCGCGGACATCGGGCACCAGGAGCGGCTCCCCTGCGCTGGCCACCCAGCCGGTGATGCCCTCCTGGCCGACTCTGAGACGTGCCGGCGAGAACTCAAAGCCGTTGCCCTCCCACAGCCTGCCTGCGCCAACCCGGTAGACGGCCGTACCGTCCTCGATCATCGCGATCCCCACGTGGTCGTACGCGAACGCGCTCTGGATCAACTCCGCCACCTGTTGCAGGACGCTGTCGATGCTCATAATCGACGTGAACCGCTGCCCCACCTCGCTGATCACCCGGAACTGCTCCGCCCGTCGCTGTTCCGCTTCGAAGAGGCGTGCGTTCTCAATAGCCGTAGCTGCCTGGTTGGCGAAGGCCTGGAGCAGGTTGAGATCACCCTGGTCGAGATCCTGTTGCCCACTTCCCTTGTTGAACACCACCAGCGTCCCGACCACGCGATCCTTGATGCTCAGAGGGGCCGCGGCCGTGTTCCGGATCCGCTTCCCGCTCTCCGACTCTAGCGATTGAAGGCCGGACACGTCAATCCGGGCGTCCGCTCGAACGTCGTTCGACACCACAGCCTCGTTGTGCTTCGCCACCCATCCGGAAAGCCCGGCTCCAAGACTCGAGCGAATGCCGACTGAACCGGCCGCGATCCCGACGGCGGCGGCGACTTCGTCTTCTCCGGCCGCCCAATCGACCAGGTTGAGGAGGCCTCCCTCGGCGTGAAGTAGTCTCACGGCGTGACGCACGATCAAGTGAAGAAGCCTCTCCAGCTCCAGCGTACTGGCCACCGCCGTCGTCGTCTCCTGGAGCGCCGTCAGCTGTGCCAGTCGGCGTCTGGTGTCCTCATAGAGAGCGGCGTTCTCCACCGCCACCCCGATCTGACGGCCGATGGCCGTCAGCAACTGCACGTCCCGTTCCGAGAATTCCCGATAGCCCCGGGTGGCCGTGAATAGCGTCCCTAGCTCCTTCCCCTTGGCGCTGAGCGGAACAACAGCGAGGGACCCCAACCCCTCCTCTCGCACCATCATGCGCGTCAGACGCTTGTCCTCCGATACATCCGCCACCACCAATGGCTCACCCGACCGCACGACGCGGCCTGAAAACCCCTCGCCCACCTTTAGCTCATCGATCCTGGTCACCATCTCCGGATCGAACCCTCGTTGTACGGCGATGCTCAGCACACCACCTTCCTCGTCCAGCAGGTAGATCCCGCCCAGGTCAAGACTCATCACCTCCAACGTCTTGTCCAGGGCATCGGCCAGCATCTCGTCCAACTCGAGCGAGCGGCTCACCACGGCCGCGATCGCGTTCACCGCTCCCAATTCCTGAGTCCGCTCCGCCACCTGTCTCTCCAGCTCCCTGCTGCGCGCCTCGATGCCTCTGACCCGCGCGCGATATGTGATCAGGGCGGCACCCAACAGGAGGGAGGCCATGCCTCCGCGGAACCACCACGTGGCCCAGAAGGGGGGGGCGACCGTGACGACCACTGAGGCCCCCTGTTCGCTCCAAACGCCGTCGCTGTTGGTGCCCCGCACTCGGAAGGTGTAGTTGCCCGGCGGCAGGTTCGTGTACGTGGCAAACCGGCGATCGCCTACGTAGTGCCAGTCCTCGTCGAACCCCTCCAGGAGGTAGGCGTACTGGTTCCGCTCCGGTATGGCGTAGTGAAGCGCAGCGAACTCAAAGGAGAGAATCCGGTCCCTGTAGGAAAGCTCAATCTCCTCCGTGACATTGGGCGGCGTCTCCAGGATGGTCCTGTGGCTGTCCTCCGATAGCCCATCGGCTGGCGCCCGAGCCCCTTGGCGCGGCTGGGGTGGGCCCAGTAGGATGTCTGTGATGACGATGGGGGGCACGTAGGCACTCGGCGCGACGTCAGCAGGATAGAAGCTGCTGATCCCGTTGACGCCGCCGAAGAGGAGCTCGCCGTCCAGGGCGCGGAGCGCCGCCTTGTAGTTGAACTCGTTACTCTGCAGACCATCCGCGGAGGTGTACGTCTGAAAGGTCTCGCTCGCCGGATCGAACCGTCCCAGCCCGCGGTTGGTACTCAGCCACAGATGCCCCATGTCGTCCGGCAAGACGCTGTAGACCACGTTGTTCGGAAGACCCTCGTTCTCACTATAGGTGGCCGTCACCCGGCCTGTTCCCGCATCCAGACGTTGCAGACCATTCCCGTTCGTGCCCAGCCAGACGACGCCTGACTCATCCTCGTAGACCCACAACACCCTCCCGGCCACGGTCTGTGGATCGTCCGAATCGTGGAAGTGATGGGTGAACGTCCCTGCCAGCGGATCAAAATGCTCGATCCCGCTTCTCGTCGCCAGCCAGAGCGTCCCGTCCCGCCCGGGGAAGATGTCCATCACGCGTTCGTCCCCCAGGCTGTGTTCATCCTCAGGGTCGTGGCGGAAGGTGGCAACCAGCTCCTCCGTGGACAGATCGAGGCGACTCAACCCTACTCCGTACCGGAGTACCCACACGTGATCTGAGCCGGCCGGGTGCAGATCCATCACGAACCCTACCGATGCACTCGAGCGCGTCAGGACGCGTGTGAAGTCGAGCTTCCTCGGCGGTGTGGAGAGGTCGGCCGGTAGTTTGGCCCGCTCCAGACCCATGCCTGTGCCCAACCAGAGTGTATGGCGCTCCGCATCCTCGAAGACTCCATACGCCTGAAGATCGGGGAGCTTGGGGTCGATCTCATAGTACCTGTAGGCATTGGTCCGGCGGTCCCACTGGTTGATTCCGGCGAACGTGGAGACCCAGAGGGCGTGCACCCGCCCCTCAGAGCTGACGTTCTCCGGGGAGACGCCAAAGCGGTAGATGGAGTTGTTGCTCAACCGCTCGCCGCCCGGGGCATCCACGCGGTAGGAGGCGAACTTGGCCCAAGTCGGATCGTAGAGATTGATGCCACTGACGGTCGTCCCGATCCACAGCCCACCGGCCTCGTCCTCGTAGAAGCGCGTGATATCGTCCCCGCTGAGAGTTCCCTCGTCATCGGGATCGTGGCCGTGGTGGATGAAGCAGCCGGTCGGCCGATCGTACACCTCAACGCCACCCGCAAAGGTGTGGAGCCAGAGCGTGCCGCGGCTGTCCTCATACATACGCACTGTCGCGTCGTGCGGGAGACTGCAGGCGTCCTCGGGGTCGGCTACAAAGCGCTCGATGCTCCCCGTCTCCGGGTCGAGCCGTTCCAACCCCAGACGCGCGTAGGTGCGGGTCTCGTTCAGGTTCCAGTGAGCGGAGCTGACCCAGATGGCGCCGAGATGATCGACCAGCAACTCGCGCACCGAGTTACCCGAGAATCTGCTCGGGTCCTCCGGCTCGAACGCCGGATCGTAGGGGTACGACGTGAACCGACCGGTCTCCTCATCGAGCCGATTCAGCCCCCCATATCGCGTCCCCACCCATAGCGTACCGGCATCGTCCTCCGCCAGAGAGATCACGGCTGGGCTGCCGAGCGCGTCCGGGTTATGGGGCTGGAATGCGGGATCGTAGTCGTGCACGGGCGGATCGTACTGGTAGCCGCCGGGCGGGAAATCACGGTACGCGTAGCGCACAAAACCGTCCGTCTCCTCGTCGTAGCGATTGAGACCACCCTCCGTGCCCACCCAGATGACACCCTCTCGGTCCTCATGGATCCGCCATACGATCCGATGGCTCAGGCTTGTCGGGTCGGCAGGGTCGTGCCGGTAGGTTGAGAAGCCGTCCTCGTCCGGATTGTAGCGCAGCAGCCCGTCGCCGTACGTGCCGACCCACAGACGCCCCTGGGCATCGCCGTGCAGCGTGGTGATCGCGCTACCCAGCTGTTGGAACGGGTCCTCCAGCGCCAGGCTATAGCGGACGAAGTGCCCCGTCTCTGGCTCGTACCGGTGTAGCCTGCCGTCACTTGTGACGATCCACACCACGTCGCGCCGGTCACGCTCGCAGCCCAAGATGGTGTTGCTGCTCAAGCTGTGGGGGTCATCCGGATCGTGGCGGTACACCTGGAGGTCGTAGCCGTCGTAGCGGTTAAGCCCGTCCTCGGTGCCGAACCACATGAACCCCTGCGCGTCCTGGACGATACAAGCGATCGAGCTCTGCGAGAGGCCGTCTTCGAGCGTCAGACGCCTGAACGTCAGGTCCTGCATGGCACTTGCCCTAGGCGGGGAAGCAGGCAGGTCGATGGAAGGAGACGGGCTGTCGGCCACCACTTCCTTGAGAAAGCAACTCGGATTGGGGGAGCCAGGTGGAGAGGCGTCGCCGCAGGCCGTGCCCAGCAGCACGACTGCCATCAGCGCAGTCCGGACCGCCATCCATGGCCCGGCAACACGGCCGTGCCTGGCCAGCCGTTCAGCCACGCGGCGATAAGGCGCGCGGTCATAGCCAGATCGCGGCGTGTAGAGCTTCGTCGTCAGGAGCGGATCCCCTTGAGGGGGACCGCTTAAGGAGGTGTTTCGCCGGCTCACGGCAGGGCCCCCGCTCGCAGTGATGGGCGCCAGGCCCATCGGTCGTGATGCTCAGTATATCACGGAAGCGGCCCCCGGACAACACGC
>CAZGSX010000122.1:0-6541 GCA_964528475.1 uncultured Anaerolineales bacterium
GTCGCGCTGACGAACACGATCCTGTGGGCGAACTCGGCCGACGCAGGGCCTCCCGTCTCAAGCGACGTGGATTGCACGCTCGAGGCCAACTTCAGCCTGCTCGACGGCGGCTGTCCCGTTGGTGCCGCCTGCACCCATGTGCTCAGCAGCGATCCGGCTTTTGTGCGCGACCCCGATCCGGGCACCGACGGTATCTGGGGCACGACGGACGATGACCTCGGCGACCTGCAGCTGCAGATCACCTCCCCGGCTATTGATGCGGGGGACAGCGATGCTTTCCCCGGCAGCATCCTCACTGACTTGATGGGCAATCTGCGTCTCGTTGACATATCCGCCGTCCCCAATACAGGCACGGGTGCCGTTCCCATTGACATGGGGGCTTACGAGTACGCGAACACGCCTCCGGTGGCAGCCGACGACAGCTACACCACTGCCCAGGACACCCCCCTAACCGTGGACGCGCCGGGCGTGCTGGAGAACGACACCGACCCGGAGGGCGACCCGCTCACCGCCGTGAAGGAGAGCGATCCGGTCGGCGGGACGCTGGTCTTGAGGGCAGACGGGTTCTTCCAGTATATCCCTGCGCCGGGAGCCAGCGGCGTGGTCACCTTCACCTACCACGCGCACGACGGCACCGCGGACTCCAACACGGCCACGGTGACCATCACCGTCACCGCGGTCAATCAGCCGCCCACGATCTCCGACATTCCCGACCAGGTCACCAGCCCCGGTACGCCCATCGGTCCCGTGGTCTTCACCGTCGGAGACGCGGAGACGCCTGCCGAGGCGCTGATCCTCTCGGCCGGCTCATCCAATCCCGACCTCGTGCCCGTCAGCAACATCCAGTTCGGTGGCTCGGGCACCCATCGCACGCTCACCATCACCCCGGCGGCAGGGCGGACCGGGGAGGCTACCATCACCATCACCGTGGACGACGGGACCGACACCGCCTCCGACAGCCTGGTGGTGACCGTCGAGCCGTTCCGCACCTACCTGCCGCTGGTCATCCGCAAGTGAGAGGCATGGGGCTCGTCGGCGCATGCGTCTCGGGGTACCCTGAGCGGACTCAGATGCGGGTCGACCCGTACCTGTTGAACTAGAGCATGAACCTGCTGAGAGAAGGAGGCATCGTGAAGAGAGAACACGTTCCTGTGATTGGCCTGATGCTGCTCGTATTCGCCATCGTCGCTGCGCTGGGGGTACGCGCCGAAGCCGCGCTGCGGGGCCCCGGGCCAGTCGGCGCCGTCTCCGCGCGCCAGGAGGAGGTCGTTCAGTTCTATCCCGTGGAGGATACCTACGTCAACCACCTCTTGCCGAAGGAGAACTACGGTGCTTCCAGCTTACTGGCGGTGCAGTACTGGAACTGGCTGCCGACAGAGGAGCCGGCCAAGAATCGCTCCTTCGTTGGCTTCGATCTCTCAGCGGTCCCTGCTGAGGCGGTCATCACCGAGGCCACCTTCCGGGCCTACATGTATGCCGGCAGCGGACGCACCAGCGGGGCCTATCTCGGGCTCCGCCGCGTCAACGAGCCGTGGGATGAGGATACCCTCATCTGGAACACGCAACCGTCGTCCGTTTACTACGACGGAGAGTCGGTGGGCGCGGAGGCCGGGTGGGTGTCGTGGGACGTGACAGGGCTGGTGGACAGCCACTGGAAGGGCCTTGACTTCGGCGAAGGCGCCAACCACGGTCTCGAGCTGCGGGGTCCCGAGAGCGGCGACCGGTACCGGCGCTGGTTCCGCTCCAGTGACTACAGCGGCACGGAGTACGATCCGCGGGTGGAGATCGAGTACTTCGTGCCCACGCCGACGCCGACCGCCACCCCCATTCCGTGGACGTTCTCTGGAGTCGTCTACGAGGGCGAGGTGGGGGACACCTCTTGGCCGCTGGACGGCGTGACCGTCCGTCTCTACGAGATGGGTGTGCCGCCCAACCTCCTGGACACAGACGTCACCGGAAAGGACGGAGCGTACAGCCTCAAGGCCTTCCAGTGGCCGGCATATGATTTCCACGTCGTGGCGTCCGATCTGCCGGGCTACGTGTCCGCTGGGGCCGTAGCCGGCAGCGAGGGCGCCGTGGTGGACGACCACACCATCAGCTACCCATTCACCATTGACCGCGGTACGTATGGAGGCAATCTCTTCTTCGACCAACAAGCCGCTACCGACACCCCGACGGCTACGCCTTCGCCCTCGCCGACACCGACGGCGACCCCCACCTCGTCGCCCACTCCGACGGCGACGCCGACGTCCTCACCGACACCCACGTCGACTCCCTCGGCGTGCCCGGTGCCGCTGGACGCGGTGAGCATCACCGGGCCGGTCACGGCCACCGTTGGTTTGCCCATCACCCTCACGGCCGAGGTGAGCCCGACCGAAGCCACCCAGCCCATCACGTATTCCTGGTCGCCCGATCCCGCGGCGGGGCAGGGGACCGACCAGGCCCAGTACCTGTGGGGGGAGACAGGCGTCATCACCGTCCTCCTCGAGGCTGAGAACTGCGGGGGCAGCGCCGCCGCCACCCACAATGTGAGCGTCGTCCAGCCGCAGGACTTGGCTGATCTGGTCATTACCGACCTGTGGGAATTGCGCGCCGTCCGCCGGTACCAGATCATGAACGTTGGCAATGGCACCGCGCCGGGAGGACACGTCGTCCGCCTGCGGGTAGACGGAGTGGAGGCTGGCGCGGACACTATCGATGGGCAATTGGCGCCGGGCGAGCGGCTGACTCGCCCCTTCCCGGACGGCTGGACGTGCACCCCGCCATCGAGCATCATCGAGGTTTGCGCCGACGTCGAGGATGAGGTGGACGAGAGGGACGAGGAGAACAACTGTCGAAAGGAGACGTGGCCGTGCGACATCACACCTCCCGAGATCATCAAGGGGCCCACGGTATCCACCACCACGACCAGTGAGGCAGTGATCACCTGGAAGACGAACGAGGCCTCCGATAGCGTGGTGAGGTACGGCATGAAGGGCGGCAGGTACGACTCGACGAAGAGTAACAGCAGTCAGGTGCGCTCGCACGTCGTGACCTTGAGCCGCCTGAAGCCCGCCACGCTCTACGCCTACGTGGTGGAGTCGTCCGATTTGTCTGGCAACGTCGCCGTCAGCCCGCCAGGCTTCTTCGAAACCCTCCCCCCGCCCGATACTGAGCTGCCCTTCATCTCTGACCTCGCAGTCACCAAGGCGAAGGGCTCCACAGACCGCTACGAGATCGCGGCCACTGCCTCCGATGATACACGCCTGGAATCCGTGACCTTCTATCTCGACGACGAGCTGCTGGAGACCGACTATGCCTCTCCCTACGCCGCGGTACTCCACCCGCTGCTGCTGGGCTTGGGGCGAGAGGAGTTCTTCCAGGACCATGAAATCAGGGCCGTTGCGACGGACGTGCGGGGCGCACAAACGCCGCGGGTGGTTGAATGGGCTCCGGAGTACACCCTCACAGGGATGACGGCCGACTTCATTGCGCCGTGCGGCAGCCCTCACGAGATCGCCATCCCCGGAAACACGGTGCCTTCGGGCACGATGGTGTATGTTCAGGTCTACGTTGCGGAGCACTACTCAGCGGACTGCACGAGCACGGTCTGGGGGTGCGTGCCGGGCGAGTCGACCGCCCAGGGATCGGAAGGGCCGACCACGACGATGACGGAGCCGTGCGCGGCAAGTTGTGGCGACATGGACGTCGGGGTCCCCATGGTGACCTTCTACGTCAACGACGTCCCCCTGCATACCTCAAGCCAAGAGGAGCCCTTTGATGTGTACCACTCCTACTGGTGGGACATCGGCGGACGGGCCCCGGGCACGTACACCATCACCGCCATGTTCTTCGACAGCGACGGAAACGTGCGAGAGGTCCAGGGATCCCGAGTGGTGGAGATCGCACGCAGAGTCCCGAGCCTACGGGTGGAGAGAGAGGTCTCCCGTCACGGGAACACGTTCGACGTGGCCCTCACGGTGACGAACGAGGGTACGAACGCCGCGGAGGTCTGGTACCTGGAGGACAACCTGCTCGGGTTTCAGGTCATTGAGCAGACCACGTCACCCGACTACCATGTGGTCCTGGATGGCGACACCGATGCGACCCGGGCCGACGTTCTGATCAGTTTCTTGCCCTCGGAGACGGTGGAACCGGGCGGCAGCGTGACGGTCGAGTACGCCGCGGTGCCGATCTTGCATCCCGACTATGGGCCGACCGATTACCTCATTGGCTTGGAGGACCTGTCGCTGTATTATTCGCACGAGTTCGGGGAGCAGGAGAAGAGCATCAACATCCCCTGCCGTGTAACTTCCGACGGCGAAGCGCTGGCAGAAGCTGTGACTGCAGCACAGCGTGCGGCGGACTACCTCATTCTGACTAACGACGTGAGTCTGTACGACTACTACGTTCCGGTGGACGTCAACAGGCTGCTCTCGACGATGGCTGAGCTAGCCCGGCTCAAGAGCGGCATTCTGGGCTATACGGGCAGGGAAGCTCTTCGGTCCGAGGAGCTGATCGCTCAGTGGGGAAGCCAGATGATGGGCAGCGAGGGCTTGCCAGGTCGCTACCTTTCGAACGGGTACCTGCTGATTGTGGGAGAGTCCGAAATCATGCCATCTTCTCCCGGCGTGGTGAATGATTGGGACGGCGAGTCAGAGCCCGTCCACTACAGCGATGTCTTCTATGCCAATACCGGGGGCGGGGCCATCGACCCCGAGCTCAGTGTGGGCCGTATCATCGGGAACACCCCCCGGTATCTGAGACGGCCCCTGGAGACCAGCATCGACGTCGCCAGCGGTGCCCCGGGAGCCTCTTTCGATCTTTCCCACGCGCTGACGGTCTCTGGTTGGCCAAGGACTCGGCACGGAGGCTCTCACGACATCTATTTCGCCGGCGAGGCGTTGTCGGTTGTGCGCCGCCTGGAAGCGCACGGCGTCTGGGTGGACATCTTGCGTAACCCGATGTACGACACAGAGGAAGGAGAGGAGGACGCCTTCTTCGCGCTGGCTCCCGATCGGGACATCATCCACCTGGCCGGCCATGGCTCGCCCACCCACATAGATGCGCTGAACGCCAGCGACTTTCACGTCACAGCAAGACCCGATCCCTTCGGGGGTTCCCATCCCTTCGTCTACGCCTCCTCCTGCAACACGGGACGGTATGTGATGACCTACAGCCTGGCCGAGGCGTTCCTCGACCGAGGGGCGGGAGCCTATCTTGGATCCACCCAAGTTGCCTACTGCTGCCCCAACACGTCGGTGGCCTCGCGATTCTACGACGAGTGGGACGCGGGCGAGTCGGTCGGCTCGGTCTTGAGGGATGTGAAGCGAGCGATCGGCGGCTACTACGAGGACATATGGACGGCGGAGTATCACCTCTATGGCGACCCGAAGTACGGGCTCGGCGTCGGGTGGCCCGGAGCCACGACAGCGCGCGCTGAGGCCGAAGCGCTCGTCACCCCCGGCTCGTCCATCAATGTCGCGATCCCCACGTACGAGATCACGACGACGGAGGTGGGAGAGGACCGCGCCACGATCCCCGGGGGTTTCATGGTGATGGAGCGGGGCAAGCCCGTCGTGCCGTTCTACTCCATCTCTCTCGCCTATCCACAGGGGACGCGCGTCCAGGACGTGATCCTGAGCGACCGCTCCGGGCTGAGCGAGACCACCGGCATCAGCTTGACCAACTTCGTGCCCAAGGTCGCCGGACGACTGGAGAAGCGCCTCACTGGAATGGAGACCTACTCAGACTGGTGGCCGGAGGAAACCTTTGCCTGGTCGGTCCACGAGGATCCGGACGGCAGCTCCGAGCTGCGCATAGATATCTACCCCTTCGTCTACAACCCCCTCACCACCGATGTGAGGTTCTACCGGGACTACAGCTTCGACATCGAAACCGTTACTTCGACGGTCGAGCTGAGCTATCTGGTCACCGACAGGCACGCCTACCCCCAGGGTGACGAGGTCCAGATCGAAGTAGGGCTGCGCAACGATGGCGAGGTGCGCGACGTGATCGTGGAGGGCGTAGTGAGGCGAGCGCTGTCGGACCAGGTGGTAGATGGTCTGCCGCTGCGCAGCCTGGACGACTTCAGCGGCAGGGCGTCGTACGCGATGGTGTGGGACAGCGAGGGGTTCGAGCCCGGCCGCTACGCCGTCGAGGTTCGCGCGCTGGACCGCGATGGCAACGTCCTCCACACAGCCACGGAGCAGTTCCGGCTGGGCATCTACGCCGGGGAGATCACGTCGTTCGAGGCTGCGCCGGAGCGCTTCCAGGCGGGAGACGTGGTGAGCGCCACGTTGGTCTTCAGCAACACGGGGACTGTCCCCCTCACGGGAACCGCCGTGATCGAGGTCAAGGACAGTGGTGGCGAGGTCGTTGAGGTCTTCCAAGAGGACTTCGAGAACTTGGCCGTCGGCAATGCGCTGAAGGTTGACGACGCGTGGGATACGGCCGGGGTGGCCACCGACTCCTACACCGTGCTTGGCTACGTCGTGTACGATGCCAAGGCCACGCGACCACGGGCCATCGTGGTGAGCAACCAGTTGCACGTCTACCTGCC
>CAZGSX010000123.1:0-6439 GCA_964528475.1 uncultured Anaerolineales bacterium
GCCTCCTTGACGCCCATGGCCATGACGGCCTGCCAGAAGCCCTCGATGGCCTCCTGGCCTGTGACGAGGTCAGTGTTGGGCGGCAACACCTGCCCGTTCTCCGTATAGAGTGCGGCCAGGCCAGCAGCATCGCCCCTCTTGAAGGCGGCCATGAACTGTTCATTCTGCGCGGCGAGGGCGTCACGCAGGTCTGTTGAGACATTCATCTTTGCCTCCCTAAATGGTACACTCAGAACAGCGCTTCGCTTAAGCTCCCCACTACGCGGGGCCCCTTGGTTCGTCAGCTGATGGACTCCCCGGCCGAGACGAAACGCCGGACCATGACGGGCCAAGCTCAGTGCTCCGCCCTCGCGGGGTCTATCTATGAGCCGAGGGCCTGAGCAAGGAGGGGGTCCCCAGCTCATCTTCATCTGGATCGAGGCCTACGCGCCGGGCCGGATGGGCTCGGGCACGAACTTGGAAGGGCCCCAGAGCTCGCTGGTCACGTTGAGGGCCAGCGTATACAGCTCCTGCAATACGCCCTTGATGGTATCGCTGTCTCGCCACGCGGCCCAGGCCTCCAGGTCCTCGAACTCGTAGGTCACGACGACCTCAGACGGGCCGCTGACCGGACGGTATCCCCGGAATTCGACTACCCCGGGCACGGACATTGTGCGCTGAATGGCTCCCTGCTGCCACTCGGCGTATTGCTGCACTTTGTCTGGATGAATCTGCCACTGCATGACGTGAACCACCATCGGTTGTTACCTCCTCATCATATGACTGGGGAGCCACGCCCCTCCCCGGGGGCCTGCAGTTGGTCTGACATAGGCATCCTCCCTCCATCGACGGGCGAAGGTGACCACAGTTAAGACATGGACTGTTGGATCGCGTGCAGAGTGTGGGCAGCAAGCCCACCTCTTCGTAATCTGTGGACAAGTGCCACTCACCTTGGGCACGAGAACACTAGAACACTGTCTTCTTCTTGCACAATCTGGCCAGTTCATGGTAAACTACGGCCGGCGGGGTAACCCCGCAGAGATGCCAATCCCTTCATCGCGCACCGGGCCAGCGACCCCTTGGCTATCCTGGGGGTAGCCTGGGCTCAAGGTTAGCAGTCCGCTTAGGTTACCCCTCTGCTTGCCAGTGTACCCGATACGGGCGCAGGTTTTTCCGGAAGACCTCCGAAGAATCTCCAGCGAGGGGATGTCGCCGACGAGTCACGCTGGAAAGCCGTGGTCGGCTCCCGCTGGCACTCCTCGGAGTCTACAGACTACCGCCCTGGGAGGGCGCGATCATGCCTTCATGGTCGCTGGACGAGCAGTTCGTCAAGGCGGTCCACACGGCGCTCAAGCTACTCCGCCGAGAGCGGGAGCTGGGCCAGCACGCCCTGGCCGAACTGACTGTCACCGACCAGCAGCGCAGCCGAGAGCAGTTTCCAGACACTCCGCTGGCTCGCGCCGCCGCGCTCCGCTGCGTCCTGGGAGAGGCCCGGCGGGTGATGGCCAGCCAAGATCCCGATGCGGCCGCGCTGCTGGAACAGCGCTTCTGGCAGGGCAAGAGCGTGGCGTGGCTGGCCAGCGAGCAATTTGAATCGGAGAGCTCCTTCTACACCCGCCAGAGCCAGGCGATCCGAGCGCTGGCCCGAACGCTCTGGGACCTGGAGCAGGATTCGGAGGCCGTGGCTGCTGCCCGGCGACGCCACCTGACCCGCAACGTCCCACCCCCTAGCTACACCCGTCTCTTCGGCTTCGAAGACGCCTTCGCCCGACTCCGCGCTGCTCTGACAGACTGGGCGGGGCCCTGGATGGTCAGCATCGAGGGGCTGGGTGGACTGGGCAAGACCGCGCTGGCCCACCGGCTGGCGACCTGGGCCGCCAGCGGCAACCGCTTCACCGACATCGCCTGGGAGACGGCCCAACAGCAGCGGTTCGCCATCTGGAGCGGCGTCGTCGAGATGCCGGACGCCGGCCCAGCTCTGACGTATGAGGCGCTGCTGGACAGCATCGCCGTCCAGCTGGGCTACGTCGAGCTGCCCCGGTTGCCTCTGCCGCAAAAGGAGACCCAGCTGCGGGCTTTCCTGAAGGCCGAACCCCACTTGATCGTGGTGGACAACTTAGAAACAGCGGCGGATCACGGCGCATTGCTGCCCCATCTGTGGAAACTGGCGAACCCCACCCGTTTCACGATGACCAGCCGCCACAGCCTAGGGCACCATCCCCACGTCCTCTGTCTGACGCTGAACCAACTGAGCGAGGCCGACAGCCTGGCCTTCATCCGCTATGAAGGGGAGGAGCGAGGGATCGCTGCCATCGCCGAGGCTGATGAGTGTCGGGTACGCCGGATCTACGGCATCACCGGTGGTCACCCGCTGGCGATCAAGCTGGTTGTGGGTCAGGCGCGAGGCCTGCCGCTGGAGAGGGCGCTGAGCCGCCTGTCGGAGGCGACCGGGCGGCGCGCCAGCGAGCTGTACCGCTTCATCTACTGGCGTTCGTGGGAGATGCTGGACGAGGCGGCGCGGCGGGTACTCCTGGCTATGCCGGCCTTGGCGGCCAGCGGAGGGTACTGGGAGAACTTGGTGGCGGTCAGCGATCTGCCAGAGCACGAGCTGGAGCGGGCGGTGCAGGAGCTGGTGAGGATGTCGCTGCTCAACGTCAGTGGAACGGAGGAGAAGCGGTACACTATCCACCCTCTGACCTACACGTTCATCACGAGCGATCTCCTGGGGAAGTGGGGAACGTCGAGGATGGAAGATGGATGATGGCCAATGGACGATCGGGGCTTGGGCGACGAGCACTTAGCAGTGGGGGGCTGGACAAGGTGACGGCGCTGACGAGTGTGAAGGCGAGGCGGGATCTGTTCCGCCAGCACGTGCTGCGGTCGGGGGACTTCGCCGTGCGCTACAGCCGGGAGCGGCGGCACGACGACGAGGCCCTGGCCCGGCAGCGGGACAACATCCTGCAGGCCATGGACGCCTGCGAACGGTACGCGGGCGCCTGGCAGACCGTGGTGGACATCGCCCTGAGCCTCCACGGCTACATGGAGCGGCGAGGGCACTGGGAGGTGTGGGAGGGGTACCTGGAGAGGGCCGTGGCGGCGAGTCGCAGGTTGGGAAACGCACGGGTGGAGGGGACGCTGTTGAACCATCTCGGCGAGATTCGCCGCGATAAGGGACGATGGGCGTCGGCGTTGGCGCTGCATGAGGAGGCTCTGCGGATCTTCGAGAGCCTGCACGATAAGGCGGGCATGGCCGAAAGCCACCATCACCTGGGCTGCTGCTGGTGGCTCCGAGGGCGCTGGGACGCGGCCTCCGAGCATTTCGAGGTTGCCCTGAGCATCACGGAGGGACTAAACCAGGGAGGGCCCGATCTGGTGGACCTGTGCCGAGATATGGGCCGCCTCTGCTCATACAAGGGCGAATGGGAGGAGGCCCTGGGTTATCTGCGGCGAGCGGCGCAGATGGCGATTCGGTTTGGCGACACCTTCAGGCAGATACGGGCGTACAACAGCATGGGGTACGCACACTGGCGGAGAGGAGAGTGGGCGGAGGCCCGTCGCGTGCTCCAGTGGGCGATGGAGGCTGCGGAGGCACGCGGCTACGACTCCAGGGTTGCCATCGCGTGCAACAATATGGCGGCCGTCCTGCTCAGCGAGGGGGCATGGGAGGAAGCACTGGCGTACCTGAAGCAAGACCTGAAGATTGTGGAGCGAATCGGCGCGGTCCACCTGGCGGCTCACGCTTACGACGATATGGGTGAAGCGTACCGGCAAGCAGGGCGGTGGAGGGAGGCGTGGCATTACCTGGAGCGGTCGGCGGCGATCAAACGGGAGTTGGACGATCTATCGGGGCTGGCCGCGACGTACCATCATATGGGGCTGCTGTCCACCGACATGGGGGAGCACGAGCGGGCGGTGGGATATCATCGGCAAGCATTGGCGCTCCGGGAACGGCTGCGGGGCGAGCAGGATATCGCGGAGGTGCTGGTCAGTCTGGCCTGGGCCTACCATCAGGATCCTTCGACTACGCTCAGGACAACGGCCGGGGCCATTCGGCCGAGCTCAGAGCAGGCCCTTGGACGTAGCCAAAGCGACCCCCGGGGCGCGGAAGCAAGAGAGGACTGGGACGCGATGGACGCCGTGGTCCGACGGGCCTGGACGCTGGCGGAGCGCCTGGGGCGCGATGATCTGGTCACGCGGCTGTTGTGGCTGAAGGCGGAGGTCGCCCTGGCGGCGGGAAGCGCAGCAGGTGCACGCCAGGCTTACGAACGAGCGCTGGAGATCTCCGGCGGTTCGACGGGATGGCGGAGCCAACCGCATGGCTGCGGGGACGCCAATGATCGGGTCATGGCGCTGCACTGGGAGACGCAGGCGCGGATGGAGGCGCTCAAGGACGAAGGGTGAAGCCGCGCCACCGCTTGCACACCTAACTTGCTCTGCCGTCGGCAAGGGTCACGGGTCTGCAGACGGAACAGACATAGCCGCTGGGAGCTGCGTGCGGGCAGCCCGCGCCGCCCCGCCGTCGGATGAAGCGCGGTGCAGCCGCTCTATGGCGTCATCTCACCTGCCAGACGTGCACCACGGTCTCTCCCCAAGGACCGGCATCCTGTTCGGCCGCGTAGATCAGACCTCGCTCTCGATCGTAGGCCGCGGCGCCCAGCAGGGCTCGCTCCCCACCAATCACCCGCTCCGTTGGGCTGTAGGCGGCGTAAGGCAGCACGTCCCACGGCTCTATGCTCCCTACAACCACCTGTCTCAGCTCAGCGAGGTTGTAGAGGAGGATGGGAGGCTGGTAGGTCCAGAATCGCTCCAGTACATCTCGGCCAACCGCTCCCGAGGCTGGGGCCGCTCGCGACGGAGGACCAGATATAAGCCAGCAGCGATTGGGAGTTCAGCGTGGGTGGCTTGGGCAGCTGTCGGCCTTTGCAGCGGACGTCAAGCGGGCCTAGGAGACGAAACTCCAGGGCTATCACTGCTCCCCTCCTGCTAACAAGGCGTTACGACGGTGTCGATGGGATCGTTCTATCATGCGCGAGGGGGTGCGTCAAGGATTATTGCGGGGGCGCTCAGCGATTGGAGAGCAAAGCTTCGCACCGACGGATCGGGGACGCCGGAGAACGGTCCCGGGTAGCTGAGAACACCGTCAGCGCGCGCGATCCAAGATAGCGAAGAGGCTCAGGTCCCCCTCCCGACCGCCGGCGCGGAAGGTCTCCCGAACCACGAGGCCGCTGGCGGCGGCTAGCGCCTCCATCTCGTCCTCATCAACCAAATGGCAGTAGCGCAAGCCTCTGCCCCCGCGCTTCCAGTCCAGCAGAAAGTCGCCAGGATCGACCTCATCCCCGTCGATCCCCACGGCACCCCAGTCAACGATCTTGCGACGCATACGCTCGTGCGCCAGAAAGCGCCACGTGGAAGCGATGACGCAGCCCTCCGCCCTCAGGAGGCTCACAATATCGCGCAGAACCTGTGCGCGCAGATCGAACCCCGGTATGTGATGCAACACGGCCAGGGCGACTGCACAATCGAAGCCCTGCCGGCGGGGATCCGATGGAGAAAGCTGGACTAGCTTCTTCGTCCAGTCAGCGTCGGTCATGTCCAGAACTTGAAACCGGGCCTCGGTATGCGAAAGGCGGAGGGCCTCGGAGCGGGCCTCCTCGATGAGCTCCGGGATGGCATCCACCCCGAGGTAACGGGAGCCAGGTCGTTCGCGGTCTAGTAGCCATGCCAGGCGCCCGTTGCCACAGCCCACGTCCAGTATCCTTGCACCGGAGGGGAGATACGGTAGAATCGATGTGAGAGCCGGATCCGAGACAGAGCGGCTGGCGGCGAAGTGATCAGCGAAGCTCGCGTAGAATTCGCGGTTCAGAGCGAGCAGCCGGTCGATCATCCCTTCATTCATGCAAGAGATTATAGCGAGCGAGACGGGAGAGAGCAACTGGGACAGCAGGAGAACCGCGGCGGGTCTATAGCGGAAGGTTGGCCGTTGGTGATGGACCAGTCTGAGATAGCTCGGGTTTCCTGCTTTGCCATAGAGCGGAATGAGACGAGACAGGGACGGGATCAGAGATGACGATATGAGGGCGCAGCGAGGCCGGCAAACCTTTGATCTGGAGAACCATGTGGATGTGCTGACCGCCATCCTGGATGAGGTTCGCGAGGCGTCGGACCTGTCACAGGCTGAGCTTTCGCAGATTCTACGCAGTCACACCCTGCCCAGCGGTGACATGCTCTCCAAGAACCGCATCATCCAGGGCTACCGGCAGCTGTGCCGACGCGAGGGCCGAGCGCCGGATCTCGCTCTGGTCCGGCGTTTGCGTGTCAAGCCTACGCGCACTATCTCCGGGGTGGCGCCGGTGGCGGTGCTGACTGAACCGCATCCCTGTCCCGGCGAATGCATCTTCTGCCCGGAAGCCGCGGGTATGCCCAAGAGTTATCTACCGGACGAACCTGGCGCGATGCGGGC
>CAZGSX010000124.1:0-6402 GCA_964528475.1 uncultured Anaerolineales bacterium
CACTGGAATAACCGTGATCTTACCCGCTGGACGGCGGGCAGGGGAATACGCCAAATGTCTCTAGTCTCCGGGGGGGGCGTGTGGTAGCATACGAGCAGCACGATTTAGCGATTGAACGGTAATGGTACATTCAGGGATGAAGGTCGGGACGCACCGACTTGGAGGGGAGATATGACGGTCGGCAGGACCCTGAGGATTGGACGCATTCTGGGAGTTGAACTCAGACTCGACCATTCGTGGTTCATCGTCTTCGCCCTCGTTTTCTGGTCTCTGGCCAGCCACACCTTCCCGATGACGCACTTCGGTTGGTCAGCCGGGGTCTACTGGGCAATGGGTGTCATCACCGCGTTGGTGTTCTTCGCCTCGGTAGTCACTCACGAGATGGCTCACAGCCTGGTGTCGGAGAGGTTTGGCGTGCCGGTGCGGGACATCACGCTCTTCATTTTCGGCGGCGCTGCCCGGCTGAGCCAGGAACCGAAGAGCGCCCGCGGCGAGCTGCTGATGGCGCTTGCTGGCCCGGTCGTGAGCTTGGTCGTCGGGGGTTTCTTCGGCCTCCTCTGGCTGGGGAGCTTCCGGGTGAGTTCCCAGCTACACGCGCTGGCCGGGTGGATTGCGCAGATCAACCTCGGCCTGGGCCTGTTCAACCTCATCCCTGGTTTCCCTTTGGATGGGGGACGGGTTCTCCGGGCGACGGTGTGGGGCCTCACCGATGATCTGCCGAAGGCCACCCGCTTCGCGGCCAGAGTGGGCCAGATAGTCGCTTACGGCTTCATTCTCTGGGGCATCTGGCAGGTCTTCTGGGGCAGCTGGGCCAACGGGTTGTGGATCGCGTTCATCGGCTGGTTCCTGGAGAACGCGGCGACCGCGAGCTACCGCCACGTGGCTCTGCGGGACGTGCTGGGCGGCCACACGGTCCGCGAGGTGATGATGACCGATTGCCCGCGCATTCTCCCGGGGCTGCCTCTGGACGTTGTGGTAGATCGCGTAGCGCTGTCCAGTGGCCGCCGTTGCTTCCCGGTCATAGAAGAGGGCCAGGTGCAGGGGCTGCTCACGCTGCACGACATCAAAAAGGTGCCCCGGGAGGAGTGGTCGATCACACGGGTCGTGGACGTGATGGTCCGCCTGGATGAGCTTGAGTTCGTCAAGCCGGGCGACGATCTCATTGCCGTGTTCAAACGCATGACCGCCAAGGACGTTAATCAGTTCCCCGTCATGGAGGGCGGAAGGCTGCTGGGGATGGTGGCTCGCGATAATATGCTCGCCTTCCTGCGCACCCGAGCCGAGTTGGGTGCTTGAATGAAGACGCTGCGCGCACACGCGGGACCCGGCTCCTCATGGATCATCCGTCAGGCGATAGGGTCTGGCTGGGCCACGTGACCCGATGCGGTGCACCGCACCCGCTAAAATATGCCTGCGGCGGTGGACTGAACGTCTCTAACCAACACACGGAAGAGCGATAGAGTATCTTCAGTAAGAGCGTATCACGACAGAGTTTGGAGGGAACGAATGGACTCAAGAGCTTCGCAGCACCCCACGTCATCAGGGCCGGGCGACCGTGAGATTGTCGATTCCCTGGTGGAGCAAGTCGACACGTACCCACGCGAGGTCGTGGTCAACTACTACACGGCACTGAAGACCACGCGCTTCGTGATCCTCGTGGGCCCGCGAGAGGCGGACAAGGAGTCCCTGGCCCAGGGACTGGCCAGGGCATTGGTGGGCTATCCTTCTCTCCAGTGGAGTCCGATTCGGGCCCACCCGTGGTGGACGAGCCAAACGGGGTCCCCTCGTCAGATGGCCGAGGCCCACGCCCGGTTCAACAGCTTGAAACTTCACGACTTCATCGAGGCGGCCTCGACCAGCAATCTGCTGGGGCTTCCGTTCTCCTTCTTCGCCAGCATAAAGCGCATGAGCCCGGCCGAGGTCGTCTGCTACTTCGAGGATCTGCCGCGCGGGCTATTCTGGCACGCCGACGGTTCAACCGTTCCGATTGACCTACCGACGAACCTGTTCATCACGGGCACGTTGAATGCGGAGCAGGACGAGATGCCTGTCCTGAGTCCAGAGGTGCATCGCCACGCGATAATCATTCGATTGGACCCCGATCAGTGCCCACCTGCTCCGAAGCCCAACGGACGATCGCGCGCCAAGTTGGACTGGCAGCAGACCTTCATTACCTCGGGCACGCGCAGCGGCGAAGAGGCCCGAGCGAAACTGGCGCGGATCCTGCCCGACGGCTGCACGCCCCTCGCTCCTGTGGATGAGCTGGCCTGTCTCTTGGGGGCCACCCGTTTCTCCTCATCCACGTGTGAGAAAGCCTTGCTCTACCTGGCGAACGCTTTCGAGGACCGGGGGCGCGGGCTCTTCGTTCACTCGCTGATGGAGAACCTCGCCATCGCCCAGGACTACGCGATGGCGCAAATTGTGATTCCCGCCGTGCGCGGCCGCTGGGCCCGGACTCCGTGGATGGAGGAGACGGTCACCAACTACCTGGCGCCTCGTCTTCCGCGGTCCTACACCCAGTGGAGTGCGTCTCAGGAGGTACCTTGACCGGAGAGAGGACGCGGGCGAGTGTGACCCACGTGTCCGGGGGAAGGCTCGTGTCGGGCGACGGGCAGAGCGTCATTGCCCTCCAAATGGTGGCCGGGCGACCACCGCCAGGTGATGATCGGGGCCGACATGGCGGAGGCTCAGGGACTCGGTCCAGACGATCGCCTTACATATCAGGGCCGCGATCTCACCGTCAGAGGGGTCTTCGAAACCGGCCTGCTGGCGGACAGCGAGGTCTGGCTGGACCTCAAGGAAGCCGACCGGCTTTTCAACGCCCAGGGCTACGTCTCCACGTTCGCCATTGAGGACGATCCTGCCCTGACTCGGAGGATCGAACAGCGGTTGGAGCTGGAGGTCGTAATCGAAAACGAGGTGTGGAAGACGTTCAACAGCGCCGGACGGGGCCTCTTTACCCTCTTGCGACTGGCGTCCGGGGTGGCGGCTGTGGCCTCGGTGCTCGGTGCCATGAACGTCATGTTCACCATGGCTAGACAGCGGCGCCGCTCTGCTGTTCGTCTAGGGTCTGAAGTTGGAGGCGATGGGCGTGACCCTAGAACCGGCCATGGGACCGGGCGTCATCGCCGGAGCCTTTGGGCTGACGCTCTTGATAGGCCTCCTCTCCGGGCTCTACCCGGGAATCCTGGCGGCCCGGCTGGACATTGCTGGGACGATGCGTGGTAACTGATAGCGTGTGAAAGGAAAGGTCAAATGAGTTCGATGAGAGACCCAGTTTGCGGAAAGGTTATTACAGAAACGACGGCGCGAGCCGCCCTCGAGTACCAGGGTAGGAGATACCTGTTCTGCAGCCGAGGCTGCAGAACGGCTTTCGCGAGGGAGCCGGAGGTCTGCCTGGGCGGGACAGGTCTTGAGAAGACGACAGATTCAGAGGGAATCGACCGCTGGGTTTGTCGGAGGAGGGCCGATTCATCGGACCACGCCTCGCGGGGTCCCTACTGAAGGCTAAAACGAGGCCTTCAGGGTGACCCGCCATTCAAGGGCCACCTTACGGTCACAGGTGTCTCGGATGTGACGGAGCTCCGTGTTGAACGACACGTCGCAAGGGTCGGTCACCTCGGGCCGGTGAGCGGACTGCCCGGCGTACCATCTGTACGCCTGGGACCGCCGTGGACGGGGTCCCAGGCCCAAACGGAGGGCGGCTCGCTTCTCTGGTGCCTCACCTGGCGGCAGACTAGCCGAGCTTGTTGGGCTCGAAGCAGATCATCGCTTGGGTTGCACTCAGAAGCCGCATCTTGCTGGTTGCACCACGGAATCAGCGCTGACTGCTCCCGTTCCACTCCGCGCACTCGTGTAAGCGGAGGATTATCTCGGAGACCGGCATGTAAAAGGACAATCTTCCAGGTGATTCGTCGTGTCATTCTCGATAGGAGATCGTCTTTCAGTTGTAGTCCTGAGCGGGATCCCGTGTCGTCTGGACAACTTCAACCAAGTTCCAACTCTTCCCAACCAAGGCCAACGTAAGTCCCAACTCACCCCGTGCTCTCTATCGCGCAAAGTATGTTATAGTGACAAAGTAGCGTTGGCTAGCTATTTCTTCTTCCAAATTGACTGAGGTTCTCGGGAAGTCAGTAAGTTCCGGCGGAATCAGTAGGTTGGGCTGGGTTGACGGGCCTCGCTCGTAGGCAGTCTTCTCTTGCCCTCGGAGACCTCCCGAGGGACCTTACTTGGAACTCAGGAGGTGCGGTATGAAGAAGCATCTGGGGTTCTTCACGGCGTTTCTGTTGCTCACGGCCTGCGTCCCGCGATTAGCGCCGGCTGGGCAAGGTGGAACTGCATGGGGCCAGGGGGCGTTCGACTCTAATGGCGAGCGCATCTACTTCACCGCGACGAATGAACGTGGAGAGCGCATCACGTATGCCGACGGGCCGGATGTGGGGGATATGATGATGGGAGGCTCCCTGACCTGCGCGTCGTGCCACGGCCCGACCGGACGGGGCGGTGAGCACACTATGCATATGCAGGTGATGGACGCTCCCGATATTCGTGGGTCGGCACTCGCCGGTGAAGCTGGCGAAGGCCACGGGGACGAGGGAGATGAACATAGCGGCGATGCAGCCGACTATGACCTTGAAACGTTTCGGTCAGCTGTTGTAGAAGGCGAGCATCCCGACGGTGAACCTCTGGACGCCAACATGCCGCGCTGGCAGATGAATGAGGAAGACCTGAGCGATCTGCTGGAGTATCTGAAGGATCTGGAGTGAAGCGGAGACGGCAGTGTAGCATGGCAAGCCAAGTCCATACGCTTTGGCCCACGGGGAAGACGTCCGTTCCCAGATTCTGAGGAAACCGAGCGCTGGGACTCTTGGTTCGCTCAAATCTAGACGGGTTTAGAAAGTTGCGGCAAGCTCTTAGTATGACTGAGAAACTCACCGTGACGTCGGAACGAGTAGATGATACGCCGCTGAGGAGAGGCTATGCTCGTTAGGCTGGCAGAACAGGGCAACTATGGAGGAACGACATGAAGAGCACCACAAAGACCATTCTGATATCCGTCGCAGTCACGCTCATCGTGGTCCCGATCGTCTTTGCCGCCGTGTGGTGGTTCTCCCCGATGCGAGGTATGGGCTTCGGGGTGGTGGGGGACCCCATGTCCGCAGGCGTACGGGACGCCGACGAACTCGTCCGTTTTAGTCTAATGGGCCGCGGCATGATGAACGAGATGCGCACGATGGCGGACATCGACAGCGAGTACGAGTACATGAGCAGCATGATCCCGCACCACGAAGAAGCCGTCGCGAAGGCACGTATTCTTGGGGACCGGACCGATCGTGCCGAGATGCGTGAGTTCGCGCAGAGCATCATCGATGTACAGACCCACGAGATCCAACAGATGGAGGAATGGCTCACGCGCTGGTATCCGGACCGGCCGGCACGTGCCGACTACCAACCCATGATGGGAGACTACAGCGGCATGAGCGGAAGCGAGCTCGACGTCGCGTTTCTCCAGGACATGATTCCTCATCACATGGCGGCCGTCATGATGTCCCAGCAGCTTCTCGTAGGCAGGCTCGCGGAGCATGACGAGGTTGCCGGGCTTGCACGCGATGTCAGAGACGCGCAGTTGCGCGAGATCCGCCAGATGAGCGATTGGCTCGAGGATTACTAACACCGGCGCTACATGGGCACAGATTGCCGCCGGCCTCATCACATTTACACTCAGCTTTCTACTGAATCTGCTAAACCGGCCCGAAAATGAGCGAACCAAAAGCTGGGATATTCGGAAAGTCTCCAATGGCGTGATGTATGCGATGGAAGTTTGGCACCTGTCCCCTGACGCGCCGAGTCAGGTGGTTCCGTCGACAACGTGGAAAGCGAGGAGATGAAGGAATCGAGGATGTAGGCGTGGGCGACGAGTTCAGAAGAGCCGTCTTCGCTTGTGGTGGAAAGCATGTGATAGACGGCTCCGGGAATGTGTATGCGAGGCAGAGGAGGAAATAGGCAGAACGTCAATTGGATGCAGGTGCTGGTCTTTGGACTCGTGATCCTGACTGTGTTTGCCCTGGGAGCGGGCGTGCTGTTCCTGTTCTCCGGCGGTTGGGGCATGACGGGCTTCGGCGGTATGCGCGGCGGGTGGTGTCCCATGTGTGGGGGGACCGGACGGTTGGGCTGGCTGGGTGGCATCGTCGGGTTGACCCTGGCGTGCCTGCTCCCTCTAGGCCTACTGGTCCTGCTAGTCCTAGGGGTGGTCTGGCTGGCCCGGAATACCGGTGGCGGGGCACCAGAGTAGTCGGGGCGGACGTGCCCGACATGCGCTATCCCGTGGAAAAGCCATCCCGTGGAAGAATTGACGAGCAAGATTCACAGGATCGCAAACCGGTGTGGCGGTGTCAGAAGGCC
>CAZGSX010000125.1:0-3956 GCA_964528475.1 uncultured Anaerolineales bacterium
TCGGCGGGACGGACGTCTTCCTGGCGCTCCAGGACTCGGAGGACGTGGTGGTCGAGGGCATCCCAACCGGTCAGACCCGCCTGCTGCGGATGCGGGTGGACATGGAGCCGTGGACAAACAACGACGTGCGCATGGCGCTCAAGCTGTGTCAGAACCACGAGAAGATCCTCAGCCTCGCCTACTTCGGCGAGGGCCTCCCTGGAGAGGACGTCCACGTGGCGCCCGTCCATCCGGAGTACTGCGAACGACCCGTGCCGGAATACGACCCCGAGAGGGCTAAGCAGCTTCTGGCGGACGCGGGTTACCCAGACGGGGTCGACGTCGAGCTGGCGGTCGGGAGCGGCTGGGGAGACGTCGTGTCCTACGCTGAGATCCTCAAGGAGGACGCGGCAGCGGGAGGGTTCAACATCAGCCTCAACACCATGCCGAACACCCAGTACTGGGAGCAGTGGACCGAGGTGGCTCTGGGTATTACGCCCTGGACCCACCGGCCGCTGGGCACGATGGTGCTGAACCTGGCGTACGTATTCGACGAGGACGGCAACCCCGCCTCGTGGAACGAGAGCCGCTGGCAGGACGACGAGTTCACCGAGCTGTTGAGGGAGGCCAACGGCACCCTCGACGTGGAGGCACGGCGCGAGATATTCTGCGAGCTGGAGCGGATCCAGTACGAGCGGGGATCGATAGGCGTGCCCTTCTGGCGGAACATCTGGTACATCTACGGCACGGATCTGCACAACGTGCCTCTGCACCCGACGTACTACATGATGTTCAACGAGGTCTGGAAGGAACAGGCGTAGACAGGCAGAGGCGGACATTGGCTGTCTAAACCCGTCGGCAGCGGCCCGTCCACGGCGGCCGCTGCTGACGGGCCTCAGGGCAATCACGGCGGCAGGGTATCGTCGATCGCAGGCCCGCGGGGTCGTTGCCCGCCGGAGCGTGGCGCGGTCGACGGTACCGCCGCCTTCGTTCGCAGCGGTCCGTCCGCGGCACGTTTTCTCTCAGGGCCACCATCGCATGTGAAAGGACCATCGCCTATGGCCAAGTTCATCGTACGCCGGCTACTGCTGATGCTACTCACCATGCTCCTCGTCTCCATCGCCGTCTTTCTGATCACCGAGGCAGCCCCAGGGAACGTGGCGCGGAACGTGCTGGGCATCCACATCACGCCGGAGCAAGAGGCCTCTTTCCTCAAGCAGCAGGGGTTGGACAAGCCGTTCTACGTGCGTTACCTGAACTGGCTGATCGGGAGCGATTGGCGGGCGGAGCGGTTCATCGGGATGCCCGTCAGGCAGATCACCACGGAGGACGGCTTCCGGGAGTGGTGGGCTGTGGAGGAGGACGGAACCCTCATCCGCTGGGACATGGAGGGGGAGGATCTCATCGCTGACCGCCGCCAGGCCGACGGAAGCGTGATGGAGACGCTCGACAACGAGCGTTGGGAGGTAAAGGACCCCGCGGAGGAGCGGGAGATCCTGGTCGACTACCGGGCCGAGGTGGCGGCGGACCCGCAATTGGATGATGCAGACAGGGAGGTGATTCTGGAGGAGTTGGACCGGATCATCGACGTGCTCGGCGAGGAGCATGCCTCCCAAGACGCGCTGAAGGCCGCCCTGTCGGAGCCGGAGGAGGCTCTGGCCGAGCTGATCGATCCAGACGCGCTCCAGAAGCAAAGCGTGATGCAGCAGATGGCAAGCCGCGTCGGCACGGGGGCTCCCTCCGTGCAGGCCGTCCTCGTCCACCACCGCTTGTCGGACCTCCCGGAGGGCGGGCTGAGCCCAACGAGTGTCGAATCGATGGTCCGTCAGCTGCGACGAGCGGCTCAGAGCTTTGAGGCGACGCAGCCAGATCTCGCCGAGCGGCTGGAGGAGGCGGCTGACGCCGTTGAGGGCGGCGACGTGGCTCGGGCCCGGAGCGCCTTGGGCGAGATTGCAGCGCCCCTGGATGAGCTATCCGGCTCGCTGGGCACGTTCGCGTACGCGTTGGAGTCCGGCGACTACCACCAGGCCGTGACCATCCTTGAGGGGCTCGCCGATCCCTCGGCGGAAGCGCTTGAGGAGTCGAATCCGACAGTGGTTGCCAGCGTCCTGGCGGACGTGGCAGGTGAGCTGCAGGACGACGTTCCCGATGTCGGCGAGCCGTTGATGGAAGCGGCGAACGAGCTCCGAGACGAGAACATGGAGGACGCGCAGCAGCGGCTGGCGACGGCAGCGGCGGCGCTGGACGAAGCGGCGTCGACCATCGTGCGGAGCGATACCGCACAGACTGCGCGGGTTGCCCGGGCGTTCTGGGGGGTCGACACCGGCAACCGGGCTGTCGAATGGCAGAAGGGGACGGGAGAGGTGGTGTGGCGGCTGGTGCCCGGGTCCGGGTGGCTGGCGAGCACGGGTGGTCCGGCGGCATACGTGCCGTTGCAGAAAGGCCTCATCCGCGGCGACCCAGGGCTCTCCCTCCGCACGGGACGGCCGGTCGCCGACATGCTGTACCGCAGGCTGCGCAACTCTCTAGTGCTGGCCGGCATCGCCTTTGTGATCGTCATGCCCCTGGCACTTCTGCTCGGCCTCATCGCCGGTCTGAACCAGGGGAAGACCATCGACCGCGTGCTCTCCATCGGAGGCATGATGTTCTCGGTGACGCCTCAGTTCGTCACCGGCATCTTCCTGATCCTGATCTTCGCCTTCTGGCTGGACCTGGTGCCGGGAGCGACCGTCTTCGGCGAGAAGGCCCCGTGGGAGAGGCCGCGGATGCTGATCCTGCCCGTCGCTACGTTGACCCTGATCGAGTTGGGCTATGTCCTGCGCATCACACGCGCCAGTATGGCGGAGGTCATGAAGGAGCCATACATCCGCACGGCCTTCTTGAAGGGCCTGCCCTACCGGCGCATCGTCTTCAAGCACGCGATCCGGAATGCGCTGATGGCGCCCATCACGGTCATCATGCTGCACGTCAACTGGCTCCTCGGCGGGATCGTCGTCGTAGAGGTCATCTTCGGCTATCCAGGCTTGGGTAGCTACATCCTGGACTCCGCGCTCTTCAAGGATTTCAACGCCATTGAGGGTGGGGCTATGGTTCTGGTGGCGGTTGCCGTGACCAGCCAGCTCCTGGCCGATATCCTCTACACCTTCCTGAATCCGCGGATCCGCTTCTCCTAGAGAGGGGTTCGCCTGGGCAGCCTCCGGGCTGTTCGGCCTGGTTGCGACCGAAGGAGCGTCTTATGAGTGTGAAGGAACAGAGCCTGCCCGTCACGGCCGACAAGCCGTCGCGCTGGCGTCGCGTGCAAGAGAGCTTGTCGGTCCTCTTGGAGTCCAAGATAGCCGTCATCGGCCTAATCATCATCCTCTTCTGGATCTTCGTGGCCATCTTCGCTCCCCTGCTCACGCCCTATACGCCCACGGAGCAGGACTACACGGCCCAGAATGAGGGGCCCTCGGCGAAACATATTCTCGGCACCGACAGCCTTGGGCGGGATATCTGGGCGCGACTGATCTACGGGGCCCGCGTCGTGCTGATTATGTTGCCCGTCTCGGACAATATCTGGCTGCCGCTCGGCACCGCCATCTGGGGCGTCCTGCTCGGGCTGGTCGCCGGGTCAACCTTGGGCCTGATGGGTGGGTACCTGCGCGGGTGGGTGGACGAGGTGGTGATGCGACTGCTGGACGCTATGATGGCCTTCCCCGTGGTCTTGCTCTACATGATCATCATCGCCGCGGTGGGGGCATCGGCCACGAACGTCGTGCTTGCCATCGCCATCGTCGGCACACCGGGAATCGCCCGGCTCGTGCGCAGCCTCACGCTCGACATCCGCACCCGTGACTACGTCCGGGCAGCCGAGGTGCGCGGCGAGAGCCCTTGGTACATCATGTTCGTGGAGATCCTGCCCAACGCTCGCGGCCCAATCATCGTGGACGCTATGCTGCGCGTCGGGTATGCCATCTTCGCCATGGGCACCCTGGGCT
>CAZGSX010000125.1:4056-6230 GCA_964528475.1 uncultured Anaerolineales bacterium
GTGGACGCTATGCTGCGCGTCGGGTATGCCATCTTCGCCATGGGCACCCTGGGCTTTCTGGGCCTGGGGCTCCCGCCCCCGTCGCCGGACTGGGGCAGCATGGTTGCCAAGGGCCGCCAGTACATCCTGTCGGGCAGCCCGTGGGCAGCCCTGTGGCCGTCTGTCGCCCTCGGCTCGTTGGTCGTAGGGCTGAACCTCTTCGCTGACGGCATCAGCGAGGAATCCACGCGCTACCAGTAGAGAGAGGGAGCCACCATGACCAGAAGGGAACGCACACACGCACCGATCCTCAAGGTGCGCAACGCAGCCATCTCCTACGAGACCCGCTATGGCGACGTGGAGGCGGTGCAGGACGTCTCTTTTGACGTCCACCGCGCCGAGACATTCGGCGTCGTCGGCGAGTCAGGCTGTGGGAAATCGACGGTGGCCTTCGGCATCGTCGATTTCCTGGGCGCCAACGGCAAGATCGTCGGGGGGAGCATCAAGTTCCAAGGGCAGGAGCTCGTGGGCCGATCGCAGGCGGAGCTGCGCAAGCTGCGCGGCGATCAGATCTCCATGGTCTACCAGGATCCGATGCAAGCGCTCAACCCCTCCGTCACCATCGGCGATCAGCTGGCGGAGGTGCTGACCGTCCACCGGGGCATTTCCAAGGACGAGGCCTGGGACAGGTCAATCGAGATGCTCAAGCGCGTCTATATGCCCGATTCGGGGAACGTGATGAAGCGCTATGCGCACCAGATATCCGGCGGCCAGCAGCAGAGAGTGGTGATCGCCATGGCGCTCCTAAACAACCCTGCTTTGCTGATCATGGATGAGCCGACCACGGCCCTGGACGTGACCGTGGAGGCGGTGGTGCTGGATCTCATCGAGGACCTCAAGCGGGACTTCGACACTGCCATCGTCTACATCACCCACGACCTGGGCGTCGTCGCCCGAGTCTGCAACTACGTGGGCGTTATGTACGCCGGGGAGATGGTGGAGGTAGGCTCGGTCGAGCATATCTACCAGGAGCCCTTGCACCCCTACACGCAGGGGCTCATGCGCTGCGTGCCGAAGCTCGGCACGACCAAGGAGAGCAGCATCCTCTACCCCATCCGCGGCCGGGTGCCCGCCCCCAAGGACCGACCCAAAGGGGCTTGCATCTTCGCGCCCCGCTGCGACTACGTCACCGATCGCTGCCAGAGCGGGAAGCCGGCGCTGCGCGAGCTTTCCCCGGGTCATAGCGCCCGCTGTTTCTACGCTGAGACGATCGACCCCAGCACGTGGCAGCCGCCGGAGGGGCTCGTTCCGGACTTGGCGCCGGGGAATGGTGGGAACGGCGAGGAGCCGATCCTCTCCCTTGAGAACCTGAAAACGTACTACGAGCAGGAATCCCGATCCCTCCTCAGCCTGGTCGGCGCCGGTGAAAAGCTCTACGTCAAGGCCGTGGACGACGTCACGCTGCAGGTGCCGGCAGGCAAGACGATGGGCGTGGTGGGCGAGTCTGGATGCGGCAAGAGCACCCTGGCCAAGACTATCATCGGCCTTGAGACCCCCAGGGACGGCAAGGCGGAGTTTCTCGGCTTCGACATCACCATCCCGGTCTCCAAGCGGGATGCGCGGCTCATCGAGGAGCTGCAGATGGTCTTCCAGAACCCGGATTCAACGATGAACCCGTCGTACAGTGTCGGCCATCAGATCGGTCGCCCGCTACGCCGGTTCAACATCGTCCCCTCCGATCAGGTCCGGGAGCGGGTAGTCGAGCTTCTCCACGCGGTGCGCCTGGATGCCAGCTACTACCACCGCCTGCCCCGCCAGTTGAGCGGCGGCGAGAAGCAGCGCGTTGGGATTGCGCGAGCGTTTACTAGCCGTCCGGACCTGGTCCTCTGCGACGAGCCGGTGTCAGCCCTCGATGTGTCGGTGCAGGCAGCCGTGCTAAATCTCCTCCTGGAGATTCAGCGGGAGTACGGCACGACGATGATGTTCATCGCCCACGACCTGAGCGTGGTGCGTTTCTTCTCGGACTACGTGGCGGTGATGTACCTGGGGCAGATCATGGAGATCGGGCCCGCGGACGCCATCTACGCGCCGCCCTATCAGCCCTACACGGAAGCCCTTCTCTCGGCCGTTCCGATTCCGGACCCGACGGCGGAGCAGAAGCACATCCGCCTTTCGGGCACCGTGCCCAGCGCGCT
>CAZGSX010000126.1:0-6181 GCA_964528475.1 uncultured Anaerolineales bacterium
GAGACGTGAAGGCGTGGCAACTTCTGGAACATCGTGGCAGGCTATCTGCTCATCTTCGGGGTTGGTCCCCTACCCACGTTGGGGTTGATCGGGGCTGGCGTTGCCACGTCGACGGCGAAGGCCCTGGGCGGCTGTCTGGCGCTGGGAGCTCTCTTCACCGATCGTACCCCGCTGCAGGTCGAGCCCCGATCCCTGTTTGTGTTGGATGGCACGCTGGCATGGCGGATCGTGCGGCTGGCCCTGCCGAACCTCACCAGGGAGGGCATTAGCCGAACGGGCCATACCCTCTTCAAGCTAATCGTGACGGCTCTAGGCACGGCAGCCCCGGCCGCGCACCAGATCACCGTACGGGTGGAGTCCCTATCCTACATCTCTGGCCGGGGCTTCTCGCTGGCGGCAGCTACCCTGGTGGGACAGTCCCTCGGGAAAGGCGAGGAGGACACGGCGGTAGCTGCCGTCCATCGCACGGGGGCTCTCGCTTGCCGGGTGATCGGCGCCATCGGGCTCGGCTTCGCCTTCTTCAGCCACCAGCTGGTGGTGGCCTTCGGCCCAAACCAGGAGACCCTGAGATTGGCCGGAGCGGCCCTCCAGTTTGCGGCATTGGAACAGGTGCCCATCGCCCTCAACATGGTGCTCAGCGCGGCGTTTCAGGGTGGCCGGGGACACGCGGAAACCTATGTACGTCACGCTCTTCGGTGTGCTGATCTTTCGAGTTGCTGTGGTGTATCTCTTCGCCATCGCTCTGGCCTGGGGATTGGTAGGCGTGTGGCTGGGAACAGCCGCAGACTGGGACGGACGGGCGCTGTTGACCGTGGTCCTTTTCCGGCGCGGGAGATGGCGACAGGTCTCCGTATGAACTCTGTGGTCTTCAGCCCGCGTCTATCTCGGTGCACTGCACCGGCGGTGGAAACGGCCCGGCACGAGGGGGGGCGGCCCAACGAGGCCCATCACCGTCACGAAGGGCACGCCGCTGTTCGAGAGGGATTCTATCACAGCGGGCACGCCAACCACCGCGGTCTCATGGATGTCATGGGCGTCGGCCAGCATCTCCGAGGAGCAGAGGTGGGTTATGACAAAGAATGGGAAGGGTCCTGATGTAGCTTGTCGAGTACATCCCCGTCGGCCCCGCTGATCACATCTTGAGGGACCAGCAACCCGGGGCGGTTCTGATCAGGAGTTGATTGCGGACACTGGCCGGTTGGCACCCCGACGTAAAGAAGACCTCACCACGAGGGTGAGGTCTTCGCGCTAATGCGGGGGCTGCTCGGGGCCATCGAGTAGTCCGCCGGGGCTCGAACCCATCAGCATAGCCACTACGGTGACGCATTTCGCGCTCTCCCAGTGCACGTGGATACTGGGCGGCAGTCCCAGGGTCGAGGTGTGGCGAGAAAGCCTCGACGGCCTCACTCCAGGTCATGGTACGTCGTTCGCTGGCCGCTTCTGAAGAAATGCCGTCACGCTTGCCCTGTGTCTCTCCAAGCGGTCCGATTCGTGACCTGGCAATGACGTCTTGCCCACACAGGCCTTGTCATCGCGGCGCCCTGGACTATAGTACCGACAGCACGCTGGAAGCCCGGTTTGGCGGAGGTAGCGTTCCCCTAGAATGCGCAAAGATTTCAGCTGGCTGCGGCATCTTGCGGGCGTTGATGATCATCACAAGGGTCGGAGGAATGGGATGAGAACTGACGCTATTTTGGATCGACACATCGAGATTGCGCCGGGCGTGGCCGGACAGAAGCCTCGCATCGTGGGACACCGCATCACGGTGCAAAGCATCGTCATCTGGCACGAATGGATGGGGCTCAGCCCCGATGAGATCGCCTCCGAACGTGACCTCTCCTTGTCCGAAGTGTATGCTGCACTGGCTTACTACCACGGCCACCGCGCCGAGATCGATCAGTCCATTCGAGCTGACAGAGCTTTCGCAGAAGAGCTTCGTCGGGTGACGCCCTCAAAGCTGCCGGAGAAGCTGCGTGCCTGAACGCATCAAGTACCTCCTGGACGAACGCGTCCACACAGCCGTCACGTCGGGATTCCAAGCGAGAGGAGTGGACGTGCTGACGGTCCAGGAGTCTGACATGCGGGCTGCCTCAGACGAAGACCTCCTGAACCTGGCTGCTGCTGAGGGACGCGTGATCTTCACACAGGATGCCTACTTTCTCCGTCTACACGCTGAGGACTTCAGGCCTGCTGGCATCGTGTATGGTCAGCAGCAGGCCCAGATTGGAGACATAGTCCGCGGGCTAATGCTCATCTATCAGGTACTGGAGCCCAGGGACATGCGCGTCCACATCGAGTTCCTATAGGCGCATGGACGGCCCTTTTTCGAGCGAGAGTCTGGTGATCGTCACACCCAGCCGCCCCACGGCAGACCAATTGCAGCCGATGTCAGATAGGCTCAGTCTATGTCGCTGGGCGACTATGCCTGCGTCCCATTCAGGGGTCTCAGTCCCTGTAACAGGTGTGGTTCTGCCTCAACCAGGCGACCGGGTGCCGGCGCAGTCAAGGGGTCCTCACCTCAACGCAAGGCGAAACGGGTGCGCCGCACACCCCGAAGGCCGCTTCCGGCAGTTCGCTCCAGCTCGTTACCAGGGATAGCCCTTGAGCCCCTGGCAACCCTTCAGCGCCGAGATCTCGCCGCAGTGAACGTTGATGTGCCAGATGATATAGACCTCCAGAAGCTGACCCAGGTTCAACTCACCGACGGGGGTTTCCATTTCGCGCTCCAAATCCTTTGGTGTGAGAGAAGACAACCAGCCGTGAATAGCAGTCTCCACCTCGTCAGCGTATGCGTGCAACGTCGACAGGTCCACTTGGACTTCCCGCATCCTGATCCTTTCCGGTGGAGGTTCGGCGAAGACCGCATCGCTCTGCCCTATGCACACTTCCTGTAGAATGAATTCCACATAGGTGATGATGTGCGAGTAAACGGAGCCGATGGTGCTGACGGTGCCAGGAGGTGTCCAATCGGCCTGCTCCTGCGTCAGATCGGCGACGACCTGCTCCAGGAGATCAAACGCGAAACTCACAGAGTATTGGGTCAATTCCACGGTGTTCATCGCTTGCTCCTTTCCTGAGGTATGTAGACTTCCTTGGCAATGCAACCTCACATCGGTGCAGACATCCTTCTGAGCGACCGGGGGGAGCGAGGACTGTGAATGCTCTGAACAGTTTTGTGGGGGGCTCGTCGCCCCAGCCGCTGCGCTTCTCACACTACTCAGAATGATGAGGGCGATGTGGGGCCGGACCAATTGTGTGTTGCTGGTTCCATCGTACCTCCCTCTCTGGTCTGGAGAACAGGGCGAGTCCTATGGTGAGGATCCCAGCCTCTCGCGCGCTCGCTGTAGGAAGCCCTTTCTCAACTCGCCGGCGGGTACGGTCTCGGCTAGCTCGTGGACGAGTGCACGCGCTGTGGCGAATGCCTTCTCTGCTTCCAATCGGCGATCCGTGGCGCGACACATCCGCCCCAGGCTGGCGTGCAAACGCCAGAGCAGGAACCGTTCTCCCGTAGACCGAGCGTTCTCTATCGCCGCTTGCAGCAGGGGGGAGGCGGCCTCCGTGTCACCCATGGCGGCGAACGCCTCACCTTTCAGCTTCCAGAGGAAGGTGACCACACGCCCCGGTGCCAAGCCCGGGGCCGCGGCGATCAAGCGGTCTGTGATGTCTAGCGCCAGGGCTGGGTCGTTCTGGGCAAGGGCCAGCTCCGCCCGGCGGGCCCAGCAGTAGCGTTGGCCTGTGGTTTCCGTAGGCGTTTGCGCAGAGAGCACCGTCTCCAGACAAGTCCGGGCCGCAGCTGTGTCTTTGAGCAATAGATGAGCTCCCGCCAGCGCTCCGGCGATGCGGTGGGTCCAGACTTGAGAGCGCAATTGCCCGGCTGTGTCTAGTGCCTCCGTGAGGTGGCGTCGCGCCCGTTCGGGCGCGAGCAACTCAACGTACATTACCCCTAGGGCGCACCGATTGGCCACCTGGTACTCGCGATGCCCGATTGAGGACGCGATGCGCAGGCCGTTCTCCAAGGTCTCCCGTGCTGAACCAAAGCGACCGCGTACCGTATGCAGGAGCCCCAATGCCCAGTGCGCCCAGGTCTCGTCCGCAGGCGAGTCGATCTCGCGGGCGATTCCGATGGCCTCCTCCAGATCGCGCAGCGCGTCAGGGGGCTCGGCAACCGGGACCGAGGCCAGCGCATGCAGTTCTGAGACGATGACGGACCGGGCGATGAGACCGGTGACCAGGCGCCGGCGGTCGTCCACCTTCCTAGCGAGAGCGATGGCCCGATCGTAGCACGGCACGCTGGCCCCCAGGTCCCCCGTTAGCAGGTAGGCCAGGCCCAACAGGTCGAGCGTCCTGGTCAGGGCTCGATGATCCCCCAGCGTCTCGACGATCTCCAGGGCCTCCTGATGATGTTCCACCGCTGCCAGGGGGTTTTCCGCGTTTGCGTGCCAGTTGCCCATCCAGTTGAGGCTACTCGCCAGAGCCGCTGGGTCGTCCATGCGACGGGCCAGCTCGAGCCCCTGTTGGAAACGCACGCGGGTCTGCGCATAGTCCCGGGAGGCCCAAAGCTTCCCCAGATCGATCAGCGCGCGCCATTCTAGCCGCCGGTCCTGCGCCGCACGAGCGGTCTGCAGGATGGCTTCGTGGTCAGCACGCGCCCGGTCGAACTGCCCCAACCTTCCGCGAGCCAGACCTCGCCCACGGCGTAGCTTGGCCAGCGAGACACCATCTGTCGAGACTCTCTCGGCCACCTCAATGGCCCGGGTGTAGAGGGTGACAGCTTCGTCGTAAGCATACGCGCGGGCCGCGTGCGCCGCGCCCAGTTCGTAGTAGTGGAACGCCCGGCCGGCATCGTCCGCTCTGTCGAAGTGTCGGGCCAGTTCCACCGCGATCTCGTCCTGTCGCCCTTGATGCAGACCCTCCAGAGCAGCCCCCACCGCCCCGTGCAACACTCGCCGCTCGCCGCGGCCCAGGCGTCGATACACGTAGTTCTGAACCAGGATATGGCTGAATCGGTAGCGATCAATTCGCCGTGGTCCTGCTTGCGCCTCTCCCTGCTCGCTCACCAGGCGGTGCTGCGCCTTCAACTCCTGGCTGAGTCGGCGCAGCAGTTGGACTTCTTCCATTCCCCGCACCTTGGCCACGACCTGGGCCGTGAACACCTCTCCCTCCACGCTGGCCACGCTCACGATCTGCTGTAATTCGGGGTCGAGCCGACTGATGCGCTCATCGATCACCGCCTCGACACGCGCGGGAAGCGTCTGCCAGTCCAAACTCAGTCCTGCAATCCAGCGCCCATCCTGATCCTTGAGAATATCGCCGCGCTCCCGCATCGCCCTCAGCAGCTCGATGGTGAACAGGGGATGACCGCCGGTGCGGCGGTATAAGGCGCCCCGGAATCCTTCCCCCAGGCGATTGGCCTCGGTGTCGAGCAGGGCGTCTAAGAATCTGCGGCCTTCAGCTGCGTCGACCCGATCCAGGTCCACCCGCACGTCCCCGAAGGTGCTCCTGAACTCGTACAGGACTTTCTCCAATGGGTGCCGGCGTCCGTCGCGGCCCAGGGCCACCTCATGCGGGCGATAGGCGCAGGCGATCAGGATCCTGCTGCCCGCCAGCCGTCGTCCCAGGTGGAACAACAGACTGATGGAGGCCCTGTCAGCCCATTGGACGTCGTCCAGAACGAGGACCAGGGGATAGTGCTCCGCCAGGGTACGCAGCACGCTTGTCAATTGCTCGAAGATGAAGCTCTGCTCCAGCTCAACTGGCCGCTCCCGCGCCTGCCCGGCGAGCACCCGGAGTCGCTTCAACCAATTGACACGGTGGGGGAGGACAGCCGCCGCGCGGGAGAGCAGCGCTTCGGCCTGGAGAAGGGGCCCGATCAACGAGGCTCCACGTGTCAGTAACGCCTCCAGCGCTGTGGGCAGCGCCTTCCACAGGCGGCGGGCGTGGTCGCGGGTGATCGTGCCTCCTGCCCAGAGTGCTTCCACGTCGCCGGTGAGCATGGCAAGCAAGTCACGAAAAGGAAGATGCGGATCTCCCACGCCGGAGTAGGCGCTGCAATTGCCCCGCGCGACGAGCAGATTGGAATGCTTGCCCATCGCGCGCCGGGCGAACGCGTCCAGCAGCGCCGTCTTTCCCTGGCCCGGCCCTCCGGTGATCAGGACGACACCGCCTTGCCCGTTCAGCGCCT
>CAZGSX010000127.1:0-6078 GCA_964528475.1 uncultured Anaerolineales bacterium
TGCGTCCGAGACACCTTTAATGTTGCAGGCAACAACGTGATCGCCGTCCATTGGGATGTCCGGCTCACGAACCAAGAGGGACGATCTGGTGAGAACAGCGGCGTATCGGTGGTGACCTTCCGGGGCGGCAGGGTGCTCGGGGTGAAGGATTTCCTGTTCGACACTGGTGAGGAGTTCCGGCGCAATTGGGGTGCGGGCTAGCGCACTGCCCTTGAGGTACCTCGCGGGTCGCGCGAGGATCGTGCTCGACGATCTCGACGACGGAGACGAGATCCGGAGCGAAGGATAGCGAGCGTCCATGGCACCATCGATCCAGTACGCTTCCTTCCTCATCCGGCTGTGGCGTGAGGAAAGCGCTGGTCTGGACAAGCGGCCCGTTGACTGGAAAAGCGAGGTCGAGCACATCCAGACTGGGGAGCGGTGGAACTTCAGCAGCTTGGACGAGCTGGTGGCGTTCTTGCGCCAAGAGGCAGGCGACGGGGGGACCGGGAGGATGGTTCTGAACCAGCGGTGAAGCTT
The DNA here is from genome assembly GCA_964528475.1 of uncultured Anaerolineales bacterium. Taxonomy (GTDB): domain Bacteria; phylum Chloroflexota; class Anaerolineae; order B4-G1; family B4-G1; genus SKLM01. Next base: position 520 of record CAZGSX010000127.1, read on the forward strand.
CGATGCGACGATCAGGTTGGGGTTGGCGCGCGGAGGGCGCCGCCGACCCAGTACACGTATCGGATCACGCGGCTCTGCAACGACGCCGAGCAGCGGCATAGCCCCCGAATGGCGGGGAGTGGTCCTATCTTATCGCGCCGGTCACTCGCTGGACGTCCGTTCCCGATGGCTGGCGTACAAGGTCGTAAGCACCAGCAACGGTTGTTGTGGCTTCCGAAAGCCACCAAATTGGGAAACTAGCCGCAGAAAGGAGGCTGGAAATGGCTAGGACTAGGCGTATTCTGGGGCTGGTAGGGCTGCTGGTTATGATTCTGATCGGGTCCACGAGCCCCATATTGGGAGAAGAGGCTGCCGACCCAATGGCAGCCTGTGCGGAGATCGCCTTCTCCACCGAGGAGGACTTCATAACGCACGGGCCAGAGCCGTGGGATGGTAACCACCTGATCTCGGACGGGGATCTTCTGGGCGCGAATTGCGTCGTCTGCCGCCGAAACCGGGAGCTGCTGAAGGTCTTCGAGGTGACTGAGGATCTCGGCCTCGACGCAGCAGACGTCATCAACGTCGACAGTGGCCTGGTGGCTTTCTCGACCGAACTGGATCACCCTCGCGGCGCCTTCAAGGCCGGCGACCTGCTGACGACGCACGGGGCTGTGATCCCCAACCTCGCTCTCCTGTACCAGTTCGACCTTCCGACAAAAGTCGACCTGGGTCTGGATGCGGTGCACTTCGTCGGAACTCTAGACGGCATCAACGCGTTCCTTGCCTATGCTTCCGGCGTAGGTCGGGAGCAGTGGCTCAATGTGCCCGAGATGCTGTCTGGCATGCTGGAGGAGTACAAGATCGACATCCTCTTCTCCACCGAGGGCACCGCCCCCTGGCCCGAAGATCCCCTCTTCCTCGACGGTGACCTGCTCTCGGTGCGGAGTGGTACCATCGTTGCGGGAAACGACGTCCTCCTGCTTCCTTCGGTGCCCGCAGGGATTCCGCGCCGGGGGGTCGATTTTGGGCTGGACGCCGCCACCGCCGACCGGGCTGGCAGCCAGGAGCTTATCTACTTCTCAACCGAAATCCTCTTCACGGGCGAACCTGCCTTCACGGACGGCGACGTGCTTTGGCTGGGCATCGGCCCGATCGGTACCAACAAGAATCTAACGGGATGCTTCGAGCCTTTGGCAGACGACCTGGGTCTGGATGCGCTGTTTTTGGCCGTCGGGCAGGAAGAAGCGGAGGCGATCGGGAGTCTTCGCACTCCCTCCGAGAGCGCCCCCGTCGTCGCTAGACGAGCAGAAGAACCGACCGCTGTTGTGCCACCAGTGAAGCAGGCGGCACATGCGACATCGATAAGCGATGAATATCGGGACATCCGGTGTGACTTGTTCCCCTTTGGCTGCACCGCTTTCGCCGACCCCGAGGTGGAGGGGACCAGCCCGTATCACGTTGAGCAGTCACCGATGACAGCGTGTAGAGAGCGAGCCTTCTCCACCGAGGAGGAATTCGTCACCTACGCCCCGGAGCCGGCGGACGGGAATCCAATCATCTCCGATGGTGACCTGCTGGGGGCGGGCTGCGAGATCTGCGCCCGAAACTGGGAACTGTTGCAGCCTTTCAAAGTGCAGGTAGATCTAGGCCTCGACGCAGCCGACGTGATCGACGTGGATACCGAGCTGGTGGCCTTCTCCACCGAGCTGGACGATCCCAACGGGCAGTTCACCGCTGGCGATCTGTTGGCGACGAACGGAACAGCCATCCCCAACCAGGCGTTGCTGTGGGCCTTCGGGATTAGCTACGACATGGGTTTGGATGGTGTCTACTTCGTGGGTCCTCAGGAGGTCGTAGCGGATTTCCTCATGAATGCGAGTGAACTGACGCGAAAGGAGTGGCTAGCCGACCCACAGCGGCTGGCCGAGATGCTCAAGGAGGCGGGGCTCGATCTCTGGTTCTCCACTGAGGGAACCCCACCGCCCCTGGAGAACCCCCAATTTCTGGACGGCGACCTCCTGTCGGCCGTGAGCGGCACCGTCGTGGAAGAGCAGTATGACCTGCTGCCGCCCGATGTGCCGGCGGGCTGGCTGGATCGCGGCGTGGACTTCGGCCTCGACGCGGTGGGCGGCGACCGCAGCGACCGTGAGCAGCCCCTGAGGTTCTCCACCGAGATCCTCTATCACGGCGAGCGGAGCTTCACCGACGGGGACGTGCTTCTCAAAGGCGACTGGGTGGAGTGGACCAATCTGGACCTGATCTCGCCCTGCTACCCAGTCGCTGACTTCCTGGGACTTGACGCCTTCTCCATCGGCCCGCCGTGCGAGCCGAGCATCGAGGTAGAGAAGCAAGTCTTGAAAGAGGCCGAGGTGGTGATCGAACCGGTGGACATCATGTTCGTCTTTGATGCGACCGGGAGTATGGGAGACGAGATCGACGAGGTGAAGGAAAGCGCCGCACAGATCATGAGCGACATACGGGCGGTGATCGCTGACTCCAGGTTCGGGCTGGCCTCGTTCGCGGACTATCCCCAGGGCTATACCGACTACTGCGGCTACAGTAACCAATATGGGATTTCCAGCGACTGGCCGTACCGGTTGGATCAGGCGCTCACCCCCAACATCGCCACTGTGCAGGGAGCCATCGGGAGTCTGGCGCTAGGTAATGGCGCTGACCTACCAGAGGACTACACGCGGGCGCTGTGGGAGCTGGGCGTGAACGACGTCGCCGACGTCGGCTGGAGGGCCGATGCGACCAAGATCGTGATCATGTTCGGGGATGCCCCCACCCACGATTGCGACTTCTACGCCACCAGCTACGGCGGCGACCCCGGACCGGACGGGTTAGCCAACACAGTAGACGATCTGGACTTCGAGTCGGTGGTCGCTCAGCTGGTCGCCAATGACGTGACCGTCCTCTCCGTCGACAGCTCGGTTCCAGGCGGAGTTGCCGAGAAGAGCTTCAAGTACATGGCGTACCAGACAGGGGGCGGCTACTACCCGCTCTCGGATGCAGGTGACATCCCCAAGGCGGTTGAAGAGCTGGTCACCAAAGTCTTTGGGACCTGGGTGAACGAGATCACGGCCGTCATCAGCGACACTGTCAGGTTCCGCTGTACCATCCACAACAATGGGACTTGTTGCCCGCTCTCGCAGATCGTCGCTTCGGACCTGCTGCCGCCGAGCCTGGAGTACCGCGACAACGCCACCGTCAACGGCGTGCCGTGGGAGCCCGAACGGATCGACGACAAGACATTCAGATGGGATCTTGGGGACTGGATTCTGAACCCGAGCGACACAATCGAGATCGAGTTCGACGCGCACGTCACCGAATGCGGAGACGACGTGAACAACCAGGTGGTCGAAGCTGTGGGCTGCGATCAGGTCGTCTCGGCCTCCGACACAGCGACGGTTCTCGTGCCCTGCGAGCCGAGCATCGAGGTGGAGAAGCAGGTCTGGCAGCCGGCCGAGGAAGTGGTCACGCCGGTGGACGTGATGTTCGCCTTCGATGCCACCGCGAGCATGGGAGACGAGATCGACGAGGTGAAGGAAAACGCGGCCCACATCATGAGCGATATACGGGCGGTGATCGCCGATTCGCAGTTTGGGCTGGCTTCCTTCGCGGACTATCCACAGTTCTATGCCGACTACTGCGGCTACAGCAACCAGTACGGCTTGGCTAGTGTGCCAGACTGGCCCTACCGGCTTGATCAGGGGCTCACCACCAACATCGCCGCGGTGCAAGGAGCCATCGGCAGCCTGTCACTAGGTAACGGGGCTGATATCCCGGAGGACTACGCGCGGGCCCTGTGGGAGCTGGGCGTGAACGACGTCGCCGACATCGGCTGGAGGGCGGATGCGACCAAGATCGTGATCATGTTCGGGGATGCCCCCACCCACGACTGCGACTTCTACGCCACCAGCTACGGCGGCGATCCCGGGGTAGATGGGGCAGCCGGCACAGGAGACGACCTGAACTTCGAGTCGGTGGTCGCTCAGCTGGCGGCCAACGACGTGATCGTCCTCTCCGTCGACAGTTCAAACGAGCCCGGCGGGGATGCGGAGAAGAGCTTCAAGTACATGGCCTACAAAACCGGCGGCGCCTACTACCCGCTCTCTGACGCGGGTGAGATTCCCGGGGCGGTTAAGGAGCTGGTCACTAGCGTCTTCGGAACGTGGGTAGACGAGATTACGGCCGTCATCAGCGACACCGTCAGGTTCCGCTGCACCATCCACAACAACGGCATCGGCTGCCCGCTGTCGCAGATCGTCGCTTCGGATCTGCTGCCGCCGAGCCTAGAGTACCGCGACAACGCCACCGTCAACGGGAAGCCCTGGGAGCCCACGGAAGTAGCGCCCAAGGAGTTCGTATGGGATCTCGGGGACTGGACGCTCAGACCGAGCGAGAGGGTCGTGATCGCGTTCGATGCCCACGTGACCGAATGCGGCGAGGACATCAACAAGCAGGTGGTCGAAGCTGTCGGCTGCGATGAGGTCGTCTCCGCCTCGGACACCGCAACCGTCCTGGTGCCCTGCCAGCCGAGCATCGACGTCGAGAAGCAGGTCTGGCAACCGGCCGAGGAAGTGATCACACCGGTCGACGTCGTGTTCGCCTTTGACGCCACCGGGAGCATGGGGGATGAGATTGACGAGGTGAAGGCGAGCGCCACGAACCTCATGAACGACATACGGGCGGTGATCGCCGATTCGCAGTTTGGGTTGGCCTCTTTCTCCGACTATCCCAATTACTACACCGACTACTGCGGCTACAGCGGGCAGTATGGTGACCCGACGGTCCCAGACTGGCCTTACCTGCTGGACCAGGCCCTGACCACCGATATCCCCGCGGTACAGAGCGCTATCAACGCTCTAACGTTGGGGCATGGTAAGGATGAGGCGGAGGACTACTCGCGGGCGCTGTGGGAGCTGGGTGTGAACGACGTCGCCGACGTCGGCTGGAGGGCGGATGCGACCAAGATCGTGATCATGTTCGGGGATGCCCCCACCCACGACTGCGACTTCTACGCCACTAGCTACGGCGGCGACCCCGGGCCGGACGAGGTAGCTGGCACCAGGGACGATCTAAACTTCGAGTCGGTGGTCGCTCAGCTGGCAGCCAACGACGTGATCGTCCTCTCCGTCGACAGCTCGACTCCAGGCGGAGATGCCGAGAAGAGCTTCAAGTACATGGCCTACAAGACCGGCGGCGCCTACTACGCTCTGTCGGACGCCGGCGAGATCCCCAAGGCAGTCAAGGAGCTGGTGACCAACGTCTTCGGGACCTGGGTGGACGAGATCACCGCCGTTATCAGCGATACGGTGAGATTCCGATGCACCATCCATAACAACGGCATCGGCTGCCCGCTCTCGCAGATCGTCGCTTCGGACCTGCTGCCGCCGAGTCTGGAGTACCGCGACAACGCTACCGTCAACGGGAAGCCCTGGGAGCCCACGGAAGTAGCGCCCAAGGAGTTCGTATGGGATCTCGGGGAATGGACGCTCAGACCGAGCGAGAGGGTCGTGATCGAGTTCGACGCCCACGTGACCGAATGCGGTGAGGACATCAACACCCAGGTGGTGG
>CAZGSX010000128.1:0-6048 GCA_964528475.1 uncultured Anaerolineales bacterium
TCGCGATGCCAGCGCAACACGGTGTCAGGCTGTACAATGAACAGTGCCTCCTTCCACCGGCGCAGCTTGCTTGCCAGGAAAACGATGAGGGTCCGATCGCGCCAGGTGAGCGGCTCAGAGCTCGCGGCTTGGGGCTCGCATTCGCGAGCTTGGCACGCTGGGGGCGTGTGATCTGGCGCTCAGGCACGATGAGCTGCTGACGAAGCAGGGCATTCTCCCTCACGAGCTCTGATCTACAGCGGGTGAGGCCTAGAGCCGCGTTCAGGATTTGAGCATGGTTTTCAGGCTTTGTCCACTGCCGGAGTCGCTGTTTGACAGCCTGACGCACAGAGTTCACGCGTTGATGAAGAAGGCTCATAACCATCCTTTCTGTGTATGGTCTGGACGCTAGGATTGTAGGACAGAGCAGGGCATTGGCACACAGTTGTAGAACGGGTGTACTTCTCGGCCAGGACAGTTGCGCGCGAGCACCAGGCATTGGTTCGAGGCACCACGTGCGGTTTCATCGTCACGATGGTACAATACGGTCTGGAGCAAGAAAATGCGGAGATCTACTTACCAAAGGAGGCAACCATGGTGCATTGTGACGAGATGAAGCTGGGACAGATCTACTTCTGCGAAGGATGTGGCCTCGAGCTCAAAGTCGTCAACGAGTGTGAAGAGGATTGCGGCGACCAGGAGGCGTGTGAGTGCGGACCCTGCGAGTTCGTCTGCTGTGACGCGCCCCTGAAGCTGAAAGAGGTCTAGTCCGGTCGTACCGGCCGTCCGTGGTTGGCCGGGGGTGAAGGGACGTAACGGAATAGCCGGGCGGCCCAGCCTTCCCGTTGGGGGGTGGGGCGGCGTGAGATCTCTTCCGCCGCCCTATTGGCCATGAAGACGCTCAAGACCTTCGGGACCTGCGCCACCCCACAAGGTCTTGGTGGAGGCAGCGCACTCCGCGCGGGCCAGCGTCCTGGGCCTGTCCTGGCTGAAAAGTCCATCCGTCCCAAGCGGTTGACCACGGAGGGCGCGGACTCTAGCATCGTACAGCGCATTCGGTGGGGGATCAGCGAACGGGTTTGCACGAGCATCCCTGTTCTCGCAGATCCGGGGTGGCGGTGGACTCCGGTTGACCACGTCAGGTGTGCCAACCCGGCCCGGTTCGCGGAGCGCCCGCCGCCGGGCTGCTGGCTATCCGGGCTGTCAATCAGTGGCGGGTTGAGAAGTGGGCTTAATTCTGCTCAGCGCTGCGCGCTTCCAGCCAGGAGTAACCGTGGTGCAAGGCCGTTAAGCACCGGCCGCGATGAGAGCGTTGCAGTGACGGGTGGTGCCTTCAAGCGCTCCGCTCGACACCGTACGCGCCGCTCGATGCCCTGATGAGGCCGAGCCTGGTCGAAGTACGCCTTGTCCTTGTACTCCTCGACCGGCCGACGTACATATCGCTGGTTCAGAATCACGAAGTGATCGAGACACTCCCGTCGGATACTGCCGAGTAACCGCAAGGAACAAGAGATCGTAGGGCTGCAGGATGTCACAAGCCCAGATCTCGCTGGCGTGGTTACGCCGGAACGTGGCCCGGGTCTGTTTCGAGACCCGATGGCTGCGGACACCTGCCATAATCCTCGAGATCGAGCTCTTGCTGAGCTCAACGCCAGATCTGCTTAGTTCTCCCCGGATCCGTTCCGCTCCCCAGGTAGCGTTCTGCTTCGCCATCTGCTTGACCAAGGCCACGACATCCTCAGCTAGCGGCGGACTGTGCTTTTCGGCCAGGACACCATCCACGGAGTTTACCCGGACGGGAGTCGAGGGACTCAGGACAGGCCGAGAGGGCCGGGGCGAAAGGTTGCGCTTAAGGAAACACCAGCCCCGTTGTGTTGACACCATGGTTTTACGGTGATATGATCTTCCTTGGAGGTTAGAGCGATGATCAAGGAGCGTATCCAGGTTCATACCGACGAAGAGACCAAACGCCGTGCGGAGCTCGCCAAGCGGTTCAACTGACCACGGGCCTATGACACAGCCTAGCTGGCCCACGCCCGGCTTCATGACTGCGAATTCTGGACGGCGGATGAGAAGCTGTACCATTGGGCTGGCTGTAGGCACATCCGGAACGAACGTCAGCTCTGCAATTCAGCTTCTTCGCCCGTCGAGCGCCCCGGAAGGTCGGCGTCTGCGGTAGCTGTGCCGGCGAGCGAGGTGGGCATGCGACGGGACGCGGTCGTGGGGAAGAAGGCATTCTGGATGTTCAACAATTTCAAGAAGTCGGTGCTGGCGAGCAGTTGAAACCGCGCCTGGCCTTCGCCAACTGCTCTGCAGCTCGCGGAGACGGGCTTCCGGAGAGTAAATGTGACTTCAACCGCCAGTCTGGCTGCCGAAGCCAATGAGATTTCGCGAACTGTTGAATCTAAGCTAAGAGTCGAAACGACGGAGGTAGGCCTGCACGGAAAAGCGGAGGGAGAGAAGCAGACGTCGCCCGCTCGGTATACGGTCGGCGTGATGAAGACCTCGGTTGAGGGGAAGTCGTCGGCGAACTTTGGCCGCACGGTCGACGCCGCGGTGGAGACGCTGCAGGGTGTCCTGAGCGAAGAGCTGGGTCTGGGGATCACGGTCTTCGAGTTCGCCGGACCACGCCTGGTGCCCACGGCGGGCACGTACTCGCCGTTCGATTTCCTGCGCCTGGGTCTGACGGAGAAGCTGGAGCGGCGGCTTCCGTTCCTACTCGTCGTCTCCGAGGGCGACCTGGCGGCACCGACCCTGTCGTACGCCCTGGCCTTTCCCAGCCGACTGATGAACATCGGCATCCTCTCGACGAACCGGCTCTCGCCTTCGTTCTGGGGCGACGACCCCGCGCCAGAGAAGACGAGCCGGCGGCTGGCGGGTCTGATGCTCCACACCGTGGGTCACCTCCTGAACCTGGAGCATCACCCAGAGCCGACGAACGCCATGTACGATTTCACCTCGGTGGAGGATCTGGAACATATGGAAGAGGTGACGCCAGAACAGCGGGAGCATATGCGGCGGATTCTGCCCCGGGAGGCGCGCGACGCGCTCGAGGACGACAACCGGCTGCGGTTTATCTTGCGACAAGTATACCAAGACTGGCACGTGATCCTGCAAACAGTGATCCGGGCCAACCCCTTCAAACTGATCCGGCAGCTTCCCACGATGCTGGCCGCGGCTTTCTCGGTGATCATCGTTCTCTTCTTCACTTCCGAGATCTGGGACGTCGCCAGCACAGTCGAGCTGGGCCAATTGATCATCTTCGCGCTCATCGCTCTGGGCGGGGCGACGACGGTGCTTTACCGGGCGTTTGCCTTCGCGGCCGTGCTGACGAGGAGAAGGCGGATCGCCGAGTCGATTGTCGTCACGACGGCGTCCGCGCTTCTCAGTCTGCTGGCGACGATGGTCGTCCTTTACGGCATCTTCTTCGCGGTCACATACGCATCGACGGTCACCATCTTCCCTCGACGCCTGATGAGCACGTGGCCCACGGTCGATCCGGCCGTGCGCGTCATCGATCACGTGAAGTTGAGCATGTTCGTGGCGGCCGTGGGACTCCTGGCGGGCTCGCTGGGCGGCCGGGCCGACAGCACTCAGCTCGTCCGCTACGTCCTCTTTCTGGACGAGGAGACCTGATCCGCGCCTCCCATCCCAACTCTACCCCAACCGTGCCCCCCTATGCAAACGGATTCCAGCTTCTGTTGATCCACCAGCGCGGTATAATACGTCCCCTGAAAGGTACGTGCACGCCAAATGCCTGGTGCCTTGAGTAGGACAACGTGCTCGAGGCAGACTGGACCGCCAAAGCCGGTGTCCGGCGAGGACGATGGGGCTCGAGGGAAAGGAGGATGGGCGAAGAGGGGTAACGGCCATCCACCAGGCTGGCGGGTAGTCAGAGGTCGCAGGGCGTCTGGCAGCATTTGTCGTCTTCGTCGTCGCCGCAGTGACGATCACTGTGTTGATGTTTGGGCTCTCGCTGGGCATCGCTTTTGCCCAGGAGCGGGTGACAGACGCGCTGCGTGCCAGTGTGGTGACGATCAAAGGGCCTCTGGGGATAGTCAACGCGTGGAGATTCGAGTCAAATGGTGCTCAGATCTACTTCACAGGCACCAGCCAGCACGGGACCCGGATCACGCCCGATATGGGGCTTGGGATGGGGCGAATGCGAGGCTCGAGAATGACCTGCGCGTCCTGTCACGGGCCCGACGGTCGCGGAGGTGACGTTCAGATGATGATGCGGGTCATCGAGGTTCCCGACATCCGCTATGAGACCCTGCCGTCGGAAGAGCACGGCGGTCACGAGGAAGAGGGCGAGGAGGGACATCCTCCCTACACCGAGGAGACGATCAAGCGAGCCATCACGGAGAGCGTGGACCCCAGCGGCGAGCCGCTGGAGTGGCCGATGCCCGAATGGTCGATGAGCGACGCCGATGTGAACGACCTGGTCGACTTCCTGAGAAGCCTGGATTGACGGTGAGTCAGGACAGGAGGAAGAAAGCCCAGGCCCGATACGATCGCATCGCGCCAATCTATGACGCCATGGAGGTGGGCGTCGAACGTCTCGCCTTCCGACACTGGCGGAGCAAACTCTGGGATCACATCGAGGGAGAGCGCGTTCTCGAGGTGGGCGTGGGGACCGGCAAGAATGTCCCCTACCATCCGGCACGTGTGTGGGTCGCAGGCATCGACATCAGCGCCCCGATGCTGAAGCGCGCGGCGGATCGCATCGCGGCGCGATCCGCTCGACAGATCGAGGATCTGGAGGCCGACGTCGGACTGGCTCAGATGGACGCCGAGCGCCTGGGTTTCCCGGATGGCGCGTTTGACGCGGCTGCGGCGACGTTCGTCTTCTGCTCGGTCCCGGACGCGGTGCGAGGGCTGGAAGAGGTGAATCGAGTGGTCAAGCCGGGAGGACAGATTGTCTTGCTTGAGCACGTGCGCCTGAACGCTCCGGTGATCGGTCCCTTGATGGACCTCTTCGACCCGGTGGTGCTGAGGTTGATGGGGCCACACATCAATCGCCGGACGGTCGAAAATGTCAAGAAGGCAGGACTGCAGATCGAGCAGGTCGAGGAGCTGGCTGCGGGAGGGCTGGTCAAACTGATCTTTGCTCGGTCCCAGGAGAGCAGGCGGCTCACAACGCCAAGACGCGAGCCTGGGAGCGAAAGCCAGCAGTGAGCCTCATGCGCTTCGATGAGGCGAGGAAACAGCTTCCATCTCCGAGACTGTTCGAGGTTGCACCTGGGCTGAGGTTGGACATTCTTCACGTCGCGGGGGACCCGCGGTGCGTCGTCTTCCTCCATGGCGGCCTGGACAAACTCTGGGATCCGTATCCGCACCTGGTTCACCTGGCTGGGTCACGAAAGGTGGTAAGCTACTCGTTCGCCGGGAATGGGAACTCCGACGACAGGCCCGACCACGCGTTCTATGAGCATGTCGGTGACCTGAGCCGGCTGCTTGATGCGCTGAAGATCGAACGTCCGATTCTGGCGGGATGGAGCTACGGAACCGCCCTGGCGCTGGAGTACGCAAAGCTGTACCCGGTGAACAGGCTGTTCCTGATCGACGGCGGATCGCACGAGCTGACACCCAAAGCGAAGTATCCAGTATTGAAGGCGGTTCTTGCCCTTCGACTGTATGCCGTTCCTCCTCCTCACTGGCTGCTCCGGCGATTCGCCAAGTAGCTTGGTTTCCACCCCGATACACCGATGTGGGTCGTCGATGAGATGCTGAAGGCAAATCCCTGGCCCACGCGTAGGTGAGCCTGGAAGATGGTCATCGAGGCCTTCTGGGGCTACGACGGCCGCCAGGATCTGGAGGATATCCAGGTGCCGGTCCTGGTCACCCACGGCCCAGCCGACCAAGTGGTGCCCATCCAGGTCGCCCGTGAGGCGGTGCGTCAGCTCCCGAACGCCCAGTTCGCCGCTGTGGAGAACACCGGACATGCATCTCCGGTCGAACGCCCGCGCTCATACAACCCGCTCCTCGATCGGCTGATCGCCGCCAGCCAACAACCAGAGAGCTGGCCCTTAGACATTGATAGCTCACTGCCGCCGGGGTTTCCAGCGG
>CAZGSX010000129.1:0-4333 GCA_964528475.1 uncultured Anaerolineales bacterium
AGACCCTGGGAGGCCCCAGCAGGCTGACCTCCATTCCGCGATCGTCCTGTGTGGCCGTCCGGCCTGGTCCTCCGGTGTCCATGACTCGCCCGCGTGGCAACTCTTTTGGGAGGTGCTGAAGATCGTGATGTGTTTGGTCAAGTCCATGATAGCACGGAGCATCCAGGAGTCAAGACCGAGTCGTTCGCAGGTAACTGTCACCTGCAAGGCGACAGGTAAGGGAACCTGTGGAAGCGTCGTGCTGGGCACGCGCTCTGGGCGACAAGAAGGGTGATGAATGCTCTATCGCGTTGGGGGGATTGGGACCTGCGTGTCCATGCGTCATGCACCTGAAGACCAGTGCGGACCTCCGTCTACTCGCGGGTTGTAGTCCAACGCCGATCAATCTACTAGGCGCATCCGATGGCTGCACACTTGATTATCTGTCAGCCTGTGTTAGCATAGGTGTATGAGTGGACCAACGTTTGAGGAGATCGAGCATACGGCGGACATCGCCGTCCGCGTCTGGGGTCGTACGCTGGCTGACCTATTCGCCAACGCTGCCTATGCGATGGCCTGTCAGCTGGCGGACGTGGATGGTGTTGACGTCACCATGGAGGAGGAGGTCGATCTGCAGGCTGCCGATGTCGAGCTCCTGCTCGTCGAATGGCTCAGTGAACTCCTCTATCTGGGCGAGCGTGAGGACGCCGTCTTCGTCGAGTTCGATATCCAGAAGGTCACCCCCACTGTCCTACAGGCGGTGGCTCGCGGAGGGGCGATCGAGGAGCACGGGGCGCACATTAAAGCGGTCACCTTCAGCGAGTTGGCTATAAGAGAGACGGAGGAAGGGTTCCAGACGGTCGTGGTGTTCGATGTGTAGCTCGAACAGGGCGCCGTCAGCGACGTACGATGTTGTGAAGGGAGGAGATTATGGCCAGCAAGCAGGATTTTCAGCGCATCGACGCATACACCTGGGAGCTATCCAAGGAGCATCGAGATGACATGCGGGTGCCTGTGCGGCTCTTTGCCGATGCGGAGCTCTTTGATGCTGCCTTTGGAGATCGCACGGTTGAGCAGCTGATCAACACAGCCACACTCCCGGGGATTGTCAAGTACGCGATGGCATTGCCCGACATGCACCAGGGCTATGGGTTTCCCATTGGGGGCGTGGCGGGTATCGACGCCCAATCGGGCGTGATCTCCCCGGGGGGCGTGGGCTACGACATTAACTGCGGGGTCCGGTTGTTGGCGTCGGCTCTTGACTGGCAGGAGGTGGAGCCTTATCGAGATGATTTGATGGACGCTCTCTATCAGGCCTGCCCCAGCGGGCTGGGCGGCGATGGTCGCGTTCGCGTCAATCAGAGAGAGCTCGATCAGCTGCTCAGTGAGGGAAGTTCCTGGGCGCTGAAGCAGGGGCTGGCTCGCCGCGAGGATGTTGAGCATACCGAGGAGCACGGCTCCCTCCCCGGAGCTGATCCAAGCAAGGTGGGTAATCGCGCCAAGGAGCGTGGGCTCAGCCAGGTTGGCTCCCTTGGATCCGGTAACCACTTCCTTGAGCTCGATGTCGTGCGAAGCATATACGCCCCTGAAGTCGCCGATGCCTTTGGTCTGCGCGAGGGGCAGATCGTCGTCCAGATCCATTGTGGGTCACGTGGCTTTGGACATCAGGTGTGCGATGACTATGTGAAAAGCCTTCAGTCCGCCGTGAAGAAATACGACATCCACCTGCCAAGTCGACAGCTGGTCTGCGCGCCCATCGACTCCCCGGAGGGGCAGGCCTATTACGGCGCAATGGCCTGCGCGGTGAACTATGCCTTCGTCAATCGGCAGGTACTGGCCACGGGGGCCAGGGAGGCCTTCGAGCGCGTTTTGGCTGGCAAGGTGCGCGACTTCGATCTCAGACAGATCTACGACGTTGCCCACAACATCGCCAAGTTCGAACATCACCAACTGAATGGCCAGTCCAAGAAGCTATGCGTCCACCGCAAGGGGGCCACGCGTTGCTTCCCGCCGGGGCACGAAGAGGTGCCGGATGCGTATCGTGACGTCGGGCAGCCTGTGTTGGTACCTGGGTCGATGGGCACAGCATCGTATGTGCTGGTGGGTCAGGAGAAAGCGATGGAGCTGACGTTTGGTTCCACCTGCCACGGTGCTGGCCGGACGATGAGCCGGACAGCGGCACGGAAGAAGGTCTGGGGACACGATCTGCGAGATGAGCTTGAGGAAGGCGGTATCGCTGTGCGCGCCTCCAGCATGAAAGGCCTGGCGGAGGAGGCGCCTCTCGCCTACAAGGACGTCAGTCGCGTGGTCGAGACGGTGCACGGACTGGGTATCGCGCTGAAGGTCGCCAGGCTGGAGCCGCTGGGCGTGATCAAAGGGTAACGGGTGTGAACCTCGGGGATGGTGGTCTCCACCTGGTGCCAGGAAGGGGCTCCATCCCTGGGATCGTGTCCAACGCCTTCGAAGGAGGCGCGACGCCGCCTAGTCCGCCGTGTCGTTCTCCTCGGTCTCCTCGGCGTCCCGGTCTGCGCCGAGAGCCTGTGTCAGCCTATCGTGCAGGTCAGCAGGGAGCGGCCTCAGGCTTCCGGGCCCGCGCAGCCAGTCCTTCACCTTCTTCCGGTAGAACGCTGGGACCGGTGATTCCTCAGCCTCTAGTTCCACATCCTCGTTGACGAACACGATAACCCCGCGGACAGGGATCCTTTCCGTGTCGCCTTGGCCCTCAAGGTTCTCCCTTAGGTACTGCTGGAGTCTTTCAACCTGCTCCCGTGCCTCCTGGTCCGGCTGCCCCACCCCTCCCTGTCCCACCAGCCGGCGGAAGACCTTGCCGCGCTGGTGGTGCTCCCACTCCCCGTCCTCGCCGTCTTCATAGACAACCCGGCCGCCCTGATTCTTCACCACGCAGACGGTGCATCCCCCGGGCTCGAGCAATACGTGGTCGACAGGTACCACGTACTGCAGAAGCGTGTGACGATAGTCCAGCCCCTTCAGGACCTCCTCCAGGCTCCTGTGGTGAGCCAGTGAACCGGCATATCGATCGACGAAAAACCCGCCGATGACGGACAGCGTGAAGCCAACGGTCATGCTGCCGATCAGCGGCCAAGTCGCCTCCGGCCTGACGAAAGAGATCACCAGGCCGATGAGGAGCACCAACAGCCCGCCGAGGCTCGCATATTGGCCAATGGAGCTGAGGATCTTGATGCGACGTTCGTCGCGGACAATGCGCATAGAGTCTACTCCTTGAAGGCTCCCAGGACCAGGCAGGCGTTCTGTCCCCCCAGCCCGAATGAGTTCGATAGCGCCAAGCTGACGTTCGCTTCCCGTGCCCCCTCAGGTACATAGTCCAGATCACAATCCGGGTCGGGGGTCTCGAGGTTTGCGGTGGGATGGATGATCCCATTTTCGATGGTGCGCACACACACTGCTGCTTCAATAGCTCCCGCTCCCCCCATTGGGTGGCCAAGCATAGACTTGGTGGAGCTGATAGGCACGTCGTGAGCGTGATCCTCAAAGACGCGCTTGATGGCCAGCGTCTCGATGGGATCGCTGATGGGCGTGGCGCTGCCGTGGGCGTTGATGTAGTCCACCTCGCCGGGCCGCACACCCGCGTCCTGGAGGGCCCAGGCCATAGCGCGAGAGGCGCCCTCGCCCTCGGGGTCCGGCTGTGCCACGTGGAAAGCGTCCGAGGAGGAAGCGTATCCCAGTACCTCCCCTAGAATGCGTGCCCCTCGTGCCAGCGCGTGCTCAACGCTCTCCAGGACAAACACCGCTGCTCCCTCGCTGAGCACGAAACCGTCCCGTTCTGCGTCGAAGGGGCGGCTGGCGCGCTCGGGCTCGTCATTCCGGGTGGATAGGGCGCGCATGGTGCAGAAGCCTACCAACAGGGAGAAGTGGATCATGGCGTCCACCCCACCACAGATCATCACGTCTGCGTCGCCACGCCGGATGTGTTCAGCTCCCTCGCCCACAGCCTGCGTCCCCGTCGCGCAGGCGGCGACGACCGTGCTTATCGGCCCCTTTGCGCCTGCCCAGCTGCTAACATGGTGGGATGGCATGTTGATCAACATCGAGATTGGCAGGAATGGGTTGACCCGCCGCAGGCCCTTCTCCCGGTAGATATCCACGCCCTCGATGGCTCGATCGTACCCACCCACGCCGCTGCCGATTAGCGTGCCGACTCGCTCAGCCTCCGGCAACGGCACCCTTAGGCCAGCGTCGTCGACGGCCTGTTGGGCCGCTGCCACGGCAATCTGTGAGCAACGGGCCATGCGTCGGGCCTCCTTGTACTCGATGTAATCGGTTGGATCAAATCCCTTCAGCTCCCCGGCGATGCGCGACGGGAGTTCGGAGGCGT
>CAZGSX010000129.1:4433-5944 GCA_964528475.1 uncultured Anaerolineales bacterium
GTTGGATCAAATCCCTTCAGCTCCCCGGCGATGCGCGACGGGAGTTCGGAGGCGTCAAACTGCGTGATAGGACCGATACCCGATTCCCCGCGCAGCAGACCTTGCCACGTCCGATCCAGTGACAGCCCCAGAGGCGTCAGGGCACCCAAGCCGGTCACCACCACCCGTTTGCATCCCTTCATTCTGAGCTACCTTCCTCCACTCACGCCATCCCGAATGGCCTGGACAACGCTACCCCGAAATGCTTGACGGGCTTGACCCACGGCGTTCTTCAGTGCCCGGGCATCTGATCGCCCGTGCGCCACGATGACCACTCCGTTGACTCCCAGTAGTGGCCCTCCCCCTATCTCGAAGGGATCCACCCGACGCGCCACGCGTTGAAATGCTGGCCTGGCCAGCACCCCGCCGACCATCGTGATCGGGCTCGCCTTAATCTCGTCCTTGATGAGCTTGGTCAGCATGCGGGCTGTGGATTCCGTCGTCTTGATGAACACGTTGCCCGTGAATCCATCGTGCACTACCACGTCTGCCACGCCCGCCATCGCCTCCTTCGGCTCGACGTTGCCCTGAAAAGCAAGATCTGACTGCTCCAGGAGCTTGGTCGTATCCTTCACCAGCTGATTGCCCTTGCCCCGTTCCTCCCCGTTAGACAGCAGGGCAACGCGAGGCTTGCTGCATCCAAGCACAGCCCGGGCGTAGATCGAGCCCATCACAGCAAACTGGAGGAGGTACTCAGGCTTGCAGTCAGCGTTTGCCCCGATATCTAGCGTCACGAAGCGCCCCGCGGGCAGTGGGACGATGGCGGCCAGGGCTGGCCTCCGTACCCCTCGGATTCTCTTGAGTGTGTGAAGTGTCGCCACCGCCAGCACACCCCCCGTGTTCCCAGCGCTGACGAACGCGTCGGCCTCGCCATCCTGAATGAGCCTCAGCCCCACGTGCATGGACGAGGCTTGCTTCTCTCGCGCAGCCCAGGCGGCTTCCTCGTCCATCTCGATGACCTCAGGTGCGTCGACAATCTGGAGTTCCACGCCGGTGGTGTCTTGATCCCTGAGCTGTCCGTTGATGGCATCGGCTTGTCCCACCAGGATGATCTGATCTTGCGGCCACTCACGGGCAGCTAGGACCGCACCGGCAACGTCCGGACCGGGATGGGTGTCCGATCCCATAGCATCAAGCACGATTCTCACGAGATCACCCTCCTTCCATTCTACTGGTCTTTTCGTCTCACGCTGTTAGTGCCCGTACAGGGGATGGCCACTTGCGTTCCATTCCGTCTTCCCGTTTGCCCGCGCGCGTCTCTCGACCGAGCCACGGTCGCTTCCCGTTGCGTCGCTGCCCTCGTGCGACGCCTGGCTCTCGAAGCGGTTCCCGTCCGGCAGTTGACAAGCAAAGCGTCGCAGGTATAATACCTACCGTCTCAAGCCCCGGTGGCGGAATAGGCATACGCGGCAGGTTGAGGGCCTGTGCCCGCAAGGGCGTGGAGGTTCGACTCCTCTCCGGGGCATTTTCTT
>CAZGSX010000130.1:0-5923 GCA_964528475.1 uncultured Anaerolineales bacterium
ACTGGCACGTACCGCAGCCGTACTTCGCCGAGTTCGATCTCTACATCGATGCGGACCAGGATGGAGTGGACGACTACGTCAACTTCAACTTCAACTATGGCTGGTTCGGTACCGGCTATGACGACAACACGTGGGTCGTTCTTCAGGTAGATCTGGCCACCGGCGACCTCTATCTGGCCAGCCCCTACCTGATCTACACTGACTACAACGCCTCCTACATGGAATGGTATCTGCCGGCCGTATGGCAGGATCTCGGTCCGTCCGCCCCGAGCTTCGACTATCAACTGGTGGGCTTCGACGAGGACGGCGTCAGTGTGAATCCGCGAGGCAGCTTCGACTACGTCCACTATCCGTTCGACTGGGGGATCACGAACGACCCCGGCCCGGCAGATGAAGAGGCCCTGGCCGGAGTCTGGATCGCGGATGTGGGTGGGTATACGTACAGCCAACCACAGGGGGTCATGCTGGTGGACTACAATGGCGACCCCCGGAATGCAGAGGGTGGACAGGCTTACTTCGAACCCGTCGAGATCCCCAATGCGTTCGTCCAGGTGGCGCATCTCGCGCCGTTCGCGGAGGACGCCAGCGTGGACATCGCGCTCAACGGGGTGACGGTCCTGCCGGGTGTCCAGTACGGTGATTCCACCGGCTACGTTCCGCTGGATCCCGGTGACTATCTAGTCGAGATCTACCCGGATGGTAGCACGACCTCCGCGATCTCGACCACGGTTGAGCTGGAGCAGGGGAAGTACTACACCGCCATCGCTGTGGGCGACGGGGTCAATCAGGACCTGGCACTCATGGCCCTGGAGGACGATCTCAGGGCTCCGACTCCCGGCACGTTCCACCTGCGCCTGGGCCACCTGGCGCCCTTTGCGGCGGGTGACGCGACCGCGGACGTCCGCCTGCGTGACGGCACACCCATCCTGGAGGACGTAAACTTCGGCGATGTGAACGACTTCATCCCGGTGCCCGCTGGCGAGTATGATCTCAAGATCACCACTCCCGGGGGCGACACCACTCTGATCGATCCACTTCCCGTCACCCTTGAAGAGGGTGAGATCCTGTCGGCATTCGCCACCGGAGACGGGGACAATCAGGATCTCGGCGTGTTCGTCCTCCCAGCAGGCGCCCCTGGCGACTTCTTGCCGATACCGAACGTGACGATCCTCCACACCAGCGACGAACACGGCTGGCTACAGACTGAGGTTCCATACGGCTCGCCCCTTACCCTGGGCGGCGTGGCGAACCTGATGGGCCGGCTCACTCAGCACGAGGGATACTCGCCTGAAGCCGACGGCTTCCTCTTGCTCAGCGCTGGGGACAACTGGACAGGCCCATCGATCTCCACCTGGTTCGAAGGTGAGCCGGTGGTGGAGGTGATGAACACCATGGGTTACGACGTATCGGTGATTGGGAACCACGAGTTCGACTTCGGCCGGGACGTCCTGAACCAGCGAATCGCCGAGGCCGACTTCCCCTTCCTCTCCGCGAACATCTACTACTCCGGAACCACAGATCTCGCCGATTTCGTGACGCCGTACGTCATCAAAGAGGTCAACGGCATCGACGTCGGCATCGTCGGCTTGAGCACCGTCAAGACGCCCCAGACCACCCATCCCAAGAACATCACCGACCTCACCTTTGGGGACTACGAGGAGGCGCTGCGGCGCGAGGTTCCAAAGATGCGAGCCGAGGGGGCTGACCTCATCATCGTCCAGGCGCACGTCTGCAGCCAGAACCTCATCCCCCTGGCGGCCGATGTGGCTGACTTGGACATCACCTTGATGCAGGGTGGTCACTGCCACGACACCTATACGGGTCGGGTCGGCGAAACGCTCATCATGGAGGCTCACTGGGCCTGGCGGGCGTATGGCAAGACAGCGCTCGTGGTGGACCCGGAGACCTATGAGGTGGTGGACTACACCCAGGATGTGGTGATGAATGAGTACGTCACCGAGGAAGGAAATCCGGTGACACCGGATCCCGAGATCCAGGACATCGCCGACTACTGGGAGGCCGAGGTTGAGGACGTGATGGGCGAGGTGATCGGGTATACGGAGACCGGGATGCCCAGACAATCGTGGAAGCAGCTTAACTACGTCATGGACTCCTGGCTCTGGGCCTATGGTACAGCCGACGTGGCCATGAGCAACTGGGGCGGGTTCCGGGCTGGAATCCCAGCGGGGGATATCACGGTGGGCGACATCGTGGGCGTGCTTCCGTTCGAGAACCGGATCGTCGACTGCGAGATCACTGGCTCTGAGGTCATCGACAATCTGGAATGCTGTGGGGATGTCGCTATCGCTGGGATCACCTATACGTACCACATGGACGACGGCGTGAGAGTGGTCGACGCCGTGACGCTGACCAACGGCTCACCTCTCGTCACGACGGACACGTACTCAGTCCTGGTCAACGACTTCATGTATGCCGGAGGGGATGGCTTCCTGTTCGGCGACCAGGATCCCGACGGATACGACACCGGCATCCAGTGGCGTCAGCCTGTGATCGACTGGACCCGCGCTCAGGACACTTCGGAGGCCAACCCGATCGACCCGTTGATCGACGATGAGCCGCGCGCCATCGAGATCACACCGTAACAACTTGGCTGAGAGATCCTGAGGCGTAAGACGAGAGGCCATTGGAGTACTCCAATGGCCTCTCGTTGTATGTCAGGCTAAGCTTACGCCCGGCTATTGCTCTGGCAGAACCTCCATCGGCGCGAAGCTGACCATCAGACGCTTCTCCCCGTCCCCCTTGAAGTTCACCGTCACAATCTCGTCGTCCCCTTGCAGCCGGCTCTCCAGCACCATCCCCTCGCCGAAGGTGTCGTGCATCACACGCTGCCCGGCGCGGAAGCGAGGCTCATTGGGCGCGTGCTCAAAGGTCGCTACGGGCCCCGCGCCTGGTCGGTCCCAGCTCGTCTCCTGCTCCCGCGGGCTCTGGCCCGCCAGCCGCCACGAGCCCGTCGTCAGCTCCCCGGGGATGTCTTCGAGGAAGCGGCTGGGCATCGTCGCCTCGCTGCTTCCGTATCGCGTCCGCCGGAACGAATAAGTCAGGAATAGTCGATCCTCCGCCCTCGTCAGGCCCACGTAGGCCAGGCGCCGCTCCTCCGCCATCTCCTCCGGCTCGTCGAAGGAGCGGCTGTGAGGAAGCAGCCCCTCCTCCATCCCGGTGATGAACACCACCGGGAACTCCAATCCTTTGGCGCTGTGCAGCGTCAGGAGCGTGGGCGCATCCACGTCGGCACTCAAATTGTCGACGTCGGACACCAGCGCCACGTCTGTAAGGAACTCGGTCAGCGAGTGCCCAGTATAATCGGCTGCCACGTTGCGCAGCTCCATCACGTTGGCCCAACGTTCCTCGCCCTCCTCGCTGCCGTCCCGCAGATAGTCAGCGTAACCCGTGTCCTCCAGCACACGGCTGATCAAATCGGCCACCGACAGCTCACCGCTCGCCGCCATCCAGCCCTCCAGCATCTCCAGGAAGTCGAGCACTGCCCTCTCTGCCCTCGTCCAGAGGTCGGGCCCGACGGCGGCCGGTTTCCGAAGCTGCGTCAGCACCTCATAGACGGAGGTCCCCGTCTCCCTAGCGGCGTCCTCCAATACCATCTTCGTCTTTGATCCGATGCTACGGGGCGGCACGTTGATCACGCGCTCCATGCTCAGGTCATCCTCGGGATTCTGGATCAGGCGCAGGAAGGCGAGAAGATCCTTCACCTCGCGCCGCGAGTAGAATCGGGTAGCCCCGACCAGCTTGTAAGGCAGACCCGTCTGCACGAAGGCGTCCTCGAGGGCGCGAGATTGAGCGTTGGTGCGGTACATCACTGCGAACTCGCCGGGGTCTCTTCCCTCCTCGGCCACCAGCCGGGCGATGGTGTCCACCACAAACTGGGCCTCATCGTCCTCGTCGTAGGCCTCGTGAACCACGATATCCGGCCCCTCATCCCGCTCCGTGAAGAGCTGTTTGTCGACACGATCGCGGTTATGGCGGATGACGGCCCGGGCGGCATCCAGGATGGTCTGCGTCGAGCGGTAGTTCCGCTCCAGCAAGAAGGTCTTGATATCTGGGTGATCCTCCCGCAGCCGACGGATGTTACGGTAGTCAGCCCCGCGCCATCGATAGATCGACTGATCTTCATCGGCGACACAGAAGAGGTTGTGATCCCGTCCCGAGAGCTGCCGCAGCAGCACATACTGAGCCCGATTGGTGTCCTGGAACTCGTCCACCAGAAGGTGGCGATACTGCTCCTGATACTGCGCCAAGACGTCTGGTCGCTTCTTGAACATCATCGCGGTGACCATCAGCAGATCGTCGAAGTCCAGGCCGCCGTTGCTGGCCAGCAAGGCCTGATATCGCTCATAGACCCGCTTGACAATCTCCCCGAAGTAGGATCGAGAGGTGTAGCCCTCGGGCGGAATCAGCTCACTCTTTGCCTCAGAGATGGCAGCGCACATTGACCGCGGGCGGTAGCGTTTGTCATCCAGATTCAAGTCGTCGAGCGCCTGCTTGACCAACCGGCGCTGATCGTCCGTGTCGCAGATGACATAGTCGCGGGAGATGCCTGCAGCCTCGGCCTCGCGACGCAGGATCCGGGCACAGGTCGCGTGAAAGGTACCCAGCGATAGGCTACGAGCCCGCGCGGGGCCCAACATGCCCTCCAACCGCTCCCGCATCTCTCGAGCGGCCTTGTTGGTGAAAGTGACCGCCATCACCTGCCACGGCGGCACGTCATGCTCCAACACCAGCCAGGCGACCCGCGAGGTCAGGACCCGCGTCTTGCCACTCCCAGGTCCAGCCAGGACCAAGATCGGGCCGGCCGGGGCCGTCACCGCTCTCTCTTGTTGCGGATTCAAGGTTTCCAGGAAATCCATACAATGTCCATACAGGCTCAAGTCAGGACCGCACGTCGTGACAGTCCCGATGCTCAGGCCATCCATTTCATAGCAGTGACCTCAGTCGC
Source organism: uncultured Anaerolineales bacterium (assembly GCA_964528475.1). GTDB lineage: Bacteria > Chloroflexota > Anaerolineae > B4-G1 > B4-G1 > SKLM01. Next base: position 4,967 of record CAZGSX010000130.1, read on the forward strand.
TCCTTCCACTGGGACGAAACGGCCGAAATCAGCACCGCGAAGCGCGCACCAGATTATACCATTGAGGAAGTCGTTGTCGAGTGATACCTTTATGGTATAATCCGAAGCACCAATGACCAAGAGAGAGGATCTGATACACCCGATGACCTCTGGGGCGGGGGAGGGCGTGCGGCGTCGCCAGCAGGAGGGGCATACACAACCAAGAACAGAGAGAGCCCGATTCGTTGTCGCTGCAGATCGTCTCATCTTCTGGATTTCCAGACGTTGGTTGGCCCTCTTCAACACCATGACATTCGTGTATGTGGCCCTACCGTTCGTGGCCCCGACCCTGATGCACGTGGGTGCGCGGAGCGCTGCGTTTCTCATTTACGCCATCTACAGCCCGCTGTGTCATCAGTTGCCCCAGCGATCCTGGTTTCTGTTCGGCCCGAAGATGGCCTACCGGCTTCCTGAGTTGATGGCCCTGGCCGGGGATCAGGTGACCGATGCCTTCTCCAGCAGCTTCATCGGCAGCGAGGCCCTGGGCTACAAGGTGGCTTTCTGCCAGCGCGATGCTGCCATCTATGGGGCCATCCTCGTCTTCGGCTTGCTTTACGGCGTGCTTCGGCGGCACTGGGACATCCGCCCTCTTCCGTGGTGGGCGTACATCCTCTTGGGTTTGATGCCTATGGGTCTTGACGGGGGCTATCAATTCCTTTCGTATCTGCTGCCCCTCATCTTCCCCAGCATCTCCCTCCAGGCCTATGAGACGACCCCGGCGATGCGCGTGGTCACCGGGGTGCTCTTCGGTTGGGCGACCGTCTGGCTGGCCTATCCCCACATGCAGGCCGCGATGGAGGATGTCCAAGCTTCGTTAGAGCAGCGGTTCGCAGGGACGTAGTGCCGGCCAGGAAGCAAGCATGAAACGATTAGACGTCAACGGCGTTGTGCACTATCACTTCGAGAGCTTCGACAGCG
>CAZGSX010000131.1:0-5763 GCA_964528475.1 uncultured Anaerolineales bacterium
GGCGCCGACACATCGGGCTTCATCCGTTCCCAGCCATCGACGGTCACCGGGCCCCGGCCGCTGAATCCCGCAATCACATCGCTCCGATCCGTCGCACCCACCGAGAAGGCGGCGTCGTAGGTGGCCGGCGGATGCTTCACACTACTGCAGCTGGATCCGCTGTTGCCCGCCGACGCCACTACCATGATCCCCGCCGCCCGCACGTGCTCCACCACTGCCTGGAGAGTCGCGGGCTCGCACCCCTCATACGGAGGGCACGTCCAGGAGTTGTTGATCACATGGGGGGCCAGCGACGGCTCGCCCTCTGTGAAGGGATCACCTCCCACAGGATATGGTGCCAGGAAGAACTCAAAGCACTCGATGTAGGAAGCCGGCGTACCCCATCCCTCGTCCATGTTCCGGCAGCCGATCCACTGGGCACCCGGGGCGACGCCGATCTGATTCCCGACCCCGTCATCCCCCACCATCGTCCCCATGGTATGCGTGCCATGCTGGCCGTCGTCGCACGGGTAGGGTGAATCCACACCGCACGCGCCACCACCCTGGTGAATGGCATCGTGCCAGTTGTAATCGTGGGTTGCGGTGACACCGTTGTACCCACGATAGGCCTGGATGAGAGCGGGATGCTGCCATTCATAACCGGTGTCCTGCCCGGCCACCACGATGCCCTCCCCGCTGTAGCCCAGATCCCATACGGCGTCAGCCCTGATCTGTGCCACGTTCCATTCGACCCCTCCTGCCGTCTGTGGCTCAAGCCCATTCAGATCTGGCTGCGGCAATTCCTGCCGCACGCTGGGGTTGGCCACGATCCTGACGACCTCTGGGCGCGCTACCAGCTGCGTCAGCAGCTCCCGCTCTGCGCGGAGAGCGATCGCGTTCACCAGGTAGAAGGGCCGATAGTCGACACCTGCGGCCTCAAGCTCCGCCCGCAACCCGGCCTGGGAACGTAGCGCCGTCGTCCGGAGCTCATGATAGACGGCCCGCACTCGCTCCTCCCGGTCCGTCAGCTGCCGAGCGGCTGCCAGATCCGCCTCTTCCTGCAGAAGGACTAGCACATCCGCCGGCGCACCATCCGCCGTGACCGCCCACACTTCTGCCGCGATGCTCGCGGGCGGGTGTACCGGAGATGTCGGAGATACCGTTGATGACGGCCACAGGAAAAACGGCAGAGCCAACACCAGCGCCGCGCCCAGAGTGACCGCCGAGGCGATGTTGAGAGAAGGGGACTCATCCATAAGCGGTGATTATAGCAGAAACGTGCGCTTGACAAAAGGGCACAGGTGTGGATAATGAGGATCTGTTCGTAGTCAGGTTTGTCTACGACTTGAGCAAGTCCCGTTGATGCCGGCTGCGGGCAGTTCGGAGTGAGATTTGCGACTTAGTGTTCACATACTATGGCTAGTTGGGAGGATAGATGGCAGACTTCTTGGAAGTAACCGATTCGAGCTTTGAGAATGCGGTGCTGGGGGCTGACGAACCGACGCTGGTGGACTTCTGGGCGGAGTGGTGTGGTCCGTGCAAGATGGTCGCGCCCGTCGTGGAGGAGATCGCCAGTGAGTATAGCGATCAGCTGCGCGTAGCGAAGATGGATGTGGACAGCAACCGGCAGACGCCGGCCAGCTATGGCATCCGAGGCATTCCGACCCTGATCCTGTTCAAGGACGGCGAGGAAGCGGCCCGCATTGTCGGCTTCCGTCCCAAGGAGGCCGTATTGGAAGAACTCAAGCCGCACCTGGGGCTTGACGAGTAGAACTCTTTGTGCTATACTTCGTCCTACAATTGCAGAGCAGAAAGACGACGATCGGGAAGAGTAGGCATCGGCGTTAGGTTCAGAGAGTTGGGTGCTTGAGCGTGCAAGACAGCTCAAGGGTGTGAGCCCAATACCGACAAAGATGTTGAATGGGCCCGGGAGTTGCCCGCCGAAACAGAGTGTGGAGTAGGTAGGGCCGGAGACGCCACCGTTATCATGGCTGAGGGTATCGTCCAGTTATCGTAGGGACCGTACCTGCTACAGAGTGAGGCTGGCTTTTCGCACAGAACGCGCTTTCATAGCGCGTTTTTCTTTTTCTGGGTGCGGCGAAGAGCCACCTAACCAGGGTGGCACCACGGGTGTCCAGAATTGAACGCTCGCCCCTGACCAGGGGTGGGCGTTCTTTTGTTGTTCTTGCAGCGTGAGATGGATAAGGAGCTCTCCGTATGATGAATGAGGCAGACAGGATGAGCGGCAAGCGCATGTTGACAGGTGATCGGCCCACAGGGCCCCTCCATCTGGGCCACTACGTTGGCAGTCTGAGGAACCGAGTGCTGATGCAGGACACCTTTGAGAGCTTCTTCATCATCGCTGACCTCCACGTCCTCACTACGCGTCCGGAGAAGCGACACATCCGGCAGATCAGGCACGCCATCCAGGAGATCGTCCTGGACTACCTAGCGGTCGGTATCGATCCAGAGCGGAGCACTATCTTTGTCCAGTCCGCCATACCAGGAACCTACCGGTTGAACCTCCTTTTCGAGATGCTCATTAGCGTGCCGCGACTGGAGCGCGTTCCCAGCATCAAGCAGATGGCAGCCGAAGCCGATCTGGGATCGCTGCCTTTCGGCCTCCTTGGCTACCCTGTACTCCAGGCAGCCGATATCCTCCTGCCCCGCGCAGACCTTGTGCCGGTCTCTCGAGACAACGAAGCCCACGTAGAGGTGACGCGCGAAATCGCCCGCTCCTTCAATCGGCTGTACGGTCGAGTCTTCCCCGAGCCAGAGGCGGTGTTGGGAGACATGCTCGTGGGCACCGACGGCGAGGCGAAGGCGAGCAAGTCCCGGGGCAACGTCATCTACCTCTCCGATGATGCGTCCACAGTGAAAGAGAAGGTCCGCGCGATGTACACCGATCCCCAACGCGTACGCGCCGACATTCCGGGCCGGGTGGAAGGAAACCCTGTGTTCATCTATCACGACGCCTTCAACGATAATGAGCAGGAGGTCGCCGAACTCAAGGAGCGATACCGGCAGGGGAAGGTGGGCGACGTGGAGGTGAAGACAAGACTGGCCAAAGCCATCAATCGCTTCCTCGACCCCATTCGCGAGCGCCGTGGCCGCTACGAAGGGCAACCCGGCCTGGTACAGGACATCTTGGCCGCGGGCAACCGACGCATGCGAGAGGAATCGGCGAGGACGATGGTGCTGGTGCAGGAGGCGATGGGCCTTCCCACCCTTGATTCGCTACCCACTGGCGGGGGCGGTGCGCTCCCGCCCGGTCCCGTATTTTGTTGAGCGAGGAGATAGACATGTTCATCAATCAAGTCCGAATCCACAGCGAACGCTTTCCCACCGAGCAGCGCTATCCATTCAACCTGCCTATCCTCCAGCGGACTTCGGAACTGCGGTTCAACAGGCCCACCGCCTTCTTTGTGGGGGAGAATGGGTCCGGGAAGTCAACGCTACTGGATGCTATCACCCGGAAGTGCGGCATCCATATCTGGGATAAGCCCAAACGCCATCTGGCTCACGAGAACCCCTACGAGGACCGTCTGAAGGACTTCATCGACGTTGGCTGGACCAACGGCCGTGTGGCGGGCTCCCTTTTTCGGGCCGAGACATTCCAAGATATGGCAGACTTCTTGGACGACCTGGCGCTCTGCGATCCGGGGCGCATCAAGTACCACGGGGGGCGTCTTCTCAATGTGTTATCCCACGGCGAGGGCATCCTGAGCTACTTCTCGGGTCGCTTCCGCGTGAAGGGGCTGTATCTGCTTGACGAGCCGGAAGCCGCCTTGTCACCACAGAGCCAGATCCGCTTCCTGAAGCTACTCCAGGCGTTGGAAGCCGAGGGGCACGCCCAGTTCATCATGGCCACCCACTCGCCCATCCTCATGGCGTATCCCGGTGCACAGATTCTATCGTTTGACGCCGAAACCATCAGGGAGGTGAGCTACGAGGAGACCAGCCACTACCAGGTGTACAAACAGTTCTTCGTCAATCGCGGCCGCCTTGAGGCCTTTGAGGCAGATTCGCCGCCCCGATCCAGCGCAGACGTCCCTTATGCCGAGCTCGAGAAGGAGCAATCAGAGCAGCAGAGAGATCACACGCAGCGCCCGCCGGATCCTCAGAACGGCCGCCATGGCCGTGGGCCACGGCGCTGAGAACGACCGACAATCGCAGATAGATAAGGAGAGACGACGATGACACAATACAAGTACTTCCTGGAAGAGAAGGACATGCCGACCCGCTGGTACAATGTGCTGCCCGATATGAAGACTCCGCCGCCCCCCTATCGTCACCCGGTGACGCTGGATCTGATGCAGCCGGATGATCTGGCACCGGTCTTCCCCCAGGCGCTCATTGAGCAGGAAATGAGCCAGGAGAGGTACATTGAAATCCCGGAGGAGGTACAGGACGTCCTCAGGATGTGGCGCCCTTCCCCGCTGTATCGAGCCGTGCGCTGGGAGAAGGCTCTGGACACGCCGGCCCGAATCTACTACAAATGGGAGGGTGTGAGTCCTCCCGGAAGCCACAAGCCCAATACAGCTGTGGCGCAGTGCTACTACGCCAGGGAGGAGGGGCTGAAGGGCTTGGCAACGGAGACCGGAGCCGGTCAGTGGGGCAGCGCCCTCTCGTTCGCGGCGCAGCTCTTCGACCTGGAATGCAAGGTCTTCATGGTCACGATCAGCTACCATCAGAAGCCCTATCGGCGCATCATGATGGAGACCTGGGGTGGGCACGTGGTCCCCAGCCCCAGCTCGGAGACGCAAGCTGGCCGCAGGATGCTCGAAATCGATCCCGAAACCTCGGGCAGCCTCGGGATGGCCATCAGCGAGGCCATCGAGTACGCCGTCACGCGAGACGGCTGGAAATACTCACTGGGCAGCGTGGTCAACTTCGTGCTGCTCCATCAGACGATCGTGGGCCTAGAGGCGCGGAAGCAGATGGAGATGGCCGGCGACTACCCGGACGTGCTCATCGGCTGCGTGGGCGGCGGCAGCAACTTCGCCGGTCTCTTCCTGCCCTTCATTAAGGACAAACTAGACGGCAGCAGGCCGGATATGCGCGTGATCAACGTTGAATCCACGGCCTGCCCGAGCCTCACCCGAGGGCTATACGCCTACGACTGGGGCGACACGGCGAAGACGGGCCCGGTGGCGAAGATGCACACCGTCGGGCACGATTTCGTCCCGGCGCCCACGCACGCGGGTGGGCTGCGCTATCACGGCATGGCGCCCATCATCTGCCGTCTGATGGAGGATGGATTCGTGGAGGCAGCGGCCTACCATCAGAACGAGGTCCTTGAAGCCGCGCACAGCTTCGCCCAGTCCGAGGGCTTCATCGTAGCCCCCGAGTCAGGGCACGCTGTCAAGGCAACGTTTGATGAGGCATTGGCCTGCAAGGAATCAGGTGAAGACAAAGTCCTCCTCTTCAACTGCAGCGGTCATGGTCATTTCGACCTAGCAGCATACGACGCCTACCACCGCGACGAGCTCCCCGATTATGAGCTCGAGGAGGACAAGCTGAAGGAGGCGCTGGATAAGCTGCCAGACATCGCGTCCGAGTAGCTGATCCGCTGGAGTAGGCGCGAACAGGCGAGGAGCACCGCGCCTGTTTGCGCCTCCTCGGTTCGCCACTACGTCTCGGCGAGCGCCGGTCCGGGCCGCAAGGGCTCGGGGACCACTGACCAGCACAGCGCGGCTCGACACGCTGCGCGAGACAAAGAGAGGTGGCAACACAGTGAAGATCGCCTATCGCGATAGAGAATGGGAGCTGGAGGGAGCGAGA
>CAZGSX010000132.1:0-5756 GCA_964528475.1 uncultured Anaerolineales bacterium
AGGTTGGCTATACTCTCATGGTATCCGCTGTGCAGTGACCGTGTCTTCGATTCCGCATCTGTAGAGGCGGGCCAGGAGGCTAGTTCCGATGGATAGGATCAGACCGATCAAAGCGTTGTTGCTTCTCAGCTGTATGGTTGCGCTGACGCTCAGCGCGTGTACCGCGCCCATGGAAGAGGAAGAGCCGACCGCTGCGCCCACTCAGACGCCGCTAACGCCTACTGCAACCCCCGCCGCGGAGCGTATCACCCCATCGCCAGCCGAGACCGCCACCCCCACGCCCGCTCCGCAGCCCACGTCCACCCCGTCGCAGAGCGCCGAGTTGGTGTTTGCGTCTTTCGAGAAACCCGAGGTCCGGGCAGAGCCGGTGATGCACCACCAGGAGATCGCCCCCGACCTCAGCAACGTGCAGAACCCTTTCCTCCTCTCCCAGGAGCAGTTGGATCGGCTGGCGACCGACGGGTTCGTTGCCAGCCCGGGAGCCGAGAAGGAGTTCTTCACGCTCTACGAGCAGGCTCGGTACGAGAACGTGCCGATACTCGTGACCAGCGACTCGCTGCTGCACGTCTACCACCTGTTGTTCTCCAAGGTGTTGCGTACCGCCGAGGTGGAGTACTTCATCCCTCTGCTCGAGGATCTGAACCGGGCTCTACTCGACCGCGTGGACGCCTACCATGACACCTTGCGGGGCACCGAGTGGCAGGAGTACGCACGTCGCACCGTAGCTTTTGTGGGCGTCGCGGCGCGCTTGCTGGAGCCCAGTGTCGACGTGCCTGACTACGTGGTGGATCTGGTCGACGATCAGGTCCTCCTGATCCAGGAGGCCGATCGAATTGCGCCCTCGCCCGTCCTGCCCACTTTGGAGCACGGGGAGGACTACACTCAATACAAGCCACGGGGCCACTACACCAAGAGCGATGCGCTGGAGGCCTACTTCAAGGCCATGATGTGGTACGGTCGAATGACCTTCCGCTTGAAGACCTCGGATCCCGATGTCGGCCGGGCTGAGACACGCTCTGCCCTCTTGCTCGTGCACGCCCTGCGTTCTGCGACGGTGGACGGGCGACCTGCCCTCGAGAGTTGGGCCGATCTCTACAGCTCGACCGTCTTCTTCGTTGGCCGCAGCGATGATCTCACCGTGCTGCAGTATGGCGAGGTGATGGATAGGATTTACGGCGAGGAGGTCCCGGTTGACGACTTGGTCGATGATGAGCTCCTGAGCGCGTTCATCGTCGAGGCCAACAAGTTGCCCCCGCCCCGCATTCTGGGCATCGTCATCGGAGACTGGGAGGATGTCGAGGAGGAGACCAAGGGGTTGCGGTTCATGGGGCAGCGCTTTGTGCCCGATGCCTTCATCTTCCGTCAGCTGATCTATCGCAACGTGGGCGAGAGGGTACATCCCAATCGGCGAGGCCTGCCCAACGGGCTCGACATCCCGGCGGCAATGGGGTCCAGCAGGGCCTACGAGCACCTGGACGAGATGGGGGAGACGGACTTCAAGAACTACGACGAACAGCTCACCAAGATGCAGGACTGGCTCCTTGGGCTCAGCCTGGAGGAGTGGACAGAGACGCTGTACAACTCGTGGCTCTACTGCTTCCACCCCTTGCTGGAGGTGCCGGGCGATGGTTACCCGGCCTTCATGTCGTCCCCGGCCTGGGTGGACAAGCAGCTCAACACGGTGTTGGGTAGCTTCGCCGAGCTGAAGCATGACACCATCCTCTACGCCAAGCAGGCTTACGCAGAGCTGGGCGGCGCTCCTCCTCCGCCTCCTCCGGCGCCGCCGAAGGGTTACGTGGAGCCGGTACCTGAGTTCTATGCGCGGCTTGCCGCCCTGACGGGGATGACTCGCGATGGGCTGGCGAGTCGGGAATTGCTGGCCGAGCAGGATGAAGCCAGTCTGGTCCGTCTCGGCGACCTCGTGCGCTCCCTCCAGAAGATGGCCGAGAAGGAATTGCGCGGCGAGCCGTTGACTGAGGAGGAGTACGAGATCATCCGCTTCTATGGCGGGGAGTTGGAGCACCTGACGATGGCATCCTCGGACACGCCGGGGGAGGAACCGGGCCTCGGGGGGCAGATGATGCCCGAGGAAGAGCCGCAGGCGGCGGTGATCGCCGATGTGGCCACCGACCCAGATCCCCAGGGTGACGGGGTGGCTGACCCCATCGTGCTGGAGATGGGCGTCGGACGCATCGACCAGCTGTACGCCGTCGTCCCTCTTTTGGAGGAGGACGGGTCGACCACGCTGCAGGTGGCCAAGGGGGGCGTCTTCTCCTACTACGAATTCCCATGGCCTGCCGAGGATCGCTTGACGGACGAGCAATGGCGGGAGATGTTGGATGCGGGCGATGCACCAGCTAGGCCGTCGTGGATCGACAGCTTCTACACCGAGGAGGGCGAGCATACCGCGCTGAGACGGGGCGTGCAACGCTTCCAGACCTCCCTGGTGGACGCCTTCTGGTACGTGGATTCCCGTCAGCTGGTTGCGGGAGACGACCTGGCGCAGGAGCTGGCCGCCGAGGTTGAGGCCTATCGGGCGGAGCAGCAGTACGTGGGGCGCAGGCTGATGGGCGTCGATTTCCGCTCCTTTGATCGTCAGGCGGATGCCTTGGCTGTGGTCACTGTGCGGGAGACCTGGCAGGATGCGCTGTATGAGGGCGCCGGCCCGGGTTTCGCTCAGGAGCCGGTAGCGCAGCGAGGTCCCTATTCGCTGGATGTGACCTATACCCTGGAGCTTGACGAATCCGATCACTGGCGGGTCACGCGCGCCGTTTATGTAGACGGCCCACCCGACTGGCCCTAGGCGATCATGGTTCGGCCTGTGAGCGTGGCTCAGCTGGTGAGCGCAGCCCAGCCGATGAGCGGGCAGGCCGATCGGAGGGGAGCTCCCCTGGCGATTCGCGCGCATGAGGGAGAGCTTCGCCAGGGCCGACCGGCTCTACGCCATTTGGGTCGTCTACTTCTCCTCGCCAGCCTGGTCATTCTGCATGTCGCTGGCTGCGCGGCAAGGGGCGATAGCCCCGATCTCTCAGCCTACCCGTGGGCCTACCTGCGAGCTGACGAACCCTTGGCGTCGTCCGACGACGTGCTGGAGGTGCTCGCCGTCGGAGACGTGATGTTGGGCCGTTCATTGGATGGTCAAACCAATCCCCTCTCCGCCGTGGGCCGCTGGCTGGCGGGCGCTGATCTGACGGTGGGTAATTTGGAGTGCGTCATCACCGACGTGGCCGAGAACGCCGGCCGGGGTCTCAGCGCCGGACCTCCTCTTCAGGCGCCCCCGTCTTCGGCTCGTCTACTGCAGCAAGCCGGCTTTGACTTGCTTAGCTTGGCGAACAACCACAGTCTTGATCTGGGGCAGGAGGGGCTGGCTGAGACGGTCTCTCACCTCCATGGCGCTGGCGTCCACACCGTCGGGGCTGGTGCGGACGCGGCGGCTGCTTTCCACCCCTTCGTCCACGAGCAGGATGGCGTGCGCATGGCTTTCCTGGCGTTCAACGGTGTGCTCGATGGCTCCGGGGGCCGGGGGGGCTGGACGCGGGCGGACTGGGATGCGGAGCGGGCCGTGGGTGTGGTGGAGGCGGCCCGCGAAGAGGCCGACGGCGTGGTGGTCTTGGTCCACTGGGGCTATGAGTACGAGACGCGGGTCGACCCGATACAGCGTGCGGCGGCACAGCTGCTGCTTGAAGCTGGGGCGGATCTGGTCATCGGTCACCATCCCCACGTGATTCAGGCACTGGCCGTCGATGACGGAGGATGCGTGGCGTATAGCCTCGGGAACTTCGTGTTTGACCAGGGTGAGGATAAGACCACGCGGGGGCTGGCGCTGCGCGCCTTCTTCGACAGGGATGGCCTCCGGGCGGTTCAGGTCTTACCTGTCGTCGCCGGCCCGCGACCTCGACTGATGCCCCTTGACGAGGCAGATGCAGTTCTGGAGCGAGTCCGGCCGGAGTCACCACGCCTGGCATTTTCCTGGAGCGACGAAGTGTGCCAGCCCGTGGAGGTGGGGACCCGCGCGGGGGCCGACGTGGCCGAATCAGCGCGCTTCTACGGCGGGCGCGTGGACTTGACCGGGGACGGGGTGCGGGAGCACGTGCGGCGCGTGGGCGAGCAAGTACTGGTGTACGAGAACGGCGTGGAGGTCTGGCGCAGTCCCTCCAATTGGCGCGTGGTTGATGTCGCCCTGGGGGATCCGAACTGGGATGGGCGGAGCGAGATGCTGCTGGCGCTATGGAAGCCCGGGCTCGATGGGTTGGAGCCCCCTTGCCCGGAGAAGGAACACACGCTCCGCAGCCGTCCCTTCATCGTCGGTCACCGGGGAGGCACCTATCGCACCCTCTGGGGTGGCTCAGCGGTCGAACGTCCCATTCTCGAGCTCGAGTTGGGCGACCTGAATGGCGATGGGGCGCACGAGCTGGTGGTATTGGAGGAGGCGGGCCGACAGGAACGCACGCTCTCTGTGTGGCGCTGGCACGGATGGGGGTTCACCCTGGTCTGGCGGAGCGATCCCGGTCCCTACTCCGACTTGCGGTTGGCGGACGATGGAACCATCACCGTCGCTCTCGATTGAGGGCACGTAGCCGCCCACCACGTTCGCTGTCCGACGTGTCAGCTGGTTGATGAGGGTGCCGGAACTACCCGGACAAGAGGGAGAGATGATGCCTATGGATGGATCAACGCACTTGGAGGCCAAGTTCGTCGGGAGTATGGTGGGGAGCGCGCTCGGTGACGCCATCGGTGAGATGGCCTTCCGCCATCGCGAAGAGACATCTCTGAGGAGCGCGGTTGAGCGGAGCGAGAAACTGGTCTACACGGACGATACGGCAATGTCCATTGGCTTGGCCGAGTCGCTGATCGCCGTCCAGGGTCTTGATCAAGAGCACTTGGGCGACACGTTCCGAGCCAACTATCGGCGTGAGCCATGGCGGGGTTACGCATCAGGGCCGCCGACTGTCTTCTCGAAGGTGGAGCGCGAGGGAATCAGCTATCAGGAGGCTGCCAGGACACTGTACGGCGGCGAGGGGTCCTACGGCAACGGGGCCGCGATGCGTGTCGCGCCGCTTGGGCTCTTCTTCTGCGACGCTCCCGATCTCTATATGAAGGCGCGTGCGTCGGCGACGGTGACCCACGTGCATCCCGTTGGAGTGGACGGCGCCGCTGTGCAGGCGCAAGCGGTGGCCGAGGCCGTGATGCTCGACCCAGAGCTGCCACTTTCGGTCGAGCCGTTTCTTCGGACGCTGCTGGAGACGGCCCGGACGGTGGAGATGGAGGAGAGACTGATGCGGGTCGGGGAGGTGGTTCGGACCGAGTGTTCCCCCCGCGCGGCGATCCGACGGCTGGGGCAGGGGGTAGCTGTCCACGAGTCCCTTCCTTTCGCGATCTATGCCTTCTTGCGCAACTGGGATGACTTCGAAGCGTGTCTGTTCTGCGCATCCCTGCACGGCGGCGATCGGGATACCTTGGGTGCCATGGCCTGTGCCATCTCCGGCGCCTTCCTCGGCGTCGACGGGATTCCAGAGCCTTGGCGCCGGAAGCTGGAACATCGGGAGTACATCGCCGGGCTGGCCCGGCAATTGGTGACGGCGCGGTCCGGGCGAGCGGGCGCGGGATAGACTCAGGGTGAGAATCGATCTACACGTTCACACACGAGAGCGGTCGCCGTGCGCCCGCTCGTCAACGGATGACATGATTCGCACGGCCATTGACGCCGGGCTCGATGCGCTCGTGCTTACCGACCACGACCACGTGATCAGCAACGA
>CAZGSX010000133.1:0-5715 GCA_964528475.1 uncultured Anaerolineales bacterium
TGGACGGCTTGCCAGGGCGGGAGATTCCTTGGTTCGACCAGGTCCCTTGAGAGGTCCCTCGCTGCGCTCGGGATGAACTCACCACAGGCCGTGCCGCTCGTAATGACGGGGGCGTAGGTCTCTCTCATTCAGAGTGATGCCCAGCTTGTACATCCAAACCTTGCGGCATGGATGTTCTCGCGATGTACCGTTTGTACCACAGGGCGCTGTCTTTGGGGATCCGCTCGCGGGTCTCAAAATCGACCCAGATGATCCCGAAGCGCTGAGAATAGCCGTGGGCCCACTCGAAGTTGTCGAGCAGCGACCAGACGAAATAGCCCCCGAGCGGCGCGCCATGCTCGATCGCCTGGGCGGCGGCACCGAAGTGTGCGCGCAAGTAGTCGATCCGCCGCTGGTCGTGGACCCGCCCGTCCTCCCCCGGGCCGTCGGAGAAGCTGCAGCCGTTCTCCGTGATGTACAGCTTGGGCAGCTCATACTCCTGGTGGAGTCGCATCAAGACGTGATACAGCCCCTCGGGGTAGATCTCCCAGCCCATCTCCGTCCAGTGCGTATCCGATTTGGGCAGCTGGAAGACGACGCGGGGCAGGTTGTCGACCGCTGCTTCGTCGCGGAGCACCTCGCGGCGGTAGTAGTTGACGCCCAGGAAGTCGAGAGGGACGGAGATGGCCTCGAGATCGCCCGGCTGGACGACGTCCAGTCCTTCCACCGGCTTCGCCCCCTCGGCCACCCGATCGGCGACGACGTCCGCGGGATAGGGCCTCCCCACTAGCGGGTCGAGGAACCAACGGTACCACATCCCGTCGTGCCGGCGGGCCAGGTCGGCGTCAGGGGCGCTGGGTGAGGCGGGGACGGAGTAGTTCAGATTGAGCGTGACGCCCACCTCGGCGCCCGGGCTGTTCCGGCGCAGGACCTCTGTCGCCCATCCGTGGGAGAGCAAGAGGTGGTGAGCGACCCGCAGAGCCGTGGCCATGTCCTGTACACCGGGGGCGTGCCTCCCGTGGAGGTGGGCCGTGTACGCCGTCACGGCCGGCTCGTTGTGCGTGATCCAGTGCGTGACCCGGTCACCCAGACGGCGGCTCAGCACCTCGGCATACTCGACGAACGCCTGGGCCGTCGACCGCGCGGGCCATCCACCCGCGTACTGCAGGGCCTGGGGCAGGTCCCAGTGGTAGAGCGTGACGAAGGGCTCAATCCCCGCTTCGAGCAACCCGTCCACCAGCCGATCGTAGAAATCGAGGCCGGCTGGGTTGACGGCCCCCCGCCCGGTGGGCAACACGCGCGGCCAGGAGACGGAGAAACGGTAGGCCTGCAGTCCTAGCATCTCCATCAGCGCCACATCCTCCGCCCAGCGGTGATAGTGATCGCAGGCCACGTCGCCCGTGTCGCCGTTCTCGATTCGGCGCGGCGTGTGGGAGAAGCGGTCCCAGATCGACTCGCCCTTTCCATCCTCGTTCCAAGCCCCCTCGATCTGGTACGATGAGGCGGCAGCACCCCAGAGAAAGCGATCAGGAAAGCTGAGCTTTTTGGTCACTAGCAGTCTCCTCAACAGTGGATCATGAGCCAGTCGCGTGCTACGCCTCGTTCTGCTCCAGGAACACGTCGATTCGCTCTACCCGCCCCAGTCGCACCTGCCGAGCGTAGGGCGCCTCAACGACGGCCAAAGGAAGGTCGACCGTCGTGCCGTCCCTAGAGCGCAGAACCATCCTCGCGGTGGACGCGCGATCTGGAAACACGTCTACGCGGTCCGAGTTGTGATAGACGACGTCGGTATGTCCGAGGAACGTCGATCGCAGCGTGCCCGCTTCATCAAACAACCAGCCCGGCAGTGCCGGGCGGAACGCCAAGCAAAGCGCCCCGTCCCGCAAGAAGAACGGCTGTTGACCGAACATCATGACGCGCCACATGCTCAGGAACTCCGCAGTGGCCCCGGTCAGCCGGGCCACGAAGCCCGCGCCGTGCAGCGACTTGTCCGGGTGGGCGCTGCTAACCAAGAACGATGAGTTCTCCAGGGGGCTGCGACCGTAGACAGCCGGGTCCTGGAAACAGATCAGCGCGCGCTTCAGATCCTGGTAGAACGCCTCGTAGAGCTCCGCCTTCAGGAGCTCCAACAGGTACTTGTACTCCATGTGGAGCCAGATCGACTCGTTCTCCAGCCAGCCCGGCGTAAACGCTCGGCAGCGACCGATCTCGTGGGATTCTCCCTCCAAGGGGGCATTGACTTTGTACATCGCCAGCTTTCTATCGTAGAGCGGGCTGCCCTTGACGCGTCCGTAGAGGGCGCGCGCATCGGCCAAGTCCTCCTCGATCTTGAGCGCGTGCACCGGCCCCTCCAGGAAGAGCGGCAGGACGTGCGGGTCGAAGCGCCGCGCCCTCACGTAGGGACGACCCTGCTGGTCGCGCTTGGTGTGGCCGTCGGGGTCGGCAATCATCTCGTAGTCGGTGACCTCGTAGGCGAAGTAGGTGGGGGGAACGCCATCGTTGCCGTCCACTGCTCGCTCGATGCCTCCCTGTACCTTGGCGCGGAGGGCAGTGAGTGTCTCCGTTAGGTCGGCGGCGGATAGGGACTCCATCTCGCCGCCGAAGCCGAGCCGCACGCGGTCCCGGTAGGTCTCGCGGGCCGTAGCCGCGGTGTCCCAGTACTCGACGTCCCGGTCCGCGGCGGGGGAGGAACGCCACCTCCGCAGCGCACCCGTCACGTCCTGCAGAAGGTCAAACTGCTCCAGCGGCAGCTCGACGGTGGCCACCTCCGTCTGTTCTGCGGCCTCGATCAGGAACGTCAGCAGACGCTCCAGCTCGTAGGTCTCGCACAGCGACGAGCCGAACAGACCCGGTAGCCCGTTGAGCGCGTCGTACCAGCCCGGTTTGCCGGCCTCCATCTCCATGCCCATCCCCAGGGGATCGAGGGTGGCAAACTTGATCAAGGCCAAGCCCAGCAGCTTGGCGAAGACGCTGGTGCGGTACACCTCGCCCTGTCCGTGGGCCGTCCGCACCAGGTTGGGTGATTCGCTGCGCGCGGCGATCAGGGCAGCCTTCTCTTCGTCCTGCACCACCGCGCCGTACTGACGCACGCCCCGCGTTATGAGGACGTACTTCTCCGCGCGCGGTTGCACAACGGCGGAGCTGTCGAAATACGCGACCTGTTTCCCGAACAGCAGTTCCTCTCTCCGGTCAGGGTAGATCGCCAGGTAGGACTCGATCAGGTCTAGGTTGTAGGTCCAATGGTCGATCCAGTAGCCCTGGCCAAACGTGGCCTGAACGTGCTGCTCTGCGTGAGTTAGCACCTGGGCGACCAGGGCCTCCGGGCTGACCTTCAGCCGCAGCTCCTGGTCCGCGATGGTCCGCAGCAGCTGGCCCGGGGTGAAGCGCTGGGTCAACAAGGGCTCCAGCTCATCCGGCCGCTCCACCAGGTCCAGCACGTCTGCGCGATGGTCGGGCGATAGGGTGAAGCGCGTGCCCTCGACCACCAGCGGGTTGTAGCCATCGGCCTGGATCAGGCCCAGGAAGGAGAGCACGTTGAAGGCACCCACCTCCGGCTGGAGGAGCACGTCGCAGCGCCGGTTCTGGTTGACGTCCCGGTAATTGGCGTTGCCCTGTGAGTATGGCTCGGGGGCGACGTTGAAGTCGTTGTAGTCGCGCTCCAGGTCGCCGTGCTTGCGGGAGTAGATGTGGTAGACCGTGGGCGCCTCCTTATTGCCCAGGATGAGGGGCCAGCCGCCGCGCAGCACGTTATCGAGGAAGGTCTGGCGGACGTAGGCATCGAAACGGGCGGATGACGTGCCAGTAGCCACGACATCGGTGAGCTGGTTAACCAGCTGCTCGGCCTCTTGGCGCTGCCGCGCGACGTAGGACGGCTGAGCGAGGCGCGCTGTCTGGCGACGGACGCTATCGAGCTTGCCAGCGCGGCCGATGATGGCGTACAGCGTCGTCTTTTCGCTCGGCTCCAGGAGCGCCTCGGCGCCGAAGAACCCGCAGGGCGTGCGGCCGGTGGTGATCTGTGTCCGCCGACTGAGATCGCGCAGCGATCGTGCGACGAAGCCGTCAGGCTGGCTGAGCGCCGTGTTTTGGCCGAACACGACCACAGGGTCGACGAAGGGCAGGAGCCGTTGTCCGGCGCCGTCGAAGACCAGGTAAAAGTGCCCGGCTTGGATCTCGCTCACCTGTGCTGTGTCGCCAGCGCTGGCCTGGAGACGGTAGAAGGGCACGCCCTCCTCCACGTTGAGCACACCCATCCAGGCTTCGAGCGTGCGCCCGGTGTGCTTCAGCCCCCTGTTGTCCACTCCGTAGGGCATGACGCGCGGCATGCCGTCCATTATCTCGAGGGCCAGCGGCGCATCGCCCACGTTGGTCACCCTGACCTGCCGCACCAGGCCGGCGAACGGTTCGCCCGTGAGGGTGAAGTAAAGGACCTCCGTCTGAAGGCCGTGTGCCGCGCTGGTCGCCTGCAGCGCCAGCTCGTTCATGCCGATGTGCATCCGGGTCCGGTCGGCATTGTTCCAGGGGGCGAAAGGCTCGTAGAGGGTGCTGTCGGCGCCGCTTTTCAGCTTGAGAAACGTGCGAAAGCCCGTGTAGGGCGTGGTCTGGTAGGCCTTATTCGCGGGCTCGAACTCCATGATGGGGTTGTCCTTGTTCTCGATCCCGAAGCTGGCGATGGCCTGGCCACGGTTGACGTAGAAGGCCCACATGGGTATGCCCAACGGCCCGGCGATGCCGGGTAGAAAACTTGAGAAGGGGCGCATCCGTGCGAAGTCGTCAAGAACGAAACGCCCTTGGTCGTCAAATAGAGCCTTATCCATGGCTTGCTCGTGCTGCTGAGTTCGTAGTGATCTGATCCTGCTGGGCCTCGATCCGCCCGGCGCGCCTCCCAACCCGCTGAGTTGACGTGCGTCCGGGAACGCTTCACGGGACCGGCCCTTGAACCGGCCTCTTCCTCGGCGGTGGGGATGGCCCGTCTTGGCCGGACCACCCCCACTGCCTGATCATCTTCGTCCTTCCTGCTGACCGTCTGTTTGCGGGAAGGCCGCACCGCTAGTTCTAGCCCTGTTTGGCGATCAGCGGCAGGTACAAGCGGTACTCGGCCTCCAGGCGCACCTGGTCGATGTAGAACGAGCCACTGCCGGCTGAGGGCAGTGCGAAGCCATAGCCCCACACCTCCGTCAGGCCCAGGCCGTCGTCAGGGGCCCCATCCGGCTGGTCGGGACTCCGGGTGAGGGCGCCGAAGTCAACGGTGATCCTCCTCCACCCGGTGAAGTCGTCCACGAAAGTGGCCTCGAAGCGCTCGGCCGTGTCCTCGGCCTGGTAGACCCGCACGTAGTCCACCAGCATCTCCTGCGGAGACGTCATGTCATCGCTGATGAGCCCGCCGAAATTGCCGCCGATGGCCAGGTTCATGATGATGTAGAACGGGTGGTTGAATACCCATTCGTCCGGGGCCACGTCACTGGGTTCTGCTGTGTGATACAGGATGTCGTCCACGTACCATTCGATGTGGTCCGGCTGCCACTCAATGGCGAAGGTGTGGAACGTGTTCGACACCGGTTCAGTGAACACGTAGGTGTTCCCGAACGATGCTCCACCGGAGTAACCCGGTCCGTGAATGGTGCCGAAGATCTCGTCCGGGATCCGACTGACGTACTCCATGATGTCGATCTCGCCGCACTGCGGCCAACCGACCTCACCGATATCGGTTCCCAGCATCCAGAAGGCCGGCCATAGGCC
>CAZGSX010000134.1:0-5618 GCA_964528475.1 uncultured Anaerolineales bacterium
CCATGACGGGAAGCCCCAGGTGCTTGAGGCTGTTCATGCTGTCTGAGCCCTCGTAGGCGACGTCCCAGCCCAGGAGGTTGTACGCGGCGCACGTGGCCTGGGTGACCGCGTTGGGGAAGATGGCGTGGACGTAGCGCTCGCCTGTGAAGCGGTCGAAGGTCTCGGCCACGTCCCCGACGGCGTAGACGTCCGGGGCGCTGGTGCGCAGGTGATCGTCCACCAGGACGCCCCACTCGGTCTCGATCCCGGACCCCTCGAGGAACTCGATGTTGGGCCGCAGGCCCGTGGCGGCCACCAGGAGGTCGGCGGAGACCACGTCACCAGAACGGACCTCCACCGCCTCCGCCCGAGGCTCGCCCACAAAGGCGACCGCGTCGGCGTCGTCGCCGCGGCGGGTCCTGATCCCCCGACCCTCGATGATCTCGAGAACCCTCTCCGAGGTCTCCGGGTCGAGCATGGCGCGCATGACGCGGGAGCGGACGAGCTGGGTCACCTCCAGCCCCAGCTCCTTCAGGAGAATGGCGATCTCCACGCCGATGAAGCCCGCCCCGATGATGAGGGCGGTGCGCGCCTCGCCCCTCCTCACCCGCCCGAGCAACTCCTCGGCGGCGGTGAGGGACTTGAAGTTGTACACACCGGGCTTGAACTCCTCCAGCCGGGCCGCGTAGAGACGGCCGCCGGAGGCGATGACCAGCTTGTCATAGGCGATGGCCTCGCCGCCCTGGAGGCGAACCGTCCGGCCGTCGGTATCCACCCCGACGGCCTCCGCCCCCTGCCGGTAGTCGATGCCCAACCGCTCGGGGAAGCCCTCTCCCTTCCACAGATGGACCGGACGCCCGGTCTTGAAGTACTCCAGCATGGCCGGCGGCGAGTACGGCGGATAGGGCTCGCTGGAGAGCATCACGATCTCCGCTTGGTCGTCGTGCTGGCGCAGGGTCTCCGCGACGGTGACGCCGGCTGGCCCCGCGCCGACAATGAGGATCCTCATGGATACCTCCCTCCGCCTCAGGCGGTCGCTGATTCGGGCATCAGGATGCTCTCCGGATCCACGAACGGCAGCCCTAATCCCTGACGCTTCTGCTCGATGCGGCGGCGGATGAGCACGGCCGCCCTGCGCGGGTCCGGCTCGACGGCGAAGGTCGCGCCGATCACGTCCTCGGCGCCCTCGGTCAGCAACTTGGTGACGTTGGGGCTGCCCAGGATCTGGGGGACCGTGCCGAGCACAGTGTAGATCCCGGACGAAACGACGTAGGTGCCGATGGAGACAGCCTTCTCACTCATCCACTCCGGCGCGGCCCCGGCCACGGGCAGATCGCTGATGTCCACGCCGAGGGCGTTAGCGATGGCGCCGCAGGCGACCAAGATGCGGCTGATGTCCACGCAGGAGCCCATATGGAGGACGGGCGGGACACCCAAGGCCTCGCAGACCCCCTTCAGCCCGTCCCCGGCACGCTCGGCTGCCTCTGGGAGGAGAAGCCCCGCCTTGGCACAGGCGATGGCGTTGCAGCCCGAGTTGACCACCAGGACGTCGTCCGCGATGAGGTCCTCGACCAGTTTGACGTGGCCGTAGTCATGGCGGACCTTGGGATTGTTGCAGCCCACCACGCCGACGATGCCGCGGATGGCGCCGCTCTTGATAGCATCGAGGAGCGGATCGAGGGTGCCCCCCAGGGCCCCGACGATGGCCTCGACGCTGAAGCCAACGACGCACTCCGTCTTCTCGTCCGGGATGGTGACCCGATCCGGGTTACGGTTGGGGTAGTTCTCCACCGCCCGGCGCACGATGGCCTTGGCGATGTCGAAGGCCCTCTCCTCGCTGAACTCGATGTGGGTGGCGCCGGGGAACTTGGCCTTGGGCGAGGTGGAGATCATCTCCGTGTGGTAGCAGCCAGCCAGGTCGGCCAGGGCGGGCATGATGCACTGCACATCCACGATCACCGCCTCGACCGCGCCAGTGATAACCGCCAGCTCCTGCTGGAGGAAGTTGCCAGCGATGGGCACGCCGTGCCGCATGAGAATCTCGTTCCCGGTGCAGCACATGCCCACCACGTTGATGCCCTCGGCACCGTGCTCCTCGGCCAAGGCGACCAGCTCCGGATCCTGCGCCGCGGCGACGATCATCTCGGATAGGGTGGGCTCATGGCCGTGGGCCACGATGTTCACCTCGTCCGCCTTGAGCACCCCGAGGTTGGACACGGACTTGACCGGCTCCGGCGTGCCGAAGAGGACATCGGAGAGCTCAGTGGCGATCATCGAGCCGCCCCAGCCGTCGCTGATGGAGGTACGCAGCCCGTGCAGAATGATGTGGACGTAATCGTGGTCGACGCCGATATGGGTGCGATGCATGCACTCCACGATCTCTCGATCGACCCCGCGGGGATCGACGCCCAGCTCCTCCCAGAGCGCGACCCGGCTCTCGGGCGCGCGGCGGGTGAAGCGGATGGGCCCCGTCTGATTCCCGAACTCGTTGTGGATGGCGTGGGCCAGGTCGAGGGCGATGGCCTGCTTATCGCGGCCGTCCGTCTCGATGTCGTATTCGGCAGCGAGGGCCATCAACTTGGCCTCGTCCTTGATCTCGTAGCCGCCACTCTTGCCCTCGGCGGTGAGAAGGAACGTATGGGCGATATCGCGCCCGTGATCAGAGTGGGCGGCGGCGCCGGCGGCGATGGCTCGCAGCAGCCCACGCGCGACAAGGGTGTCCGCCGTGGCACCGCAGACCCCCTTCTGAGGACCGGTGTCGTCAAAGGGGTCGATGCGACAGGGACCCATGTTGCAGTGACGGCAACAGAGTCCCAGCTCCCCGTAGCCACACTGAGGCAACTGGCTCTCCAGGCGATCCCAGACTGTCTCGATATTCTGCTGCTCCGCGATGCGCAACATGGCCTGAGAAGCCAGATCGATTGATCGTTGCTCCGCAAGGCTCTTCAGATTAGCCATCATCCCTCCTCCATGCCTACTTGACTAACTGCTTGTCCCAGTTCCCGCCAAGCCTCAACGTTGGCGGGCATGGGAACGAGCTGGGGCTCGACCGCCCCGACGGCCACCGACACGCTCTCCGCAAGCTTGGTGCGGGCCGCCTTCACCAGTTCATTGATATCGCCGAACACCAGTGCTCCCACCTTGCAAGCTTCCACGCAGGCGGGGATCTCCCCCTGGCGCTGGCGATCGATGCAGTGGTCACACTTGATGGCCACAGCCTTGTCCCACCGTGCCCTGTAGGACGGATGGAAGGTAATCACGTCAAAGGGACAGACCATGGCGCACATGGCGCAGGTGATACACTTGTCGCCGTCCACGACGACGATGTCGAAGTCCTCGTCCCGGGAGATAGCTCCGGTGGGACAGACGGTCATGCACGGAGCTGGGTCGCAGTGACGACACTTGTTGGGGAACGAGGTATCCAGGTAGAGGCCTGGTGCGACGAGGACGCGGGGACGGGGCTTCCGTTCCTCGGTAAGGGCTTGATAGAGGTTCTTGCTTTGTGAGTGCTCGACGGCACAGGCGATCTGACACTGTTTGCAGCCAATGCAGCGCTCCGGATTGACAAATACTGTCTTCATAGTGTTCACTCCCCTCACACTCGGCCAAGCCGCGGCTGGAGAGGTCAGACAACGACTCCGACCCTCCGCTGCGGAAGAGAAGCTGACTGAAGCTCACAAGCGATATGTCGCAGGTTCACCTCCCTGTGCTATGGGGCATCGATGTTGACCCACGGCCGGCGTCTGTTGGCCGTGTGCCGCGGGCCGCCTCACCTGCCTATACACCCGCACCCGCCATTGCGGAGCGCAGGCTACTCATTCGGTGCGCACATGTCGCGTGCAGTGGGATAGCGCAGTGCTGCTGATTGTACATCCTCTCTGAGGGTTGTTCAAGCGACACGCACGCTTGATCCATTCCTTGCTCGATCCGCCCCAGGCGCGGGCAATGGGGCAAGTCCGTGACATATCGAGACTGGTCACCTCCCTACTCGGCCGACCCTTGCATTGAAGAAAGCGAGTCGTCAGCGAACTGTGGGCGACGGGGCCTAGCAGTGCCATGAGGATCGTGGGCTGAGTGGATTGGGATGTGCGGCACCTGAGCGAAGTGGGGTCACGAATGGCTGAAGCACTGAATCCACGATCTTGATGCGGAAACAGGGAGCAAATCCTTGACAAGGGGCTCTCGGTGTGATATACTAGATCGTGGGAGCGCTCCCACGCATCGCGGCCGTCATCATTCTCCTGGTGCATTGTAGGAGCGACAATAGAGCGCGTTATGGGAGCGCTCCCAGGACTGCCAAGTGACCTCAACATTGGAAGAAGTTGCAAAGCTGGCCGGCGTCTCTCGATCTACCGTCTCGCGTGTGATCAATGACAGCCCGCACGTGAGAGCGGAAACCCGGGCCAGGGTGTGGAAGACGATCGAAGAGTCCGGCTACCAGCCCCACGCCGCTGCCCGCAGCCTGGTCACGAATCGTACTCGCATCATTGGACTTCTGATCCCTGAGGCGCTGACGACGCTATTCTCCGACCCGTTCTTCCTGCTCCTGATTCAAGGTATCGCTGGCACCTGCAACAACCACCACTACCATCTGATGCTCTCCCTACTTGGCGGTCAGCAAGATCAAGAGGATCTGTATCGGCGGGTTGTAGGTAGTGGCTATCTCGATGGTGTGATTATCGCTTCGACCACGCTGGATGACCCTCTCATCCCGCGGCTCCTACAAGACGGCGTTCCCTTCGTCTCGGTGGGCCGCTATCCTGATGAGGAGGTGAGCTACGTAGACGTAGACAACGTGGGTGGGGCACGGAAGGCGGTCGAGCATCTCCTGCGCTCGGGGCGGAAGCGAATTGGCACGATCACGGGACCGCAGCGGATGATAGCGGGCTGGGATCGACTGAATGGGTACGAGCAAGCATTGAGAGCCCGGGGACTGCCGGTGGGTGACAACCTGGTTGCGGAGGGCGATTTCACGGAGATAGGGGGAAGAGCGGCCATGGAGCGTCTGCTGCCCCACAACCCGGACGGGGTCTTCGTCGCCTCTGACACGATGGCGTTGGGTGCTCTGCGGGCTCTGCGCGACGCTGATGTCAGGGTGCCCGAGGACGTTGCCCTGGTGGGGTTCGATGATATGCCCTACGCCGCCACCACCGCCCCGCCCCTCACTACGGTTCGACAGCCAATTCGTCGCGTGGGCTCACTGGCGTTCGATGGCCTGCTCGACATCATCGAGAACGGACTGGAACCTGCACGCCGCGCTATTGTGCCGACCGAACTGGTTGTCCGAGCGTCGTGTGGAACGAAGCAGACCGGTTGAGTCTCATTGGTAAGAAAGGAGCGGGTTATAGACAGGAATATCTGTCGCGACGCATGAGCGTCGGTGTTTCGAGCGCTTCTGGGAGTGATCCCAGTCGCGAATCCATCCTAAAGAGGAGAGAAAAAATGAAGAAGATGAGCGTCTTATTGGTCAGCCTGATGGTCGTTATCAGCCTGCTAATGTCCGCCTGTGGGCCAGCAGCGACGGAGGCGCCGCCCGCCGAAGAGCCCACTGAGGCCCCCGCCGTTGAGGAGCCCACTGAGGAACCCGTCGAGGAACCCACTGAGGAGCCGGTAGAGGAAGAAGAACCCGCCGCGGAGGC
>CAZGSX010000135.1:0-5543 GCA_964528475.1 uncultured Anaerolineales bacterium
CGCCCTACCTCTTGGTCTTTGCCCCGAGACGTGCTATAATGGCTCCGCCAGACCGAGAAGGCGCACACAGGGCTTTGGCCATTGAGGGAGCAACGATGTCGAAGGATTCAGTTACCTCACCAGAGATGGAAGTCTACGCCAAAGGGCCCCACCACCGCTGGGACAGGCAGACGAAGGGCACGGTGGCCGTCCTGCTTCTTGTCATAGTGGCACTCATGCTCTACCAGTTTCGCATCATCTTCAGGCCACTGGTGCTGGCGGTCCTGTTGGCCTTTATCCTGAATCCGGTTGTCGATTTCCTGGCTGAGCGCGTTGGCATGCATCGAGGGATCGCCTCCGCCTTGATCTACTTCCTTCTCGTTCTGCTCATGCTAGGCCTCCTTGCCGCACCGGTGACGGCCGTGCCCAGCATCCGCCGAGCCATCATCGAGGCCCAGCTTGATCTGAAGCAGATCATCGATGACATCAACACTGTGCTGGGGCAGCGAATCGAAATCGCCGGGTTCGAGTTCGACCTAAGCCTGGTGGCCCAGGAGCTGAGCACAGCGCTACGGCGGCTTGTGGAGTCCGTCGCGCAGGGGACCCTCGATCTCGTCCTGAGCGTGGCCTCAGGGGTCTTCTGGGTTGTCTTTGTCGTTATCGTCTCCTTCTATCTGGCGAAAGACGCCCATCGGATCGCAGACGCAATGGTCGACCTGGCCCCTCCGGGGTATCGGGACGATGCCGTGCGCATCCGTGAGGAAATGGTTCAGATATGGAACGCCTTCTTGCGAGGAGAGTTGCTGCTGGGAGGCATCGTGGGGTTGGCCGTGGGCCTCGTCACCACGGGGCTGGGGCTGCCCTACCCGTGGGCGCTGGGCCTGACGGCAGGTGTACTGGAGCTGATCCCCAACGTCGGGCCGGTTCTGGCCTCGATCCCCGCGATCTTGCTGGCGTTGATTCAGGGATCGGCCTTCATTCCCCTCGGGAACTTCTGGTTCGCTGTGCTCGTCGCCGGGGCCTATTGGTTGATCCAACTTGTTGAGAACAACATCCTCGTCCCGCGCATCTTAGGTGGCACCCTAGACCTGCACCCCCTGGCCGTGCTCATCGGTGCCTTAGCGGGAGGCCAGCTGGTTGGGATCCTAGGCGTGCTCCTCGCCGCGCCGACGCTGGCCACTCTTCGTCTGCTGGGGCGGTACGTGCTACACCGTCTCTATGATCGAGATCCCTTCCCACCAACGAGTGAGCCGGAGACTCAACGAGTCAGCGAGCAAGATCGGACGATGATTGAGAGGGTGGGTACGGCAGCCCGCGAGCACCTGCAAAGAAAGGTCGAGCAAGTGAGGAAGCAATATGCCACCGAGTCGGACACCAATCGCCCCGCAGACCGGTGACGGATTCTCGCCCGCCAGACCAGACCATCAGTGGTCCTAGGCTTGCGGGCCGCATCAAGCTAAGCAGAGCACCGGGTCGACACCCAGCAGGTGGCATATGCGGGTGGACGGAATCCGGGATAGACAAAGGAGAACCATGGAAGAGCCCACAGTCAAGACACTGAGCGAGACCAAGAACTTCGAGATCTGGCTGGCAGAGGAACCGGATGGAGAGACGACGATCCATCTGGAGCTCGGCCTGGTCACACTCCACCTCTTCCCCGAGGAGTGGGAGGAGTTTGTGGAGCTGATCCAGACCGCCAGAGCCAACGCCGCCGAAGGTTGACTCGATGTCCGAGGAAGCTGACAGCATGTTGCAGGAAGCGGAGACAACTCCCCAGTTGAAGGAGTGGATTGACCGGCTGGCCCCCGTGGTGGCCGAGGCGAAGGAGACACTGCATCAGCGGAAACCAAGCAAGCTGATGATGCTGACAGGGTGTCGGCAGGATCCTGATGGCGTCTTCCACCTGCCGTTCTTCTGGCAGGAGTACCTCATCTCTCCCGATGACTTCTCTGTGCGACGCGCGGAAGACGGAGAAGAACCCTCCTCGTTCATCCAGAGCTTGATACTCACCTATCTAGTCACTGCTGATGGCACCACCCCCTCCCGGCGCTGGATCGGCTTTCGGGAGCTGCCGGCAGGGATGTTCTATGCCCAGGCGTTCCGGGGGTACACAGGCATTCGACTCGTCCGCCAGCTGGAGGGCGGTCTAGAAAGCCTTGAAAGCGCTGCCCAGGCATTGGGGGGCGAGCCACTGGAAGCGATCGGTGACGCCGGATACAGCTTCCCGGTGCTACCACGAGTACGGGTGGGCGTGGTCTACTGGCGGGGGGATGAGGAGCTGCCGTCCCAGGCGAGGGTGCTTTTTGAGGACACTGCGCACCATTATATGCCGACGGATGGTCTGGCCATCATCGGCAGCCATCTGGTTGGCTATATCCTGCGGGCAACCAGGTAGGCCAGCAGCCTGGTGGAGAGACCGGACAGGTCTGGTTCACACCGGTCAGGAAGTCAGGAGCAGTCAGCGTCGCCGAAGGGGGGCCGGCCCTCTCTCACCCTCTGCCGGAGTTTGTTTAGGGCCTGCCGTGCCCGGTTCCGTTCCTGGTGGGACAGAGGTAGTTGGGCGAACTCCTCTTCGTCCAGGACCAAAATCTCTCCATCGGCCGCGACCCATAGGTCCAGCGCGAGGTCCTCGGCCGCGACCTCCCGCTCTGTGATGCGAGCCGGGCGGGTGATGTTACAATACCATCCCTTCAGGTCACCCTCGCTGTCTTGAATCCGAAAGACATTATACCACCGATCTGCGTAGAAGTACTCGGTCCAACGGTCGCCGGGTCGGAGAACGACGAATCCCAGGTCGAGAGCATCTCGGCCCCAGCCCGTTTCCAATACAATGGCTTGGTCAGGCCGGTCGAGCACCCTGCCCGAGTAGGAAAGCAGCTCCTGTCCGGAGTGATCGAGCTTACGAACCGTGACGTCAGTCATGGTGGCCTATTGTACCAACGTATGATCAGGCATACCAGCCCGCATCGCACGAGAATGCGTCGTGTTATCATACACAGTCAGAGTGACCGGCACTTACACGGCAGACTTCTTGGACAGCACTTCCCTCACGGGGCAGTGGCACCTCTTCCCGAGGCCATACAGAAGTGCCGGTCACCCGAGTCACGACATAGTCAACCGGAGGCAATTATGACCACACAGCAACTAAAAGGACGATGGGCCCTGATCTTGGGCGCATCCAGCGGATTTGGGGCAGCCACCTCGCGGGCCTTGGCGGAGGCTGGGATGAACATCTTCGGCGTCCACCTCGACCCCCGATCGCGGCTGCAGCGAGCCAACGAGGTCATCGCTGACATCGAAGCAAGGGGCAGGAAGGCCGTCTTTTTCAACACCAACGCAGCCTCTTCGCGCAGACGTAGCCGCGTTCTGGACCAGGTGGAGGAGACCTTGGCCGAGGATCCGGCGGCAGGCATTCACTTCGTGCTCCACTCGCTGGCGTTTGGCAGTCTTCTGCCGTTCATCGCCGATAACCCCGACGACGCAGTGAATGAGTCGCAGATGGAGATGACGCTGCGAGTGATGGCGCACACGCTGGTCTTCTGGGTGCAGGATCTGGTGCGGCGCGACCTGCTGCCCCGGGGCAGCCGCGTTTATGCCCTGTCCAGCAGCGGGGCCGAGCGAATGGCACCCAACTACGGTGCAGTCTCGGCCGCCAAAGCCGCCCTGGAAAGCCATATGCGGCAGCTAACGCTGGAGTTGGGGGATCGCGACATCGCGGTCAACTGCCTCCGCCCGGGCGTAACAGACACCCCGGCGCTACGGGCCATTCCGGGCCACGAAGCCTATCTGGACGAAGCGCTCAAGCGCAATCCCGGAGGGCGACTGACCACGCCGCAGGACGTGGCGAAGACGCTGGTCGTGCTGGCCAACCCGGAGCTGACGTGGATCAGGGGCGCCGTCATCCCAGTAGACGGAGGCGAAATCATCGTCGGGTGATTTGACATTCCTCTAAGGCATGATAGAATGCGTGTTCGCAAGCCTTCGCTTTGGCGAACCGGTTTTAACATTCCAGGAGGTGCGCAGAGTCTACCGATTCCGCTTCACACCCAGCTGATGTCCGAGGTTCTCGAACCCGACATTGTCTGTGCACTTATGGATGGCAGACAGGTCGGGTTCTTTGCGAAGGTTAAATAACTGATACAGGAGCAAGTTAAGTCGATGGATAATAAGGAAACCCTACCCAAGAACGAAGAGATAGCCGATCAGGAAGAAGCTGAAATGACGATGATGGACCAGCTGGAGGAGTACCTCAGCGAGGGTGACTACGATTATCAGTTGCCCGAACGTGGGGACATCCACATGGGGGTCGTCATTGAGATCGGCGACCGCGGCGCTATCGTGGACGCCGGGTTCAAGCGCGATGGCATCGTCCCCACTGGTGATCTCGATCGCCTTGATGATGAGACACTGGAGAGCATCCAGCCCGGAGACGAGATCGCGGTGGCGGTCACGAAGCCCCAGGACGAAGAGGGACGCCTGATACTCTCCATCTATCAAGCTCTCGTGCAGGAGGATTGGCGCGAAGCTGAGCGGATGATGGAGCAAGGCGAGCTCTACGAGGGCACGATATCCGGCTTCAACCGCGGTGGCCTCCTGGTCCCCTTCGGCAGGATCCGCGGCTTCATTCCTGCGTCTCACACAGTCGGCATGCCCCGCGGGCTCCAGGGGGATGAGCGACGCGAGCGCCTCGCCGAGATGGTGGGAGATGAGGTAGGACTCAAGATCATCGAAGTGGATCGTCACCGTCGCCGCTTGATCCTGTCCCAGCGCCAGGCCCGTCGCGCCTGGCAGAAGATCCAGCGCAAGCGCGTTATGGAGGAACTCACCGAGGGTGAGTCCGTGGTCGGCACGGTCACGGGCATCACCGACTTTGGTGCCTTCGTCGACCTTGGCGGGGCCGATGGCCTAATCCACATCTCAGAGCTCTCGTGGAGGCAGGTGGACGATCCACGTGAGGTGGTGGAGGTGGGCGACGAGGTGGAGGTCTACGTCCTCAACCTGGACTGGGACCGCACGCGCATCGCTCTCAGTCTCAAGCGGCTGAAGCCTAACCCGTGGAGTCAGGTCGCTGACCACTACGAGGTCGGGCAACTGGTCGAGGGAAAGGTGAGTCGGGTGCTCGACTTCGGGGCGTTCGTCGAACTCGACCTGGGCGTCGAAGGTCTCCTGCACATCAGCGAGATGAGCGGTGCCTCACAACTCAGTCCCACAGATATTCTCACGGTGGGTCAGAAGGTGCTGGTGAAGATCATCGGCATTGACACCCGGAAGCAGCGCATCACACTCAGTGCCCGACAGGTTCACCGGGATCAATGGGAGCGCTGGATGGCGGAGAACCAGGAAGCTGTGGAGGAAGAGGAAGTATCCGAGGCTCCTGCCGAACCCGAAGCCGTCGCTGAGGGGGAGGGAGAGGCAGAGCTAGAGGGAGTTCCCGAGGCCATCGCTGAAGAGGAGCCCGAGTTAGAGGAAGCTCCGGAGGCTGTCACTGAGGCGGAAGAGCCAGAGCCGGAAGAAGCTCCCGCGGCCGCCGCTGGAGCAGAAGAGCCGGAGCCAGAGGAAGCCCC
>CAZGSX010000136.1:0-5534 GCA_964528475.1 uncultured Anaerolineales bacterium
ACCTGGAAGGTACGCGAGGTCGCCCAGGCCGGGTGGAACTGCTCATTCCCAACGGACAGCGATGACTACGGATGTTACCAGTGGGAGGAGTTCACCTCGGGGGAAACACCGACCGGCAACGACTTTGGAAACTGGCGGCAGGCCATCAAGTCCGGTATGAAGTTCGAAGACAAGAACGCTAACAGCGCCAAGGACACTGGTGAGCCAGGCCTGGAGGGCTGGACGATTTACGTGGACTACGACAATGACGGCACGCACGATGCGGGCGATGAGCCTCTTGCGGTGACCGCTGCGGATGGAACGTACACCATCGGCGGCATCAAGCCCGGCACCTGGAAGGTACGGGAGGTTACCCAGGCCGGGTGGAACTGCTCATTCCCAACGACCAGCGATGATTACGGATGTTACCACGAGGAGACGTTCACCTCGGGGGCGACGCTGGCCAACAACGATTTCGGAAACAGCGGGCCAGTGGCCGTGGGCGGGGTCAGCGTGCCCGTGAACAAGGTTGACTTGCTGGTGTCGTGGCCAGGGCTGGCAGCGCTCGCCGCGCTCGCTGTTCTCGGAACTGCGTTGACCAGGATGCGCGGCAGATAGACTTCTGTGCCTCCATCTCCATCGGGGCTGTGCCGCAGGTCGCCCAACATCACCAACAGTCAGGCCTACTGCTCCTGCCTCGGTGCCCTGACTCTAGCTAAGGGTATGGTGAGGGTCCGCTGGAGGCTGCCTCTCGCGGCCTCGACGCGGTGTGACTCTACGCCATCGTGTTTCACCACCTTGTGCAGGCGTGGTATGTGTCAACGACTTTGGGACAACTCCGGCGTGAGTTTAAAGTGTAAATCGCTCGCATCTTCGGGCTGGTCCAGCGCTTGCTCGAGTATAGCCAGGCGCTTGTCCGCGTCAAATGACGCTGTCGCCATCGCTCTTGACCCGTCCTGCGCGCCTGGCTCTCTGTCGCGCGCAGCTGGATCAGCCGAAGAAATAGCGTCGTCATCCTCTTGACTTGACTGATTGATCGATACCTTCCGCGGTAACTCCGGTATCCTTGGCCTGCCTCCCACAAACCGCTCCGGATGCGCGGCATACGCTGCATCCAGCACCTGCTGCCGTTCCTCTCTTATCTTCTCTGTCTCCCCGTAATGCACCACCGCCGGCGTCATCAGCCCCAGACCTGTATGATGATGTTCCTCATTGTACCATCTGAAGAAAGCCCGCGCCCATTGCCTGGCCTCCGCTATCGTCGCGAATTCCTTCGGGTAGTCTGGTCGATACTTCAGGGTCTTGAAGTGCGCCTCTGAGTAGGCATTGTCCGTCGGCGTATACGGCCGAGAGTGGCTCTTGGCCACCCCAAGATCCCTCAGCAGCTTGGCCACGGCCTTGGAGCGCATTGCGCTTCCCCGATCAGCATGGAGCGTCAGCTGGTCCCTGTCGATCCCCTGCTTGGCACAGGTCTCGAGAATGAGCTGCTCGGCCAGCTCCCCAGATTCCTCTCTCGCAACCATCCATCCCACCACATAGCGGCTGTATACATCGATGATCACATACAGGTAGTATCGGGTCCCGTTGGCGCCTTTCAGACAGGCAATGTCCCAACTCCAGACTTGATTGGGCCCAGTTGCCTCCAGCCTCGGCTTCGGCGCCGCTGGGCGACAACACTGATCCCGCCTCTCCCGCACCTCATCGTGTTCTTCCAGAACCCGGTACATCGTGCGCCAGTGACAGTAGTACGTCCCCTCATCCAGCAAGGTACCGTACACCTCGCGCGGAGCACAGTCGCAGAATCTGGCGCTGTTGAGCACAGTTCGCACCTCTGCTTTCTGCTCTTGCTTCAAGGCTCGTGCTGGCGTGGGCCTCGGATCAGGCTCCTCCTGAGGCTGCCTCGCCCGATAGAGGCTGCTTCGCGGAACACTGAGCACACGGCAGGCTTCGGCGATACCAACCCGCTCCCCTAGTTCCTCTGCCGCTTGCATCATTCGTCCTCTGTGGTCCTCTTCTCCCCTGCGGTCAGTCCAAGCAGATCTGAGACTTTTTTTTGAACATCGATGATCATCTTAGCCTGTCTCAGCTGCTCTGCCAGTCGCTCGTTCTCGCGCCGCAACTGCTCAACTTCCTCTGCCAGCCCTTCTTCAGCCGCTGACTCGGGACCCGGCTTCTTCCGGCTTAGGGCTTCCAGCTGCCCTCGTTCCCGCTCCCGCCGCCAACGGCTCAGATACGATGTGTATATCCCCTCTCTCCGCACCAGCGCACCGATTTCGCCATGCTCGCATTGATCCGCCTCCTCCAGGATGCGCAGCTTCTCCTCCGCACTGAAGTGTCTTCGCTTCGCCACGGGCACCACCTCCGGATCCGGGACTTCTTCACGTCGTCCGTTGCCGCTCGTCATTTGCCTGCCGCAGAGTAGAGAACAGGTGAGGCTTGCTCCCAATGTCGTTAGGCATTGTGGCCTGCTCATTTACTCCCCGTCTCCAGGCGAGTGCCTCAGTTAGCCACACCTTGGACATCCAGAGGGTCACCCCTGTTCCCCCTCATCAATCCGTACGTGAGGTTTTCCCTCATACGGCTTTCCGATACTCTTCATCCGACAGCTTTCGCAACCGTCCCATACCATCGTACAGTTCCACTGAGGTAGTAGAGCCCTTCCTTCCGAAAGTCGATGCTCGCCCAACGCTGCCCCCACCCGCGACCCGATTGCCCGTGCTTCTTGCTCAGGAACAGATACAACCGTTCCCTCACGTAGCTGTCGACTTGTTTGAAGCGTTTGGCTGAGTTCCCTACCCGAAAGTAGTTCCCCCAACCTCTCAAGACCGGATTCACCTCGTCTATCACTTCTCCCAAGCTCTTCAACAATCGACTCCGGGGACCCGTGATGGCCCGCACTTTCTCTCGTATGGCCTTCATTGCATAATCCGGGCCATGTCGACCATCGATTCCGATGCATGCCGTCCACTCGTTCCGAGCCATGCCGACCACTGGTTCCGATGGGATGCCGTCCACTTTTCCGACCAGATCGGAATCGGTGGACGACATCGTTCGGATTCAGTGGACGGCATGGCCGGAATCCTGAGGCAAGATGGATCGCGTAGGAAGCGGCGCTCGCCAATCCTAGATGATTGTGGCATGCTTTGCCTCCGAAAACCAAAGGAGGTAGAGATGGCCCAAGAAAGGTTGACCATGCGCAAGATCCGAGAAGTTCTCCGTCTGAAGTGGGAGTGCGGACTATCCAACCGGGCGGTTGCCCGAAGCTGTTCCATCTCCCACAGCACCGTTGCTGAATACGTGCGGCGGGCCGAGGAAGCAGGATTGAGTTGGCCGCTTCCGTCAGACCTGGGTGAGGATGAGCTGTTGGGACACCTGTTTCCCAAGGCGCCTGATACCAGTTCAAGAG
This sequence comes from uncultured Anaerolineales bacterium, assembly GCA_964528475.1. Taxonomy (GTDB): domain Bacteria; phylum Chloroflexota; class Anaerolineae; order B4-G1; family B4-G1; genus SKLM01. The sequence goes on from CAZGSX010000136.1 coordinate 3,386, forward strand.
TCATTCCATGTCCTGACTGGGAATGGGTCCACGGCGAGTTGCGCAAGAAGAGTGTCACCTTGCGCTTGCTGTGGGTCGAGTACCGGGAAGAGCATCCCAGCGGGTACGGCTACAGCCAGTTCTGCGCTCTGTATCGTACATGGGCCAAACGGTTGAAGCCGTCGATGCGGATCACTCATAAGGCTGGAGAGAAGGCCTTCGTCGACTACGCCGGTCAGACAATCCCTGTCATTGATCCCGAGACAGGTGAGGTCCGTCAGGCCCAGATATTCATCGGCGTACTGGGCGCTAGCAACTACACGTACGTGGAAGCGCAGTGGAGCCAGGAGCTGCCCAACTGGATCAGCGGTCACGTTCGGATGTTCGAATTCTTCGGCGGCGTCCCCGAGATCGTGGTCCCAGACAATCTCAAGGCCGGGGTCAAGCATCCCTGCCGCTATGAGCCCGACTTGAATCCTACCTATCAGGACTTGGCCGAACACTATGGCGTAGCCGTGATCCCGACGCGTCCGCGCAAGCCCAAAGACAAGGCGAAGGCAGAGGTCGGAGTCCAGGTGGCCGAGCGCTGGATCCTGGCACGCTTGCGCAATTGCCCCTTCTTCGGCCTGGTCGCTGTGAACCACGCCATCTCTGAACTCCTCGACCCACTGAACGAACGACCGATGGAGCATCTTGGTCAGTCTCGGCGTGAGCTCTTCGAGATGCTGGACCAACCAGCCCTCAAGCCCCTCCCCGAGGAGCCTTACGAGTTCGCCGTCTGGAAGAAGGCCCGCGTCAATATCGATTACCATATCGAGTTTGGCAAGCACTACTACAGCGTCCCCTACAGCCTCATTCACGAGGAGGTCTACGTGCGCGCCACGGAGTCCACCGTCGAGATCTTCTACAACAATCGGCGTGTTGCCTCGCATCCACGGCTGAACATACAGGGGCGACATACCACTCTTGCCGAACACATGCCCCCTGCACACCAGAAGTACTTGGAATGGCCGCCCGAGCGGCTCATCCGCTGGGCTGATACCATCGGCCCCCAGACCGCGCAGTTGGTGCAAGCGCTCCTTGAGTCGCGGAAACACCCGCAACAAGCCTACCGCTCCTGCCTCGGCGTCTTGCGCCTGGCTGAGTCGTATGGCGCGAAGCGCCTGGAGGCAGCCTGTCGCCGTGCCCTTCCAGCTGGCATTCGCTCCTACAAAGGCGTCAAGAACATCCTGCACGCTAAACTTGACCGGGTCGAGCTGGAAGAACCGTCCCCTGTCGTTCCAAAGTTCCACGACAACGTCCGTGGTCAGTCCTACTACCATTGAGGATCTATGATGTTGACCCAACCATTGCTCGACAAGCTCACTCGACTCCGTCTCGGCGCCCTTCGGATTGCTCTCGAAGAGCAGCTCCAAAGCACCCAGTATGCCGACCTGCCTTTTGAGGATCGGCTCGGGCTTCTTATCGATCGGGAATGCACACAACGCGACAACAACCGCCTGAAGCGGCGTCTCAAGACCGCAAAACTGCCCTTGCCGGCTACCATCGAAGATCTCAACATCTCAGCCTCTCGTGGCCTGGACCGTCGTGTCATCCTCCACCTGGCCCAGGGTGAGTGGATCAGGCAGCATCTCAACATCCTGGTCCTCGGCCCGACCGGCGTTGGCAAGACGTTCCTCAGTTGCGCACTGGCTCACTCTGCCTGCCGCTACAACTTCACTGTCCGCTACTACCGCACTTCCCGCCTTCTTCACCAGCTCTCCCTGGCCCACGCGGACGGCTCCTACCCCCATCTCCTCGACACGCTTGCTCGCACCCAACTTCTGATCTTCGATGACTGGCTCCGGGATCCTCTGACCCGTTCGCAGGCCCAGGACCTGCTCGAAATCCTGGATGACCGCTACGGCCGGTCTTCCACCCTGGTCGCCACTCAAGTGCCCGTCGCTGACTGGCATGGGCGCTTCCAGGACCCGACCATCGGCGATGCTATCCTCGATCGTCTGGTCCACAACGCCTATCGGCTCGAGCTGCAAGGAGAATCGCGTCGCAGAATCGATTCCCCCTTGCCCATGCCGACCACTTGAGGGTAGAATACTGATGCTAGCGTCGCTTCGCTCCGACAAGTGGACGACATCCCCGGAACAAGTGGACGACTTGGCCGGAATACGCA
>CAZGSX010000137.1:0-5534 GCA_964528475.1 uncultured Anaerolineales bacterium
AAGGGGCTGTGGCTCAGTTGGGAGAGCGCTACAATCGCACTGTAGAGGTCAGGGGTTCGAGTCCCCTCAGCTCCATCATCACTCTCATTACCAACGTGGGCCCGTGGCACAGTTGGGAGCGCACCACAATGGCATTGTGGGGGTCGAGGGTTCGAGTCCCTCCGGGTCCACTTTTCTTTGCCAGACAATCGAGTGACATAAAGGCTGTGAGCAGGAGTAGTAGGCCATTCCCCGCAGCGAGTCGGGAAAGACCAGGTGGAAGCCCGGCGACCGGCGCCAGGGGGGAGCGCCACAGAAGGCCGAACTCGCCTGGGAGCCGCGTCGGAGAAGCCCGCCGGGAGACTGACTAACCGACGACGAGTTGCTCTCGTTAACGAGCCAAGAGTGGGAGAGCCTTAAGCTGGGACACCAAGGCTGCTCCATTCAGGGTGGTACCGCGGAGCCCTTTCGCCCCTGAGCGAGAGGGCTTTTCTGTTCTCTGGTGACGCGTGAGCGGTCCTCAGGATTCGCGCGGTAATTCGGGTTCACACCTGGCGCGCTGCGGGGATCTTCACCACGGCGCAAGGCTCTCGGGCTGGGACGCATCGGCGCGGGGTGATGAGCGTGTCCGGCAGTCCTTTGTTGAGACCGGGGCAAACGGCTCGAGCAGTCGCTTTGGATACCCGCGCTCGAGTCATAGGGAAATGAAACTATGCAAAGCGTATTGCTTGCGCCGAATGTGTATCATCTGCGGAGTGGCTCCAACATGGGGCTGATTGTTCGCGACGGTCAAGGCCTGCTCATCGACACGGGCCTGGATGGCGACGCTGGCCGTCGGGCGCTGCGGATCATTGAGAAACACGGCGCGGAGCTGGTTGGTATCGTGATCACTCACGCACACGCGGATCATTTCGGGGGCGCCCGGTTCCTGCAGCAGCGGCTGGACGTGCCCCTGTACGCGCCTCCGCTGGAGGCCGCGATGATGGAGCACCCGATCATTGAGCCTCTCTATCTCTTCGGTGGGGCTACGCCGATCAGGGCGTTACGTCAGAAGTTTACGCTGGCCGAAGCTTGCGAGGTCACAGAGAGGATAGAACCGGGCGAGAAGCAGATCGGGCCCTTTCGATTGGAGGTGGTGCCCCTGCCTGGTCACGCGCTGAATCAGGTGGGAGTGGGCGTGACAGACGCCGGGCACCGGGTGCTCTTCTGCGCCGACGCCATTTTCCCTCAGGAGACCATAGAGAAACACAAGGTGCCCTTCTGCGTGGACTTGGACCAGGCGCTAGATACGATCGCGAAGCTCCCGGGTCAGCCATACGACTGCTTTGCGCCGGGCCATGGCCCGGCTTATGACACGGGCGCCGGCGTTGAGGCCATCTGCCGGGCCAACGGAGATCGACTGGAAGCGATACGCGATACAACGTACAACACGCTAATGGCACCTAAAGAGACATCAGCGCTGGTACAGGAGGTGGCCAGGCACTTCTCACTGAAGATCGAGACACCCACCGCCTATTACCTAACGCGCGCCACGGTCCTGGCAGCCCTTTCATCGCTGGAGGCGGCGGGCGCGATTATAGCAGCCACCGACGAGAATAGGATCATCTGGAGCCAATCTTAAGCGATGCCGGTGGGAGAGGCAGTCTGTCCAACATAACCCGCTGGGCCAAGGGCGGGATGCAGCGCGGACAGGAAAGAGGGTCTCTGCGACAGACCCTGTGCTGAGAGAGGGCATGGCCTGTCCCCCCAAGCGGAACAGATTTATCCGGATGACACATGGTGGCGAGAGATCATACGGACTCATAAGCGAAAGAGGACGAGACAGAAGAGGCGGAGGAGAGACCAAGGATGACAGAGAAATACGCACCCCAAGAGGTTGAATCCCATTGGCAGAAGAAATGGGCGGATGACGGACTGTACCGTGCCGAAGTCGACCCCGACGAGCCGAAACATTACGCCCTGACGATGCTGCCCTATCCCAGCGGCGACCTGCACATTGGTCACTGGTATGCTATGGCACCGAGCGACGCCCGGGCCCGCTACATGAAGATGAAAGGCTACAACGTCCTGTTTCCGATGGGCTTCGACGCTTTTGGGCTGCCAGCGGAGAACGCGGCCATCGAGCGCGATATCCATCCCTACACGTGGACCATGTCGAATATCGAGTACATGCAAGAGCAACTACGCTCGATGGGAGCGATGTTCGACTGGGAACGAGAGGCCATCTCCTGCCTGCCGGGCTATTACCGGTGGGACCAATGGTTCTTCCTCAAGCTATACGATATGGGGCTGGCATACCGCAAAGAGGCCGCAGTGGATTTCTGTCCCAACTGCAACACCACCTTGGCCCGAGAACAGGTCTGGGGAGAGGACCGTCACTGCGAGCGGTGCGGCACGCCAGTGGTCAAAAAGGAGCTCGCCCAGTGGTTCTGGAGAATCACCTCCTACGCCGAAGAGCTACTCGATTTCTCCGACATCGACTGGCCGGATCGCGTCGTCACCATGCAGACGAACTGGATCGGCCGCAGTGAGGGAGCGGAGGTCATCTTCCGCACGGAGGGAGGGGACGACTTAAGGGTCTTCACCACGCGGCCGGACACGCTCTGGGGAGCCACATTCATGGTGCTGGCCCCTGAGCACCCTCTGGTGAGCAAACTGACCTCCCCTGAGCACCGCCGTGCCGTCGAAGCCTATAAAGTCCAGGCCGCACGGCAGACGGAGATCGAGCGTCTGTCCACGGAGAAGGAGAAGACGGGCGTCTTCATCGGCGCTTACGCCATCAATCCAGTCAACGACAGGCGAATCCCGATCTGGGTGGCCGACTACGTGATGATGACCTATGGGACCGGCGCGATCATGGCCGTCCCGGCCCACGATGAGCGCGACTTCCAATTCGCCCTGAAGTACGGGCTACCCATCATCCCAGTGATCAACCGACCGGACGGCGAGGCAAGGTCGTGCGTAGCTGCGGGCACCATGGCGAGTGGATTCGCCGAGGCTCTGGCGGGTGAGGGCATCCACTTTGTGGAGACGGACGGCGAGATCCGTGTCACGCTCGACGAACAGAAGGGAGAGGTCGATCGGTACATCGAGCTCGCGCGGACACACGTACAGCCCGCCCAATGGACGGAGGTGGTCGGCGCACGATGGGTCTTCATCTTCGACGACGGACTCCAGCCCTTCGGGAGCGTCGAGGACGAAGATGAGATCCTGAACCGCTGCAAGGAGCTGGAACCCGAGCTGACCCAGAAGCGTACTGTGATGGAGATGCTGTGGGGGGTACCGTTCTACCGCGACGTGCTGATCCACACAGATTACGGCACGATGATTAACTCCGGACCATTCAGCGGCACGCCCGGAAATGTGGCAGTGGAGAAAGTCACCGACTGGCTGCACGAGCAAGGCACCGGCAAAGCCGAGGTCAACTACCGCCTGCGGGACTGGCTGATCAGCCGCCAGCGGTATTGGGGGGCACCCATCCCAGTCGTCTATTGCGACCAGTGCGGCACCGTCCCGGTGCCTTACGAGGACCTGCCCGTGGAATTGCCGAAGGACGCCCAGTTCCTACCCACGGGTGAGAGCCCTCTGAAGCACCACAAACCGTTCCTGCATACCACCTGCCCCAGATGTGGAGGCCCTGCCACTCGGGAGACGGACACGATGGATACGTTCGTCGATTCCTCCTGGTATCAATATGCCTATCTGAGCCCCTATTATCGGGAAGGCGAACCGATTGACGCGGATTCATCGCCATTCGACCCTGAGGAGGCCGACTACTGGGCACCGGTGGACGTCTACACGGGAGGCATCGAGCACGCCACGATGCACTTGATCTACACACGCTTCTTCACCAAGGTCATGCGCGACATTGGACTGGTCGACTTCGACGAGCCCATGCTGATGCTGCGCAACCAGGGCATCATCCTTGGGGAGGACGGAGAGAAGATGTCCAAGAGCCGCGGCAATGTCATCTCGCCAGATGAGCTGGTGGCCGAGTACGGGGCCGACGCAGTACGAGGCTACCTGATGTTTGGCTGGCGCTGGGAACAGGGCGGCCCGTGGGACTCTCAGGGTATCCAGGGTGTCTACCGATGGCTCCACCGGGTGTGGACGCTGGTCATGGGGCCCAGTCGGGCGGAAGGGAAACCGACGGAGGAGCAGGTAGCGGATCTGCAGCGTGCGACGCACCAGACCATCCGCAGCGTGACTGAGGACATGGAGGCCTTCTCCTTCAACACCGCCATCGCGCGGATGATGGAGTACACAAATACGCTCCAGAAGGCAAAGCGGACGGCAGTCGTGAAGTCAGAGGCTTGGGACGAGGCCACCGAGACCCTCCTGTTGCTGCTAGCACCCAGCTGTCCGCACATAGCCGAGGAGCTGTGGGCGCGGATCGACCGTCCCTACAGCATCCACGAGCAGCCTTGGCCCGAGTTCGACCCCGATCTTGCAGCCGAGGAGATGATCACGCTAGTGGTCCAGGTCAACGGGAAGCTGCGGGCCCGGTTGGAGGTGCCGGTGGACATTGGCGAAGAAGAAGCAAAGGAAATCGCCCTGGCCGACGACAATGTGCAGCGTCATATCGATGGGATGACCATCAAGCGCGTGATCTACGTTCCAGGGCGGCTGGTCAACATCGTCACGGCGTAGTCGGTCACCGTGTTGGACCACGGGGCGAGCGGTGGGAGTGGTCGAGGGGCAAGCTTTAGGCGGTGGTGACGGCCCAATTAGCCCATACAAGGGGATGAAGGCGTCACGTGCGTTTTCGGGCCACCCGTTGGCTGGGAACTGCAGGTCAGCGCCAGCGCTAGGGTCGATAGGGATTCGGGTGCCAGTAGCCCCTGTGGATGCTGCGCGAGTCGGTGACGGTCACGATGGCGTCCTCGTCGACGCGCTGGCCGATCTCCAGGACTTTCTTAACCTCCTTGCGCGGGATGAGCACGGAGATCACTTCGACGTGCTTCTCGCGTCCTCGCCCCTCCTGCTCGGTGACACCAAAACCCGCGTTCCGAAGGGTCTCTGCCAGGTCATGGCCATCGTGGGTGCAGATGAAGCGCACCTCCGAGTAGCCCAGCGCCAGTCGCTGTTCCAGCATCATCCCCACCAGCGTGCCGGCGGCGAATCCCCCCACGTAGGCGATGACCTTCCACACGTTGTTGAGATCGGTCACTACCTTGCCAATGGCGATGAGGTAGACGAACGCGCTAAGCGAGCCCGTCGCAACAGCCAACGCCTTTCTGCCCTGAACCGTCATCAATGTCGACAGCGTGCTCACGGCAATGCCCAACATACGCAAAGCGAAAATCAAGAAAACTTCCAAGATCATAATCATCGTTGGCTCCCTCAGAGTCAAATTGGACGATGACAGTTTGCCGCGGACAGCCCGAGGCAAACGCGCAAAAGAAGCGGCCACATCCTATGATTGGCCGCTTCTCTCATGCCCCGGGCGCGATTCGAACGCGCGACCTTGAACTTAGGAGGTTCCTGCTCTGTCCAGTCTGAGCTACCGGGGCTCGATGTGGATTATAGCACGCTCAGGATAGGGCAGCAAGCAA
>CAZGSX010000138.1:0-3798 GCA_964528475.1 uncultured Anaerolineales bacterium
AGACGATGACTAGCCAATACGCGGTGGTTCTGTTCTACTCCACAAGCTACGCCCTGCGGGCGGAGAAGGTGCTGGCGCGTGCGGGCATCGACTGTAAGCTCATCCCGGTACCACGTCATCTCAGTTCGGATTGCGGGGTCTCCGTCCGCATCACGGCAGCTGAGCAGGGACCTGCCCTGAAGGCGCTGGATGAGGCGGGCGTGGAGTTCGAACGCCTGCACGAGATCTGATTCCGCTATGCCGGGGGGGAAGGGATAGGATGAACGCCGAGATACTGAATGCCGAGACGGAGCGCGGTAGACAGGCGCTAGCGGCCGTGATGGAACGCTCCTATGTGGCGGAGATCGAGAGTGTGCCGGCGGACTGGGCGCGGGTTCTGCTCGTCGGCGGCGTGCCGGTTTCCTTTGTGGTCGTCGACCCTGATAGGTGGATGGATCAGCCAGGCGGAGATATTCCCTATGCCTTCATACGTGACGTCGCCACCCGAGAGGACCGACGCGGGGAGGGCCATTTCCGCCATATCCTGGAGCATACCTTCTCAAGCTTGCGTGCCGCTGGGAAGCCGATCGTGATCACACACGGGCGCTATCAGCTTTACCGTCGTTTCGGCTTCGAGGTGTTCACCCATCACAGCGGCATCTTCATCACACCCGACCAGATCGAGCGCACACTTGGCCTGTCGGCCAGCCAGGCCATCGAGGGCCGTCTGGAGGTTGCAGACATGCCTTACCTCCAGGAGGACCTGCTCCTGGTCACCGACGTCAGGGCCACCACTCTGTCGCAGAGCAAGGCTGCGCTGCAGGCCGCGGCTTCGTTGGCGCGCGAGCGACGCAAAGCGCGGATTCTCTTCGAGCACCCGCGGGCGCCGAGCTACGGTTCGCGCTATCCCATTCACACGTCCCTGGAGACGCCGCTCACCATCATGGCGGGGGCCTGCGGCGGCCATGTCTGCCGACAGGGTGCTGACCCGGAGCAGGGTTCCATACCTGACGCCGACTGGATCAAGGTGCTGGATCCGGCTGTGTTGCTGAGAGAGGCCCTCAGGGGAGCGGACATGTCCTCGTCACAGATCGCCATCTCCTTCGATACCGACGCCGGCGCTGCCACCGTCGAAGGCGTAAACGGACGACTGATCGTGCACAGGGGGATCAAACCCGATGGGCTACGGTTAGAGTGGGGGTCGTCGGCCCTGGCTCAGCTTGTGACTGGGTACCGATCCGTGGACGTTCTCGATGTTATCCATGGCACGTTCCTGTCAGCCCCGGCGAGGGCATTTCTGAGCCTTCTCTTCCCTGGTCGGTGGCGCCTTTCACGGAACGAGAGCTGGATGTACAGGTCCTGATGTACCCTTTAATTGTCCTTCAAAGGAGGTGAGCAGCGTGACACGTGAGCAGATACGTCTCACGGCGTTGACCAGCGCGGCCGGCTGAGCGGCCAAGATGGGTCCCGCGACCCTGGCGCAGGTTCTGCGCCCTCTGCGTGACATCTTTCCCGCTGAGCAGTATCCCGAGCTGCTTGTGGGGCTTTCAGTGAGCGATGATGCGGCCGTGTACCGGGTGAGCGACGAGGTGGCCGTGATCCAGACGCTCGATTTCTTTCCCCCTGTCGTGGACGATCCGTACGACTACGGGTCGGTCGCGGCTGCCAATGCCATGAGTGACGTCTATGCCATGGGGGGCGAGGTCGTGCTGGCGCTCAACATCTGCGGCTTCCCGCCCGACCTCCCTCCAGAGGTCATCAGCGAGATCCTCCGCGGAGGGGGGGAGAAGGTGGCCGAGGCAGGCGGCGTGCTGGCCGGCGGTCACACAGTTGACGATGAGGAGCCCAAGTACGGCCTCTCGGTGATGGGCATGGTTCACCCCGAACGGGTGTGGACGAAGGCTGCCGCTCGCCCCGGGGATGTGCTCGTCCTCACGAAGCCCCTCGGGGTGGGGATCATCACCACGGTGCTCAAGGCCGATCTGGCTGCGCCCGAACATATAGCCGCAGCTGTCGCCAGCATGAAGAAGCTGAACCGTCAGGCTATGACACTCCTCCGTCAGATTGAGGTGCACGCCGTGACCGATGTCACCGGCTTCGCGCTCCTGGGCCACGGGTACGAAGTCGCGGAGAAGAGCGGGGTCCGCTTGCGCTTTTCGCTGGATCGGATACCCTTTCTGGACGGGGCACGCGAATACGCGGACATGTGGCTGTTCCCCGGCGGCACCTGCAACAATGAGCGGGCCTATGAGCACAGCGTGACGTTCGCGCCTGGCATTGAGGAGGAGATGCAGCAGTTGCTCTATACCCCCGAGACCTCAGGTGGCCTGCTTGCAGCGATCCCGCCGGAGCAGGTGGAGAGGGTGATGAGGCTCTTCGACGACGCGGACCATGGGTGCTGGGTGGTTGGCGACGTGGTCCCTGGAGAGGGGATCGAGGTGGTTAAGTGAAGGAGGAGCGTGGTATGAAGGAGATCTTCGACACCATCGACAGCAATTCGGACGAATACCTGGCCCGGGTTCGTCAAGTCTGTGCCCAGCCCAGCATCTCGGCGCATGGCGAGGGCCTTGAGGAGATGGCGGCCATGATGGGGGACATGCTGGAGGGGATCGGCTTTGACGTGGAGCTGGTCCCACCAGGTGCTCCAGGTTCGGATGAGGGCCCTCCGGTGGTGCTGGGGCGCATGGAGGGTGCAGGCGAGCGCACCCTCCTGCTGTACAACCACTACGACGTGCAACCGGTCGATCCCCTCGATGAGTGGACCAGCCCTCCTTTCCATCCCGAAGTTCGGGACGGAAAGGTCTACGGTAGAGGTACCGCCGACAACAAGGGCTCCATCGTGTCCCGTGTCTCCGCGCTGGAGGCGTATCTGGCCCACCATAAGACCCTACCGATCGATATTGTGTGGGTGATCGAGGGCGAGGAGGAGATAGGCAGCCCACACCTTGATACCTTTGCGGAGCGGCACGCGGATCTTCTACGGAGCGCGTACGGTTGCGTGTGGGAGGCGGGCGGCAGGAACGCCCAGGAGCGGTATGAGATGTCCCTGGGATGTAAGGGGTTGCTCTACCTCGAGCTGCGCGCCCGCGAGGCCGCCCGGGATCTGCACTCGGCGATGGCCGCCACGGTCGCAAACCCGGCCTGGCGGCTCCTGTGGGCGCTGAACACCCTCAAGGGCCCGGATGGCGAGGTGCGCGTCCCTGGTTTCTACGACGATGTGCAGCCTATGTCCGCAGCCCAGCGGCAGGCCCTGGCTGATTGGGACTACCCCGAGGACGAGGTGCGAGAGCTCTACGGCATTGAAGCCTTCCTCGATGATCTCACCGGCGAGCGGTTGAAGGAGCGTCTCATCTTCGGGCCGACCTGCAACGTGGACGGCTTCCACGCGGGCTACGGTGGGCCGGGGTCCAAGACCGTGCTGCCAGCGTCGGCGTCGGCGAAGCTGGACTTCCGACTTGTACCCGATCAGGATCCGGAGCGGGTTCTGAGTTTGGTCCAGGAGCACCTCGATGCGGAGGGTTTCGGCGACATCGAGGTCGTGGCCTTCAACAAGGGCGAGCACCCGGTGGCTGGCAGCCCTGACCATCCTTTCGTCCAGGCCTGCGTCGCGACCGGTGAGCGGATCTACGGGCATCGTCCTGCTGTCATCCCTATGATGGCCGGCACCGGTCCGGTCCATCAGCTATGCGGTCAGTTTGATGTGCCCATGGTGACCGCCGCGGGGGTGGGCTATGCGGGATCGCGGGGGCACGCGCCGAACGAGCACATTCGGGTGGATGACTTCATGATCGTCACCAAGTATCTGGTGGCGCTGCTGGA
>CAZGSX010000138.1:3898-5464 GCA_964528475.1 uncultured Anaerolineales bacterium
CGGTCGTCGTCCAGGATGAAGCGCCAGGGTTGGGCGTTGTGTGCGGACGGCGCGAGCCGGGCGTGCTCCAGAACCGTGACCAGAGCAGGATCGGCCTCCTCAGATGACCAGGCCTCTCCCCATCGCCCGGCATAGACGAGTTTCGTCAGCGGCTTACGCTTGTGACCGCCGGCCAGCCGGCGGATGACCTTCGTGTGGAACCGACCGTATCCGGCCTCGGCTGCCTGACCCATGGCGCAGACGGCTGCGACGACCTCCCCCGGGGCCAGGGAGACCACCTCCGCCGCTTGGTTGGGGTCGTAGCTGCCTGTAACCCAGCACGTGCCCAGACCCAGGCGCGTCGCCTCCAGGACCACCTGTTCCAGCACGTAGCCCAGGTCCACTCGTGCCCTCTCCGCCTCCTCCGGCATGATGCCCACCAGGAGGTGCGGCGCGTTCTGAATCAGGCCATACGAGCCAACCATGAAGGTCAGAACGCTGTTCACCTCCTCAGAGCCGCTGATCAGCGTTACCCGGGGCGGGACGTCCGTGAGGCAGTCAGCCTTCTCCGCGAAGCTCAGAAGCCGGGCCAGGAGTGCCGAGTCGACGGGCTTGTCGGCGTAGCTCCGAACGCTGAACCGCTGGTGGATGGCGGCAAGCGCGTCCATGCGTTTCTCTTTACGCTCTGGCTTCGTCCGGCCCATGCTCGCCGTGAAGCACGGCCTGCAGAGCGGAGATGGCCACCTCGAGCATGCCGTCGTCGGGCTCGCGTGTGGTGAGGCGCTGCAACGCCAGGTTTGGCGCGATGACAACTCGCATCCAGGGCCGATCCGCGAACCGCGCCGCGAGACGGATGAACTCGTAGGAGATGCCGGCCAGGACTGGCAGCAGCGCCAGTCGACTGACGAGGCGCCACAACAACGAGGGCGGATCCAGGGGGGCGAAAAGCAGCACCGAGAGCGCGACCAGCGTCAGAAGAAACGACGTCCCGCATCGCGTGTGGGCCGTTGGAAAGGGGCGCACCGCCGCGACGGTGAGTGCCTCGCCCGCCTCGTAGGCGTTGATCGTCTTATGCTCCGCGCCGTGGTAGGCGAAGACGCGCTCGATGTCCGGCATCCGCCCGATCGCCCAGATGTAGCCGACGACCAGCAGGAGCCGTAAGCCACCCTCAATCAGACTGACGAGTAGCTCCGACGTCAGGTTAGGCGCCAGCAGGCCGGCCAGGAAAGAGGGCAGAAGCATAAACAACCCGACCCCGAGGCCGACCCCCAGCAGGGTGGTGAGCCAGCTGACCGGGCCGGAGAGCGACGCCTCTTCCCCGACGGCCACATCAGCGGAGGTCATCAGGGCTCTCATGCCCAGGCCGAGCGAGTCCCAGAGCATCACCAGACCCCGCAGAAACGGGATCCGGCTGATGGGGCCGCGGTAGAGCAACTTGTTCAGGGGCTCCGTCTCCACCACGATGTCCCCCTCCGGGCGCCGGAGCGCCAAGGCCATAGTCTGCGAACCGCGCATCATCACGCCCTCGATGACCGCCTGCCCGCCGTAGTTGAAGGATTCCTCTGCTGAGATAACTGACTGGTTCAT
>CAZGSX010000139.1:0-5444 GCA_964528475.1 uncultured Anaerolineales bacterium
CTTCACGTCGTTCAAGTGCGCTGCGACCCCCGCCTCTTGCCTCTGAGGCTGCTGGGGCCAGATCTGCTCTTTCTCATCCTGCGTCATCTCTCGCAGATCCACATCCACGCTCTCGATATCATCCAGCGCGAGCACAGCTTGTCGCGCATCGTCGACAATTCGCTCGCGGAGGGGACAGGCCAGGGTCGTCAGCGCGAGCGTGAAGCGCACCTGGCTATCGTCGACCTGCACGTTGCGCACCATGCCCAGCTCAACGAGATTCCTCCCCAACTCAGGATCCTGCACGCTTCTCAATGCATCAACCACTTGAGATTCATCAACCATCTCTATCCTCCCGTAAGCACTCTATCGATCCAGTCCCTCTTCATCGGTAGGCCATTGTCACCAGACGGAGCCCACCCTTAGCCTTGATCTGGCGGAACGTGGCTGCCTGCGAAACCGAGCGCACTACCCGCTCCGCATCCTCAACCACCGTACCGCTCAGGGCATCCACACCCGCTTCGAGAACTACGGGGGAGAGCGGCGTACTGGGACCGAGCATAATGACCAGTGCGTTAGCATCACACAGCTGGATCAGATCCTCGAACGTATGATTAATCAATGACGTGCTGGTAATGGCCACCACATCCGCCCGCGGCAAAATCTCGTCCGCACGATCTGCTGGGAGGTCGCCCGGACGGGGACGGAGCTCAAGCACCCAGCACGCCTCCGCCGCCTGCCGAACCTGGTTCACAAAGGGAAAGTGACCGACAATCGCCACACTCCGACCTGCGCTCTCCTCAATGATCACATCCGCGGCATTGAGCTCCACATAGCGCGTCTCGTCATGCGTCAGGAGCGCATTGCAGGCCGCGAGACCCACACTGGCCTTCAATGTGTGACGCGATTTCAGCCACTGCGCCATCTCACGCGCGCTGAAATCGAGCAGATCCCCAGCCTCTAGTATGGGAGGCCCAGGATGGTCGGTATCTCCCCGAAGCGTCGAGGCCAGGCCGCACCTGACGGGCGTCGTATCGAGCACGACAGCCGTCCAGAACGCGCCTACTAGCACTTGGCGTACTGGTGCGTCGCCGGCAAGATCAGCGAGCAGCGCCTCAGTGATAGTCACCTACTCCCTCCTCCATGTGCAGCGTATGCTGCTCCAGAAGGCAATCGATCATCTCCCTCGTCTCCCGGAGATCGTCCGTCCACCAGCGCAGCACCTCGTCGCCCAGGTCTGTCAGGCGGTACACCCGGCGAGGGGGCCCCTTCGTCCGCTCCTCATCCCAACTCGAAGCCACCCACCCCTTCTCCTCCATATCACGCAGAGCCCGGTAGACCACGCTTGTGTTCACGTCCCCCAGCTCAAACGCGTCCAGTCGCTCAATCAGCGTGTAGCCGTGCGAACGACCGTGGTGCAGGAGCAGCAGAAGAGCAGGCTTGAGGATCCGCACGGCACGTCTTGAGCAGCCCTCCCGTCGCCAACGTCGACCCTGTCCCGGCATCGCCAGCCCCCCCTCCTAGCGCTTCCTTGCGCAACTCGCTGTTTATACCACACTATGTGCAATCTGTCAATAGACAGATTGCACATCACCACGCGGGCGGCATCGACGCTCTTCCCCAAAAGCGCCAGGGCCCCCTACCCCTCGTTCGGGCTCTCCCGGGAAATGCCAGGGCATCCTGTCCACGGGAGCCGAGAGCGTGTTGCCCCTGGATCCCGGACTCGCCGTGCTAGCCGAAGGGGCACCAGCGGAGGCCATATAGTCCCTGACTCCTGGGCAGGCCGGGCCTCCTCGCCGGAGGAGAACGGAGGGCTGGCTGCCCCGGATTAGCAGTGGGCAAATCCCCGGGAATCCTGTAGAATGACTTCGTATTCCCAGTGAAACGCGAAGCCCAGCGTGGGCTGCCCGTGGAGCGATGCACAGGAACGGAGGCGACGCGAATTCCATGGCCAACCCGATCCAGCTGTGTCTGCCGACAACCGGCAGCGGGGCCAATCCCACGGGGCGATGGAGACAGTAAGGCCGGGCTTCGTAAAGACGAGCTGGCGCGGTTCCATCGGCCTTCACAATCTCAAGGAGGTTACCCATGCGCATAGCGGTCTTTGGCGCCGGCGCCGTAGGCGGTTACTTCGGGGGCCGACTGGCCCAGTCTGGCGAGGATGTGGTGCTCATCGCGCGCGGCGAGCATCTCAGGGCGGTGCAGCAGCACGGGCTGCGCGTCGAGAGCATTGAGGGAGACTTCACGATCGATCCGGTCCAGGCCACCGATGATCCCGAGGCAGTGGGTGAGGTCGACGCCGTACTCGTCACCGTCAAAGCGTGGCAGATTGAGGGGGTCGCCCACCAGATGCGGCTCCTGATCGGACCCGAGACATTCGTGGTGCCCCTGGAGAACGGCGTCGAGGCACCGACCCAGCTGGCGGAAGTGCTGGGGAAAGAGCACGTGCTCGGCGGGTTGTGCAGGATTATCAGCAGCCTGGTGGAGCCTGGACACATCCGTCACGCCGGGATCAGCCCCACCATCAGCTTCGGGGAGCTGGACGGCCACCGCAGCGCACGGGTCGATCGGCTGTACGAAGCCTTCCAGAGAGCAGAGGGCGTCACACCGATCATTCCGAAGGACGTTCAGGTGGCTATCTGGGAGAAGTTTCTCTTCATCGCCGCGCTGAGCGGCGTTGGGGCCGTCACCCGGGCGCCGGTGGGCGTGACGCGCTCCCTGCCCGGGACTCGGAACATGCTGCGCACGGCGATGCAGGAAATCCTGGACGTCGCTCGTGCCCGGGACATCGGGCTGCCCCAGGGGATCATCCCCCAGACGATGGCGTTCATCGACGACCTGCCAGCTGACGGAACCGCGTCCATGCAGCGCGACGTCATGGCGGGTCGGCCGTCCGAGCTGGAGTCGCAGAACGGCGCGGTCGTTCGACTGGGACAGGAGGTGGGAATAGGCACACCGTTGCACCGCTTCATCTACAGGAGCCTCCTCCCCCAGGAGCTCGGCGCGCGGGGCCAACTGCAGTCTGGGTAGGGGAAAGGGCAAGCGGGCCGCGCAACGAGGGCTTCGGTACCCGATGCAAGCTCGTCCCGCGTTCCTCAACCTCAAGCCCCTCTCAGACGGCGGGCTTGTGCGCGGCCTGACGGCTGGTTCGTGAGGACGCAGAGGTACGGGATACTTCACCGTTGGCTCAACTCGTGGGCCGCGGAAGCCACATTAGAGCTGATTCTCACTCCAGGCCCCTTTCGGACTTTATCTTGAGGCAGAAGTGGGCCTGCACGATTGCCCCTTCGTGGAGCGGGATGGCCTGACTGCACCCCCGATCCGGCGCGATGATATTGTTTCTGCAGCGACCTTTTTTTCTGCAAGACAATACCGGGTCTCCTGAAAGAGCCCTCTCATGTCAGAATGGTGGTCCGTTGAGGTGCCAACGGTGAGAAGCGGTATCGTCCAGCGACTGCTCCATCAACGTGGTGTGGTCAGCCCGGTTTGGCCCGACCTGAACGTCGGTAATCAGCTGAAGCTCGTTCTCCGGGGCTGCCGTCTCACTCACGTTGGCCACGCAGCCACCAGGATACGTTGCACCCCCCTTGACCCAGTAGGTAGCGTCGGGACCGTGCGGCGACTGGAGGCTGTTGGACGCTACCGCTTCCCCTGGTCGCAGGTGGATATCCCCCTCCGGATCCTGCTCGTACTGCTCTTCCAACACCCACCGGACCAACCCCACTGGTTTGCTCTCTGGCGCTTGCTCTTCCAACGCCGCATCGACTCGAGACCACTCCTGCCCGATGGTCACCAGTTGGTCCTCTACCTCACCCGTCGCTATCCGGTAGCAGACCTGGCGGGGCCGGCGTTCCAAGTACCTCGCCCAGCGTCTGGCGCATCCCTCTTTCACCGACTCGGGCGGCTGCTTATAAAGGGCTTGGAGCACAGAGATCAACAGCTCCAGGCGACTCATCTTCTTCAGGCTGCTAAGTAGCTGCGTGCTATCCATCCGTTGCCAGCCCGTGGCCAGCTCTAAGGCCTCCAGCTACTCGTCGGTGACCGCTCGAATACCCTCTGGTACAGGTTGATTCCGGTTTCTTCCTCATACTCGCGCACCCGGCGACGGAAATGGTAGAGCGTCCGCCGCGTGAAGATCGCACTGCCCAGGTCGCGCAACCCCAGTGCGTGCCGTACCTGCAGGTTGAAGCATACCTGCTCGTGGAGCTCCTCGTCGCTCCACTTGAACCCGCTCTTGAAGATCTCCGTTCCCACCAGTACGCTGACGGGAACGTTGGGCCGCAAGGCCTCCTCGCTGTACAAGGGAGCGAAGATCTCCTCGTCGATACGGCAGAACAGCCCCTGACAGAAGGTCTCGGCCCCGCAGGTCAACAGCCTCTCTTGCAGCTTGTCGGGCAGGAGGTCGTGTCCGCTGAAGAAGCTCTGTTGTCGGTGTTCTTCGTTCTTACGAAACATAGGCGCTCCCGAAGCCATGTCCACGCTCCGGTCAACGGCCGGAGACTCCCAAGCCTTGCGCAGAGAGCCACGAACGAGACCCTTTCTCAGTGGAGGCGATATCGATCGCATCGAGGAAAGGCGGGGCAGGTGGTGGCTGGTCTTGGGGGAAGTATACTACAGTTGAGTGGAGTCGACCAATCCGCCAACCGCGGCTACGGCGTCGGGTCGAGCGTGTCGAACTGGGCGGCATCCAGGTGGGGGACAGAGCTCGCTTGGTGGCAGCGATAAATATCGCGCGTGCTGATCAGCTGGGACGACAAGGCAAAGCGATGGCGATATGGGGATGCTCGATGGAGAGGGCAGAAGAAACGAAAGGCGCATACGGGGCGGAGCAGCCCCACAAACGCGTTCCACCCGGCCCGGTTAGTGTCGCCAACAGCGGTTTTAGGTCCCGAAAACCTTTCCTCGCTGCCGCGCACACTCTGTTGATCTCATCCCTCCAGAGTCTAAAGGCAGGGGGTGGCGAATCATGCGCTGTCGGCTCAACTCGTGCGGCGAACAAGCCCTCGCAAACCTGATGGTGACTCCGGGCTCCCAATCCCCAGGTCATACCGAGCCGGAAGCAGGGCATCTGCACCAGCCCCTCGGTCCAGCGAGATGTGCGTCAACACTCTCAGGACAATCGATTGACTTACTGGTCAGTTGAAGTATAATCGTGAAGGACAATAAGGGTCGAGAATGGATTATTGGGACGCGATGCACATGACACATGGGATCTGGTTCGCTTACATCTATTCCGGCGGATTGTGGCGCGGCAGCAGGTAGCTGCCTCCGACAACGCTGCAATCCGATGACCCCTGAAACCCACGCTTGTGGGTTTTTTGTTATCCTCTGGTGATGGTATTGGGACAATATCCCATGATTCCTGTTGCAGCAACTGACGATGTAGAGAGGCAAGGTACGGCATGAGCAAAATGAGCATTGACAAGCAGATGGCCATTCTCACGCGGGGCGCGGAGTTCGGCGAC
>CAZGSX010000140.1:0-1520 GCA_964528475.1 uncultured Anaerolineales bacterium
CCTAGCGAACCACCAAGAGGGGGGGGCTTCACCATGCCGTAGTAGCGCGTGCCGGTGGGCACGGCAAGGGTCACCATGTCCCAGGCCCGTTTGGCCGCCAGCCAGATGTTGACTTCCAAGAGCGAGGGAAGGCCATCGGTGAAGCCCATCTCCATCCGCTCCTCCCACTGGATGTGGTCGATGGGGTAGGCAGCGCCCAACCAGGCCAGCAACTGGTTGCGATCGAACTGCGAAGGCCAGTAATAGTCATTGCCGTCCCGGTAGCCGACGCGGTAGATGACGAGATTCAGATCGGGCACCGTTTCGAACTCCACGCTCACCGTCATCTCGTTATTGCTGTAGTCCGTCTCCTCTATGTAGTGCTGGCCGTTCACTATGCCCGTTATGTCGATCATCGTGTAGGGAGTCAGGATGGTATAGTCGGGCAGCTCGAAGAGGAAGGAGTGGTGTTGTACGCCGCGGTCGGGCGCGCTGCGGGCCATGACCCAATCCCTCCCGGTGATGGGAAGCAAGCAGGCACCATATGGGCCCCATCTGGCCAGTATCAGGCCCTTGGGCTGTTTGAAGGTGCCGCAGGGATCGCAATGGAAGTGCAGCCGTATGAAGGTGCGCTTGCCGTGCACCAATCGCACGCTGTTGTTCAGGTCCTGTATCCCCTGGGTCACCTCCACCGCGTCGACGACGAAATCGGGCTTCAATGGTTCGACCGTAGGTGGGTCCGGGAGCCATGCGCTCGTAGGTGTGGGCGTGACCGTGGGCGTCGGCGTGCGGGTGCGCGTGGGGGTGCAGCTCGGTGTCGGCGTGGCGGTCGCCGGCCCGAGGGTGATGAGCAGGCTGGGCTTGTGGGAGCCCTCACGGCTGTCGAAGAAACGGACCCAGTCTGATGACGATTCGCCGGGGCGCAGGACGAGACCATAGTTGTTCCACCAATCGGTTGCATACCACTCGCGTACCAGTTGGGTCACGTCCCACGAGATGTAACCGCTGCTCGTGCCCACCTTGGCGTCGCCGAAGCCACTCGGGCTCAGGGGCTGGTTGTTCCAGGTGACGGTCGTCTCCGCCCAGGGGTTACCTGCTTTCTCCACACGGACCGGCCTGGAAACATCACCTGCCGGTGTCCAACCGTTCAACCAGAGCCGGAACTCGGCGCTCTGGATGGCCTGCCCCGCAGGGAGCGCCGATAGATCGAACTTGACTAGGCTTCGCAGTTCGCCAGTTTCTTCGCCCCCGTAACACGTGCCGTAACCCACCCATAAGGCCCCGGAGCCGAAGTTCGTGTCAGGCGCGCCGCTGCAGACGTAGGCGTCAGCCACAGCGTCGAGGGTGGTCACGGTCGTTGGCGTGGCCGTGGGCGTCCGTGTCGGGGTGCGTGTGGCTGTGCCAGTAGCGGTGGGCGTCCTGGTGGGCGTGTTCGTCGCCGTGTGGGTAGGCGGGGGCGTGTTCGTCGGCGTCTGCGTGGGGGTGCGAGTAGGAGTCGCCGTTGGTGTCCTCGTGGGCGTGTTGCTGGGCGTGGGCGTGCG
>CAZGSX010000140.1:1620-5336 GCA_964528475.1 uncultured Anaerolineales bacterium
GTGGGCGTGCGAGTAGGCGTCGCCGTCGGTGTCCTGGTGGGCGTGTTGCTGGGCGTGGGCGTGCGCGTTGGCGTGGCAGCGGGTGCAGAGTAGACGACCACGAGTTCTGGAGCGGGCGAGCTCTCTCTGCTGTGCAAGTAGCGAATGGGGCACTGCTTCCCGACGTTGTTGAGTCGCAGCCCGTAGTTGGGATACGCCTGCGTGTACCAGTGGCGCACCAACTCCGTGGCATCCCAACTATACCGCGCGCCGACAGTGGTGCCAATCTCAGTGGTGCCATATGATGAGGAACTGCCTGGCTGGTTGTTCCAGGTCACATCAGTCTCCGTCCAAGCCTTGGTAGCCCTGGACATGCTGGCGTAGCTCGTGCCAGTGCCGGCTGAAGCGCTGAGAGTCACGTAGAACCTGGCTTCGTCAATGACCTGCCCAGGGGGGATTGGCGATAGATCGAACCGTAAGAAGGAGCGCAGTTCACCGTACACCTCGCCGGGGAAGTGATCACAGCCGACCGCGAGGGCGCTCGCCCCGCCATACCTTCCGTCCGGGTCACCTTGGGCGACCAGCGCGTCCGCCATCGGAGTGAGCGAGATCTTGCCCTGCGCGCTCCTTTCCTCTACCGGTTTCATGGCGCGGCTCGATACCATTGAACCGCCCAGAGCCACGACGGCCCCGGCGCAGATCAGGACCGACACAATGGCGGCGAGTTTCATCTTCATGGATAGATCTCCTGGTTCAACCTTCGCCTCTAAGTATGGACGCTCAGCAAATCTGTGGGGGCAGAACCGCCACGCGCGGTATCGCCAGCACGGCCGCCGGAACCAACGCTATCTTGGCCGCAGGGCCTGCGATCGGTCCATTTCCGCTTCTGCAGTTCTAGACCGCTATTGCACGACCAGGTCTCATAGCGTTTGCACTAGTATAGCAAAGGTGACGTTTGCAGAGCGTTTGGTGGCCTCCGCCATCCCTTACGGAAGCTCTCCCACGACCCGGAAAGTGTCGACAATCTGCGCGAACGCGTCCACGTCGGCATCGCTGACGAGTTGGGCGAGTACGAAGACCAGGAAGGCTCCATCCTCCGGCTCTGCGGCAATGTTGACGATGCTGCTCAGCCCGTCGCCGCAGTCAGTGTACAGGTCATAGAAGCCCACGTAATAGCCGTCATCGTATTCATACCGTCCCTCGAGCACGCATCCACCGGTGAAGCTGAAAGCGTCGAGAAGGCTCTCCGTGTCGTACTCCGTGACAACTGCCTTGGATGCCCCAAAGAAGAGGCCTGGCGTGTCCCAGGTACTGTTGAATTCCGCCAAATCCGTCGATGCAGAAAGGGCTGCCCCTACTTCTCTGCCTTCCATCACCCAGCCGCCGCCGTCAACATCGTTCCATTCCTGGGGCACTTCTACCTCCAGCACCCCGTAGTCGTCGGTGATGAGCCTGTAGCCCGAATAGCCTACGGCGGTCGGTTCACCCTCAGCCACGGCCCGTGTGGGCACCACTGGCACAGACACCACCTCGAGCTGACGCCCGTTGAGCTGGCCCTCCAGCCTCTCGCCTGTCTCAAAGCGCAGCACGTCGACACTGAGGACATCGCCGGGGCTGTGGCTACGCAGGATGTCGCAGTAATCCGACATCGTACCGTCCGTAGCGAGGATCAGCCCCTCGACTCGGTAGATGATGTCCCCACCTCGGATGCCGGCCCGGTCGGCCGGCGAGCCCGACGCGACCGATGAGACCCAGATGCCAGAAAGGTTCGCCTCGTCGTCGTTCACAGCCACGCCGTTGACCCCAACAGAGTTCACATCCTGCCCGACGCGCAGTTGGTCAATCACCTTGAGTGCCTCGTCGCGGGCAATGGCATAAGACTGGTCGGACAGGGTCGCGCTGCGGTGAGCCGCATAGTGGATACCCACCACTTTCCCTTCCTCCGTCACCAGCGGCCCTCCGGAGTTGCCCGGGTTGGCGGCTGCGTCGTGTTGGATGACGCTGTCGACCGAAGACCACGAAGATTCGCCGTTGGCACGTTCCTTGGCGACGATGCCACGAACCAGAGTGTATTCGGGGTCGCCGAGCGGGAACCCGGCCACATAGATGCCGAGACCAGCCGAAATTGGGCCCTCGTACCACTCAAGATACGGGAATCCCTCGCCGTCGACGTCGATAACGGCCAGATCGGAGCACTCAGAGACGGCCAGCACTCTGGCATTCCGCGGCTCTCTCTCGCCACCCACCCATACCTTGAGCAGCGCGGCCCCGGTTACCACGTGGTTATTCGTGACCGCGATCCCTGATTCGTCGATGATGAAGCCCGAACCCGTGCCCGCCACGTTCATCTGCATCCCCACGCCCGGGGCGACAAAGCTGCCCTGAGCTTCGATCTGGATGACGGCGCTCTTGACATCTGCGAGCGTTGTTACGGCTGCAGATGCCGTCTCGGTGGGGAGTGGGTCGGTGGTGGGCGTGGAGGGCTCTGTGGGTGGCGGAGCCTGAGTCGGTGTCGGACCTCCGCCACAGCCTACCAGGGCCAATATCAAGGCCCACATCGACAGGTGCCTGCGACCGCTGCTGCTCATCATTCTCCCCCTCTTGTCGGTATCTCCGTGGGTTACCGCTATTCTTGCTCGGTCACCGAGTGGATGGAACGCCAACACGTCCCATTTCACGCCAGCATACCATGAGGGGCGTTTGCAGAGCGTTTGCTGGAGCGTCTAGAAGCGGAGACTCGGCCGCAAAACGACATCGGGGGCACGACGGGCCCGTGCCGCCCGTCGTGCCCCCGATGTCGAACAGCCGGCGCCGGGATATCTGATCGCCAGGAGCGCTTCGAAGGTTTGGCTACAGGTAGCCCATCTCCCGGGCAATTGCCATGGCTCGCTCCAAGCGGAAACGGGCTGTACCAGCCTCATTTCTCGCTTTCGCCTCAACGGCCGCCTCCAGAGCGGTGTGCAAATCATCCGGCAGGCGTTGCTGCGTCGCTGTCAGCAGCGCCTGAGCATGGGCCCAAGTCTCATCCTCGCGTCCCCGCGCCCGCGAACAGCCGATGAGCGGCCAGAGAGCCTGCCACTGAAAGGGGTACACGAGCGGCGTCTGTTGCCACAGGCCAATCGCTTCCTTGCCGAGTTGCTCCGCCGTAGAGAGCTCCCGTCTCCGCCAAGCGACCCACGCCTGGTTGGCCTTAGCCGCAGACACATAGTCGGGCATCTGGGCGGCTGCACCTATCTCCTGCGCGCGAAGCGCATAGGTCGAGACTTCATCAATCTGGCCCCGGAAGCGGTAGAGGACCGTTAGATAGGTCAGACAGAGGACTCGCATCGGCACAATCCCGTACGTCTCGGCCAGCTCAAGTGCCGCCTGCAGGTGTTCCTCAGCCTCAGTCAGTTCACGCCGCCACAGGTGGAGGAACCCGAGTTCGAATTGGCTTTCAACCTTGATCTTCGGGCTGTCCATCTGCCGGCTTAAGGCGAGGGATTCACGCGAATTTTCCAGCATCTCGTCCGATACTGTATATCGTCTCCTGCGAAGGCGCATCAAGCAGGAGACCATGAGGAAACGCTGGCGGCTGGCTGCGCTCCCCCGTGCTTGTGCGACCGGCTGAACCTTTGTCACCAATTCGTCCATCTTCGGCCACTGGCACAGCCAGTAGTGCACCCAGGCCTGCTGAAGCTGCACTTCAAGCCATTCCTTCCACCACTGGCTGCGATTCTCGTCCGGCTGCCTGCCCA
>CAZGSX010000141.1:0-5336 GCA_964528475.1 uncultured Anaerolineales bacterium
GTGGTAGCTCTGGCCCGCGACAGGAAGGATCGCATTTGGATGGGGACAGAGGACGCCGGGGTAAGCGTCCTCAACACTGAATCGCGCGGATGGGCCACGTTCAACGTGGAGACCTCGCCGCTTCCCTCGCATCGTGTCTATTCGCTGGCCGTGGACAACGAGGGGGATGTGTGGATCGGCACCGACCAGGGTCTGGCGCGGTACACCGGCAAGACGTGGCACGAATACGGCCTAGCCGACGGTCTGCCAAACCTCGACATCCGGGCACTGGCTGTCGACGCGCTGGGACACGTTTGGGCAGCGACGTCCCTGGGACCGGCGGTGTGGAACGGCGAGAGCTGGTCACCGCATACGCCCGCGATCGGTGGCAGCAGAACGCTGACGGCGGACCCATCAGGAAGAGTCTGGGTCGGCGGTGTGGGTGGCGCGGCGGTCTTCGACGGCTCACGGTGGAGGGTCTACCGCGCGCGCAATTCCGGCCTAACCAACGAGGATGTCTGGACCGTTGCGGCGGATGCGGATGGCGGCGTGTGGTTCGGGACCCTGCTGAGCTATGAGAGAGATGGCGGTCTCTTCGTACGAGGGACCGTCGACGAGCCGCTGGGTCTGCCCGCCCCGACTATCAGCAGTTTCGCGCCTACCTCCGGGACGACCGACACGACACTGACCATCTCAGGGAACCATTTTGATTCCCGCGGTGTGGACTACAACACGGTGCTCTTCCGGGCACAGGGATACGACCACTGGACCAAGGCGACGGTGGTCAATGTAGAAGGCACCACGGCGATCCAGGCGAGAGTCCCTTCTGCTGCGATGCAGGGATCCATACGAGTCAAGACTGCCGGGGGCACGGCAACCAGCAGTACGGCATTCAAGCCACAGCCGGTCATCACCAAACTCAGCAGGTCCAGCGGTTCGATTGGCGCTCCGATCGACATCTACGGCAGCAACTTCGATAGTCCGGAGTCGACGGAAATCCGCTTCGGCACGAGCTCCTGGACCACACTCTTCATCAGCCAGACACACAACCACATTCAGGTTCATGTTCCCGCCGACATCGAGAACGGACCCGTGCAGGTGCGCACGGCGAGCGGCACGGCGACCAGTCCCTCATCGTTCACCCTGGGGGGCGCCCTTAAGGTGTTCGGCGAAGAGGTACACCAGGGACTTCCTGGCTATCCGCTGGCAGCAGGCAAGTCGACGGTGGTGCGCGTATTTCTGGGCACCAAGAGCACGGGAGTGCCCAGCTACGTCGACGCCGCTGTGCTTCGCATGTACCGATACGGCGCGGAAGTGCTCAGTCTCCCAGCGACAGTAGCCGGTGGAGGCGTGCCGAATAAAGGGTGGTTCAGCAACACAACCCAGCAGTACACAGCCGATGGCAGCATCGATTTTCTCATTCCCGGCTCCGCGCTACCATCCGGGACGTATGCTTTCAAGGTGGAGCTATACGCGGGTGGTCATCTGTTGACCAGCGAAGCGTTTCCCAAGGCCACGGTTCAACCTGGGTACGTCGTTCAGAACACCGACGACCTGCGGATCCATGCCGCGATACCCGGGACGTTCAGCTCTTGGGAGCAGCTCTATCTGCTCCATCGATCCCTTACGGCACTGCAGCGCGCGTATCCCGTTCGCGACGGCTACGGACCGCTGGGAAGCGACAATGGGGTCCAGGTGGTCATTCGCCCCTATCACGTGTGCGACGGAACAGTGAGCAACTACTGCAAGAACACAGGCTATCTGTGGGACTTCTGGCAGCAGAACCCAGCCGGCCAGAGGCAAGCCATTACGCGGAAGAATGACGTGGCCGATGCGTACGACGACGGCAGCAAGGTCACGTGGAACTTGGGCACCTTGGAGGCGGGGAAGAGGGCCACCAAGCGCTTCCTGGTCCGTCTGCGCCCAGCTTCTTACTTCCTTATAGGCACGACCGACGTCGTGGCAACCGCCAAAGCCGACAGCCCGGACCAGCCCGGAACGCCGGATGCGAGTGCGAGCGTCTCACTAAGCGTGCAGCGGTCAGGCAGTGGCGTGCATCGCACTACAAAGGAGCCCTCCGTGCCTTCGGCCTCCCACCCCGGGGGCGACGGCGGGCTGGCAGGCGCGGGGCCGGACCTGGCGTTCCACGAGTCCCGAGTCAGCTCGAGCCCCGTCTTCGACGGCGACGGAAACGGTTCCGTCAGCCCCGGTGACGTCGTCGAGTATCTGTTCACCGTGGAGAACAGAGGCAGCACGGACGCGGGCAACGTCACGCTGGTGGTCGATTACGACGAGGGTCACGTAGCCCTCCTCGGGTCCGGCGGCTTGATGCTGGGGAGCGGAAGCAGCTTCAGCACCAAGCTGATCCCTGGTCAGTTCTGGTCCGCGTGGGGCTGGCTGCCCAGCCTTCACGACCCGCCGCTAGACGAGAACTACAACGGCGTTATCGACGCCAGCGATCTGGCTTACTTCGTCGTGGAGTTCGAGGACTGGAATCCGACCACGGGAGATGTTTCAGTGTCCAAGAACTTGGCCAAGCTGGATCCCGGGGAGGTGATACGCAATTTCGGTGACGCCAATCAGAACGGTAAGTATGACAAAGGGGAGACCCGATCCCTGCACGTCCAGCGCTTTGATAACGCAAAGACCGCGCTGTTTGGCATTCCTTGGACGATCATGAGCGACTACAACAAGACGGCGTCTGTCTCCGAACAGGCCGATTTCTCGGCACTCTGGTTCTGGAAGGGAGTGAACGCGTTCATGGGGCCGGGACAGGGTGACAGGCCAGGGTTCAAGAGCTGGGCGGACGTCTCCGACAACACAGTCATCCTTCACGAACTGGGACACAATACCGGTCAGGTTCAGGACCATTCACCCTATGTGACACCGGCGAACCATTCCCCTCATAAGTTCATCCCGAACATTCCTGCGGGCTACGACCTGGAGGGACAGCGAGTGGTCTTGGGCAATCAGATGCTCTCGGTGATGTATCCCTTTGTACTGTCGCCCGTCGAGGACGCGTTCATCGAACCCTTCGAGTACCTCGACATGTTCAAGTTCTTCCGGAATCGGTACTCGACCACGGCCACGGCCGCCACGGAACAGACCAAACACTTCGCCATCACCGGCGTGGTCTCCCACGAGGGCGAGGTGGAGATCCTCGACTCTTGCGTAACTGAGGGATTGGCCCCCACGCCACAAGACCCAGACAGTCCCTACCGATTGCTCTTCCTCGCCGGCGATGAGGTCATCGACGAGCATCACTTCCCGGTTGACTTCATGTCTCACTGGGACGTGGCAGGGGATGAAGGCGCAGATGAACCGGTGGATGAGATCCTAATTGAGCTCAACGAGACCACCTTCGACGCGGTGCACCCGCTTCCGGACGGCACCACAGCGGTGGAGATCCTTCACGTTGGGGAGATGCTCCGACGACTTGAGGTCAGTGCGACTCCACCTTGGGTGCGTTTGGTGAGCCCCAACGGCGGGGAGATCTTCGAGGGCTCGGAGGAGATAATCGTCAGGT
Source organism: uncultured Anaerolineales bacterium (assembly GCA_964528475.1). Classification (GTDB taxonomy): domain Bacteria; phylum Chloroflexota; class Anaerolineae; order B4-G1; family B4-G1; genus SKLM01. The sequence goes on from CAZGSX010000141.1 coordinate 3,506, forward strand.
GGGAAGCAGGTGACGACGATGGCGACGCGCTAAACATTGCAGTACGGTACTCGGCCGATGGCGGTGCCACCTGGCAATCGGTAACGGCGGGGGCTGGCGGAACCATGCTTGAGGTCGAGTTGGGTATGCTACCGGGAGGAGAACAGGTCCTAATCGAGGTAGAGGCCAATGACGGCTTCCACACCGCCAACGACCGGAGTGACACGGTGTTCAATGTGGGGCGAAAAGCGCCCCTGTGGGCCGCCATCACAGCGCCACCGGAGGGTGAGAGGCTCGTGCAGTCACGGCTCGTGACACTGGCCGGATCGGCATACGATCTGGAGGATGGCTCGGTCCCCGGCGAGCGGATGCAGTTCTGGTCGGACCGAGACGGCCTACTGGGTGCGGGCAACTCAGTCCAGGCGATGCTTACGGCAGGGGAGCACGTGATCACGCTAGAGGCCACGGACAGCGACGGTCAGAGCGCATCGAGCGCCATTACCATCGAGATGCTGCCCGACTTCGACGGAGATGGTCTGGCAGACGAGTACGAGCGCGCCCACAACGCACTTGACTGGTGGAACGCGGAGGACGCTGGGGCAGACCCGGACGGTGACGGATTGACCAACCGAGGGGAGGCCGCCTGGGGCACCGACCCCGCTAACCCTGACAGCGACGGTGACGGCGTGCCTGATGGAGAGGAGATAGCCGGGGGCAGCGTGCCAACCGATCCCGACCAACAGCCCGGATCGCCGGAGTTGCTTGTCAGCCACACCAGCGTCGGCTTCTTCGCGCCGTCCGGCGGTGCCGATCCGGATCCAGAGGAGCTGCTCTTGATGAGCAGTACTTCGCAAGAGCTTTCCTGGACAGCGGTCGTCGATACGCCGTGGGTCAGGGTAACCCCGACAGCGGGCACTACGCCTGGTATCGCCACGATCGGGGTAGAGGTCGGCGCGCTACCCCCGGGCGTCCACCAGAGCCACGTCACCTTCGTGGGAGGCGGCGAGGAGAAGGTGGTGCCTGTACATCTGGAGGTAGGGGGCGCATCGGTAAACCGAGTCCACCTGCCGCTCGTGCTGCGGCGCTGATGGAGCGTGCGCACGGTCCGAGGCGCTGACACCGTGGGTGCCGAGACTACGTCAAAGGCACCGCGCAAGCCGCCGGCCTATCGACAGTCTACCGCGGATCTGTTGCCCTCCGTTGGCAACTCATACCTTCCAGCTTGGTGACGCATCCGGTTGGCGCGGTGACTGCGGAGAGCCAGCCACCACAGGGGACCAGGACGAAATCTAGAGGATGTCTGCCATCGCGCCATGAACAATGTGTCCGACCAGCCCATAGAGCGCGCTGGCGTTTCCGATGTGCTGCTACGTTGACCTGATCCTGCCACTGTATACTCGTGTCACCATGGCCTACGGGTCGGCGGCGGCGTTCGGTTCGGCAGCTCCTGTTCCGGCGAGTCCGGAGGTGACTGACTGGAGCTGTGCCCCGACCATCACCGGCGCTGCCCCCGGTTGGACGGACCACGTAGCAGGACCATGCTGTTCTGCGCATAGAAAGGCGCGAGCGCCATGAGGTCCAGACCAGCACTCTTTCTCACCCTGACACTGACCGTGGCATGGGCCGGATGCGCCCTCTTGATTTCACCAGCACCGGCGGCTGTCGATGAGGTCAGTGCACCGGAAGCTGACGGAGTCTCGGCATCGGGTGACCTCGGCAGCCCGCGCCAGACCGCGGTCAACTGCACATATTACGCGGCGCCCGCGGGGAGCGACAGCAGTCCGGGCACCCGATCCCAGCCCTGGGCCACGTTCCAGCACGCCGCCGATACAGCGCAGCCGGGCGACACCGT
>CAZGSX010000142.1:0-5271 GCA_964528475.1 uncultured Anaerolineales bacterium
AATCCGGCGTTGCCAAGCCGCTGACTCCCAGGTGCCCAGTGCGCTGTGCGTATCGTAGTAGCTCTGTGGAATTGGATGGGTGCCGATGACCACCTCCAGCCCGTACTTGGCCGGGATGAAATCGCAGAAGGCCTGCAGCCGCGGGCAGGGCGGATAGCCCACCACGAGCCCCGTGGCCAGGTGGATTACCTCAGCTCCGTTCTTCTTCATCTCCGCAGGGGCATATTCGACGTTGCCCCCCGGACACCCCCCACAGGTGGCGTACCCCACCAGTTCGACCTCCTCGTCAGCGTAGCGCGCGAAGGCACCTTCACGACGGCGTAAGGAAAGAAGGCACTTCCCGCCGGCACAAGTATGGTAGCGATGGCAGATGATGATGCCGATCCGTTTCACGGTTGTCCTTCCTCTCGATCAATCATAGGCGGCCCGCCGTCCCGCCCCCGGTGCAAGATGATGCTGCCCAGTGGAACCCCGACGTCTCTGGCGATGATGGGGCACTTCGTTTGCAACATGAAGAAGACCCGCGGCCCTTCATCGCTCAGCGTCTCATAGTTGGCTTGCCCCTTGGCGACGATCAGCTCTGCCTCCGCAAACGTCTCACGGAAGTCCTCAGAGCACGCCTCAAGGACGGTCCCCGGCGCCGCCCCTCCGGTGCTCATCAGCTCTGCGACTCGATCTATCCCCGCAGCCCTTGCGTCGTCGGCTGTAGCGTCGTTGATGATCGGACCGCCCTTGACCGCATAGGTCACCGGGATCTGGAGCGTCTCGATCAACACACGATCGAAGACTGTTTCTCCCGCGTTATCTGCCAAGTAGAGCACTTCGTCGGCCTTCGTGAGTGCTGTGCGAAAGGCTTCCCTCTCATCGATCGCGAATGGCTGCTCCAACACGCGCTTCACTTCCTGATGGAGGTCATACTCTGCGTTTGGCCCCATGTCGATGATGTTGCCCGCAATGCTCAATCGCACCGCGGTATCCAGCGGATCGTCAGCGGCCTCCACGATCTCCTTAAGCCAGGCGTACAGTTGTAGTGCCTCTTCCGTGCTCCGCCCCTTGGCCGCCCGGTAGGGATCCTCGACCGCCGTTTCCTCTTTCACGATCCGATGGACCCGCTGAGCGATCTCCGGAGGAGTGCTCGAAAGCTCCACATCCTGAAGTACCCCTAAGACCCGGTGGAGTACGCTGCTCTGAGTCCGTTCATCTCCACCCGCCATGCGTGCCGCCTCCAGCGCCTGTCGCAGGAAACACGAATAGCAGTCGAGATACGTTCTCACGACTCGTCCTCCCCGGATGCATCCTCGCTCATCCTGATTCTTTCAACCACCTGCTCCGCTATGGGTTCGAAAGCGTCCGCATCGTACGCCTCGATCTTGCCTACGTCGCAGTGGTGGGAGAGCTCGGGGTCGAGCGGGATCCGTCCCAACAGGGGCACCCCCATCTCCGTGGCCGTGTGCACCGCCTGGCTGGGACCGAACACATCAATCCTGGCTCCGCATTCCGGGCAGGTCGCGTAGCTCATGTTCTCGACCAACCCCAGGATCGGGGCGTTCATATGTTGCGCCATCCGCGCCGCCTTCCGCACGACCATACCAGCGAGGTCCTGGGGCGAGGTCACCAGCACGATCCCGCTTAGGGGGATCGACTGCATCACGGTCAGCGAGGCATCTGACGTGCCCGGAGGCAGGTCCACGACCAGATAGTCAAGCTTCCCCCACACCACCTCGTTCCAGAATTGCTTGATCGCACCGCTGATCAGCGGCCCGCGCCAGATGACCGCTTCGTCCTCATTAGGCAGCAACAGGTTGATCGACATGACCTTGATGCCGCGGCCCGACTCCACGGGAAGCAGCCCCTGCGGGCTCCCTGTGGGCCGTTGGCGGAGCCCGAAGATCTTCGGCTGACTGGGGCCGGTGATGTCAGCGTCCAGCACACCCACTCGTTTCCCCGCTCGGTTCAGTGCCACGGCCAGCAAGGCTGCCACCGAGGACTTCCCCACGCCTCCCTTTCCGCTGAGGACGGCTACCGCGTGGTCGATTTCGCTGATCGACTGGGCTGCCTTAGGACCGCCCTCCGCTTCCGTCATGAACGCCGCCCGCTGCCGCTGACTCATCTCGACCAGCTCGACGTCCACATCCAGACCAGGATCCAGTTTCGCTACAGCATGGCGCACGCCTTGCACCAAGTCGTCCTTGACCGGAATCTCCATGAACGGGAGGGCTAACGTAACGCGGACCTGGCCGTCTCCACTTGTGACATCCTTGATCATCCCCAGCGCAACCAGATCGCGCTTCATCTCGGGGTGCTGAACCTCGCTCAACGCCTTCCAAATCTGTTCTGTGCTTGGCATAGTCTCCTTTGCGGGACCGGAGCTGCCCATCGTGCAGCGGACAGTCAGAGAGGCGCTGGCGCCCGTCGGACCGGTGCCCCTGCACGCGGCTCGTCTAGTGGTGCTCGCCCCGGCCCTCTTCCATATGTTCTTCGTAAGTCTGGAGGACGTGATTGATCATGCCCCGCGTCCCTTCCAGATCTTGGATCCACCATTCGAGGACCTCGTCGCCCAGTGCGGTGAGGCGGTACACTCGACGCGGTGGTCCCTGGGTCTGCTCCTCGTCCCAACTGGACACCACCCACCCCTTATCCTCCATCCCACGCAGGGCGCGGTAGACTGCGCTGGGATCGACCTCGTCCAGGCCGTAGGTCTCCAGCCCGTCGATCAGCGTGTAGCCGTGACCCGGTCCGTGATGAAGCAGCAGGAGGAGTGTCGGCTCCAGAAACCGCACCGCGCGGCGAGAGTATCCTCGCTGTCGCCACCGTCGCCCGCGTCCTCTACCCTGCATCATGTTTCCTCCTGATACGTCGACCGACCTCTCCAACGGGCGCTAGTATAACACACTATATGTAAGTTGTCAATAGACAACACACACTGACCTCCCCGGCAGCCTAGATGCATCGACGTCAGCTCGATCCAGGACCCTTAGCTCCGCTGTATCAGCCTGCTGAATGCCCGAGGCCTCGGTGCGCTGCTCGCGCGCCATATCGATGCGACCTACGCCCGCGGTGGGAGCGCGAGAAACCTTGCGTTGCACCTCGGGCGCACGAGATATCGCGTCCAGCTGCCTCGCACGCATGCTACTTGCAGGGCAACCTCACAACTGCGGCGATTCCCCGTCCCGCGGCGCATTCAGGGGGCAGACTTCGTCCACCGTCATCCGGGTGGTGTTGTAGCCGTACCACTGGAAGAACGCCGCCTCCTCCGCCCGCGCGTCCACGTAGTCCTCCAGCGCAGAGCAGGCCGCGAGGGGATCACCGGTCTCACGGTAGACCGCCAGGAGCGTGTCAGCGGCCTCTAGGTAGATGTTTGGCGCCATGAAGTCGTGCCGTCGCAGCTGCTCCAGCACGCCCTCCATCGCCTCCACGTCGCCCTGCTGGGCGTGGACCAGCATCACCTCCACCCCGGCGTAGCTCACGATCCGCTGCTTGTCTACCTCCTCCACAGGAGCCATTGGCTCGTCAAAATCCGGGTCGTTCACCGCCTGCCCGGCCAGCTCCAGCGCTCGGTCCCATTCCCCCTCCGCCACCGCTCTGTTAGCATCAAGCATGAGATAGTAGGGATGATCCGACGGATCTGGCACGTCCTCCACCAGGCGGTACGCGCCATCCTCCCATGCCCAGACCAGCGTTCGTTCCCGTTGCAGGCCGGCGCCGGCGGAGCCGACCATCCCACCGTGCATGATGAACTCCAACGCCCCGTCACCGTCCCGATCCTCGATCTTCAGCTCGGTGTACGCCTGGCTGATAGGGCCTTCGGCTAGATCATGCCAACGAGCCCCATCCCAACGGCCGACCGTCAGTCCGCTGAAGCACGTATGGGCCCCGCACCAATGCTGCTCTATGAGCACCTCGATCTCTCCGTCGGCGTTGATGTCGTCGATCTCCAGCAGTTTGGGGTGGTGTACCGCCAGCTCGGGGGGCGGATTACCGCGGACGACGTGCCCGGGGATGAACAGCCCGTTGTCCACCTCGAAGACCACCACATAGGCGGGACACCAGGTGATCCAGCAGCCTCGCTCGGGCACGGGCAGCGCCATCAGCCACTCATCCGCGCCGTCTCCGTCCAGGTCGGCGGCCTCAGCCCAGGCGGGAGGGTCCTCGGCGCCTACGGGCTCGTCAGGCGATTTCGACCAGCGGACTAGTTGATCCAGCACCGCCGAAACGCTCTGCCCACTGTTGAGCATCGCTGTGACCAGGCCCACGTACTCCCGTATCCAGCTGTCGAGATCCTGGCTTCCGGGGTCCGGCGGTGATGGTGGAGGCGGATCGAAGTCGGAGGGCGGGGGTGTCACCGGACCTGTAGGGACCAGCGCCTCCGGTGGCGCGGTCGGGCGAGGTGTCTTAGTGGGCGTTGCTGTGGGTCGAGGTGTAACCGTCGCGGTTGGGGTCGACGGTTCCGCTGTGGCCGTGGGTGGGACGGAGATTGGCGACGGCGGAGCCGCTGTGGGTGTGCTCACCGGCGTGCAGCTGACGGTGAACAAGAGGGCGAGGGGGGCGAGCCAGTCAACCGGATGCGGGCGCCGACTCGTGGTCATCGTTGTCATCGAAACCTCCTTGGTAGGGAATCAGATCATCCGCATCATATCAAGAACCGCGGTCGCGCGCGAATCGACCAGTGCTTACGGCGCGAGGTACGGCGCCCGTCCGACAGGGAGGGAGAAGCTTGAAGCCCCGCCTCGGGGGCGGGGCCTCAGGCACGAGATGGGCGCGCTGAACGTGGAATGGGTGTCGGATGCGAAGGGGTTGCCTACCTTCGCATTGGGTGGTCGCCTACCCGCCTTCGGCGCGAAGCGCCAGGGGGGTCCAGACGGCGCCCGTCAGGTCGATGGCGCCAAAGAGCAGCAGCATGGGCTCCACCAGCCCGGCAAGGACCAGGACGACCGTGAAGATGGGGAAGAAGGTGCGGCAGTGCAGCGTCCAGCGATAGAAAAGGGTCAGCCGATTGCGCGCTGCTTGGATGTAGTAGTAGCCGACGATGAATACCATCGCTGCCATGACCCGAATCCAGGGCTCGCCGGTCGGCTGGAATCCGAAGAGCTTGAGGGGCACGTTGGGGACAACCATGTAGACGATGCCCAACGCTGCAAGGTAGATGCCGTAACACAGTACGCTGACCGATGTGGGGCTCATGGTATCTCCTTCGGCAGACGTTCGAGGCAGCGCCTCGGCCCGCCAGAGGATACCTGCTAGTTGATGCCTTTCGTCACCGTCCGCGCGACG
>CAZGSX010000143.1:0-5228 GCA_964528475.1 uncultured Anaerolineales bacterium
CTGGGGAGCGGGACCGTGGCCGTGCATGAGTTCCAGGCCGGGTTTGCCCGGTGAGCACGGAGCTTCCTAGACGCTCACATTTCTGGAGAGTGGGTCAACGTCGAGTGATCGGGGCCCGCTTCATCTACCACTCATCCCAGGCAGCACTTCGCTGACAGCCTATCCTTCACCCAAACTTCCGCGTGGCGTCCTGACAGATATACGGGTAGAACCGCAACAACATCTCCAAGATCCGCGTCCGGTCATTCGGTGGTCGGCCTTTCTTAACCCAAGCGCCATAAGGCCGAATCACTTCTGCGCTGAACACGTTCCAGTCTACCAAGTCATCCAGCTACAGTAGAAGATGCTCTTGAGGCACAGCTCGTTGGAGGTCACGTTGTCCCTTTCCCAGTTTCGCTGGAGTGGAGAGAGTATACTCGTGAGCGTCTCTCTTTTCACTCTCTGCAGCGGCGAAAGCCATGCGATCTGCACGAAACGGGGCGCTGCTGATGCGAGTGGTGGAGCTTGACTTCATGCTGGTCGAACAGAAGCTGGGGCGCTACCAGCGGGAATGGGATTTTGACGCATCGGAGGAGGCAATTGACGATGTTCGCACAGAGTCACCACAAGAGCTCCGCCCGCGATTGCTGCATCTCTTGCCCAACTAGATGATAAACGGGGATGTGGCGACTCGCTCGACTGATTGTCCATCAGGATGAAGGACACCTTGATGTAACCTGCGCGGACGAGATGCCTCCGCCCCGCTGAGAGCCATCCCAACCTACCACGGCTTTTCTTCTTGTCCAATATGGCACTTGCGGACCGCTTAGCGGCAGCGACTCCATCGTGGGCAAACCGGGGAGGGTGTGATAGACTCCTTGAGTAGGGTCGCAGTGAGGCATCCGCTGTTGGGTCGCAAGAATTCGAGGGCCCTGCCCTGAGGAGGAACCATGTGTCCCAGGACCGCTGCGGCTGCGTGCGGCGCCCTCGCCGGGCTGGTGGTTGTCACCACCTTGGGCGCGGCCCTGTCGGCGGTGGCTCGGGGGGCTGGCGTGGTGGAGGTGGGGGGTCGGGGACAAGAGAGAAAACGTCAAGCGTCTACCGCTAGGTACCTTGGCTGTCCTGGTTGGGATGGCTGTTGTCTCCTGCGTAAACGGATTCTGGGATGAAGGATGGATAGGGCTCTGGCAGAGTTGGGAGCCTGAGCTTGGGACGCTGTGGTGACCTACGTGCTGCTTGACCTCGTCCTGGGCACGAGCCGGCCAAGAGAGGACCTTATTGCGCAAATGGGTAGCGACAGCAGACATCTGGCCGTGCCTCCTGTTGTTGAGTTGAAATTGAGAGGTTATGATGGGGTTACTGCCCGGCAGGTGAACTCCAGCATCAGGCAGAGAGAGTTAAAAGGGAGGCGATATGTCAGGCTCGAAGAAGAAGCTTGAGAGCTACACAAAGAAGCGGGATTTTCGTAAGACGCCGGAACCGTCCGCCGGCGAGGGAGAGTCCTCTGAGCGGCCAATCTTCGTCATCCAGAAACACAATGCCAGCAGCCTCCACTACGACTTCCGACTGGAGGTGCACGGGGTGCTCAAGTCGTGGGCGGTGCCCAAGGGTCCCTCGACGGACCCGAGCGTGAAGCGGCTGGCGCTACCGACCGAGGACCATCCGCTGGAGTACGCCGACTTCGAGGGAGTGATCCCGGAAGGGGAGTACGGTGCCGGCACCGTGCTGGTCTGGGACACCGGTCCGTACCGGAATCTTCGGGCGGAGAAGGAGGACGGAACGGCCTCGATGGAGAAGTCTATCGAGGAGGGCAAGGTAGAGATTTGGCTGGAGGGGGAGAAGCTTCAGGGCGGCTACGCGCTAGTTCGCACCGGAGAGGGCGACGACGCCCGTTGGCTGCTGATCAAGATGGACGACGAGGAGGCGGACGCGCGTCGTAACCCTACCAGCACCGAACCCAAATCAGTTCTCTCGGGCCGGACCATGGAAGAAATAGCCGAAGAGGAGGGAGAGGGGCAATGAATGATTTGCTGAAGAGCCTGGCAGATGAGGTTCAGGAAAAGCTTCGAGAGGTCGAACGGCCAGACTGGCTGAACCCTATGTTGGCCACCCTCACAGATCGACGCTTCTCTGACGAGAACTGGATCTTCGAGCGCAAGCTCGATGGCGAGCGCTGTCTCGCCTTCCGGAAGGGCAACCAGATGCACCTGATGTCTCGCAACCAGCAGGATTTGAACGTCCAGTACCCAGAGCTGGTCGAGGCCCTCAAACAGCAGAGTGTAGATGACTTCATCATAGACGGCGAGATCGTAGCCTTCGAGGGCGACGTCACCAGCTTTGCCCGGCTTCAGGATCGCATGCATGTCGACGATCCGGAGGAGGCGCGCCAGTCGGATGTCGCCGTCTACTACTACCTATTCGATCTGTTGTACTTGGATGGCTATGACACCACCGAGGTAGGCTTGCGGCATCGCAAGTCGCTGCTCAACCGGGCTCTCTCCTTCGATGACCCGCTGCGCTTTGTGATCCATCGCAACGAAGAGGGCGAGGCTTTCTTCGAAGAGGCGTGCCGAAAAGGCTGGGAGGGGATTATCGCCAAGCAGGGGGATAGCTCTTACGTCCACGGCCGTTCCAAGAAGTGGCTCAAGTTCAAGTGCGTGAACCGGCAGGAATTCGTCATCGGCGGCTACACGGAGCCCCAAGGTGAGCGGATCGGGTTTGGCGCCCTTCTTCTGGGCTACTACGAGGGCGACGATTTGGTCTACGCCGGGAAGGTGGGGACGGGGTTCGACGATGAAACCCTGCGCCGGTTGAGTAAACGCCTGTCTTCTCTGGAACGAGCGACGCCGGCCTTTGCAGAGGACGATCTGCCCACCGATGAAGTCCATTGGGTCGAACCCAATTTCGTCGCCCAGATAGGCTTCGAGGAGTGGACGGACTACGGCAGGCTGCGTCAACCTCGCTTCCAGGGATTGCGACAGGACAAAGATGCCGAGGACGTGGTAAAGGAGGAGGCCCAATCGTGAGTAGAAAGAAAATCAAAGTGGGGTCTCGGACCATCGAAGTCGCCAACTTGGACGACGTGATCTTCCCCGATGAAGAGGTTACTCAGGGCGGCCTTGTCGACATCTACCGTCGGCTCGCCGACACGATGCTTCCACACCTTGAAGGTCGGCCGCTGACGATGCAGCGGTTTCCCGACGGCATCCAGAACGAGGGGTTCTATCAGCGGGAGGCGCCGGACTACTTCCCTGATTGGATCACGCGGGTCTCGGTTGAGGTGGGGGAAGACGATGAAAAGCAGTCGGAGGTGATCTGCGACAGTGAGGCGACGCTGGCCTATTTAGTGGACCAGGGCCTCGTGACACCGCACGTGTGGCTGAGTCGGGCGGACAGGCTGCACTATCCGGACAAGCTGATCTTCGACCTGGACCCGCCGGACAGCGACTTCGAACCGGTCCGTCTGGCTGCGGACTTGCTGCACGATCTCTTGGACACTCTGAGGCTGGTACCCTACGTGATGACCACGGGCTCGCGGGGGGCTCACGTCGTCGTCCCTCTGGACCGAAGCGCCGATTTCGATACCGTTCGAGGTTTCGCCAAAGATGTGGCGCAGATGCTGGCGGAGAGGGAGCCAGACCGCTTGACCGTCGAGGGTCGGAAGGACAAACGGGACGACCGACTCTTTCTCGATTACCTTCGCAACGCCTATGGCCAGAACTCCGTGGCGCCCTACGGCGTGCGGGCCAAACCGGGCGCTCCCGTGGCGACGCCCCTCGACTGGGACGAGCTTTCCGACCCGGGCTTGTATTCACAGAGCTACACCGTCAAGAATATCTTTCGACGTCTGGGCCAGAAGGAGGATCCTTGGAAGGAGATTATGCGCCACGCGCGTTCCTTGAGCGAGCCGCGGAATCGGCTCGATGACCTGATGTCGGACTCTTAGCGGAGAGGGGGGCAAGCGGCGCGTCAACCCGAGCAGTAGTGTGCCCGCGCCTGCGACGAACGGTTTGAGCTGCATCGGCAATTCTATCCCACCTCGGTCGACCTTCAGCATCGGATCTAGCGGGGATAGTCGTGCTCGGCGCCGCTATGTGGCTGGCGCTTAGTCTCACACAGGTTCTATCGCGCCCGGCGAGGGACTCGGCTACCGCTACCTCTTCCCCGCGGCTCCACCGCGGACCTTCGTGCCGAGCTGTCAGGAGGCCAGCGTACTGGGCGCACTGCCGGGCATCAGCGGCTCCCTGCAGGCAGCTGAGACGCTCAAGCTGCTGCTGGGCGTGGGCAATACGCTGGCCGGACGGTTCCTGGTCTTCGACACTCTAGAAACCTGGTTTACGGGTCTGGAGATGGAACGGGATCCAAATCGCCCGGTCTGCGGGGAGAATCTCACGATCACAGCTGACAGCTGGGGGATCCGTAGCGGTGTATGCACAGCGTGCAGAACCTGGCTCCAAGGGCGGGCGCGATGCCCAGCTCGCTGCGCCAGCGAGAAGCCTGGAAGCACCGACGAGCGAATCGCCCAGGAGGTGGCGCGCCTTCTGGCCCTGGAGCAGAGGCCGGTCCCGGTTCAAATCGAGAAAGGGCCGCGCCCGGGGGAGCTGGCGGCCGCACGTCGTTACGCCGGGTGCCAACGAAATCCCAACCCGACCTAACCGAGGCCCACCCGAATTCCAACCGAACCCACCGCTTGGGGAAGTGGTTCCGTGTTATACTCGAACCCACGCTGGATCGTCTGCGCAGCCTCGTGACTGGGGGCGGAGAGCAACGGGGTCTGAGTGAGGGAGAGGAAGGTGCCTAAGCACTCGGCTACTGCGGAGGGGCCGCTCCGCGGAGCCATAGAGCGTCTTCCAGGCTAGAATCCAGTACGTCCTGATCTCGACGGAGCGGCTGCTGAGCGTGCTCCGTAGCCACATTGCAGCCATTGGATTGCCGCAGGATCTTGAGCCGTGCTCGTGGCAAGACTCACGTCGGCGCACCGAAGGAGGAATCATGGATCAACAGAAAAAGACGATGGGAATGAGCTGGGGCCGATTCGCGGCGATGATCGCGACCTCGACTCTCATCATGGTTTTCTTGATGTATCAGCTGGTCTACTCGTTTGACCACGCACTGCTCAGCGTAAACCGTCTGATTGCCTCATTGGTCATGGGATGCGTCATGACCATCGTGATGCTGTCCTTCATGTGGTCGATGTACAAAGGAACGGGAGCCAAAGTCGCAGTTCTCGTCTTGGCCGCGCTGCTAGG
>CAZGSX010000144.1:0-5162 GCA_964528475.1 uncultured Anaerolineales bacterium
GGCAGCTGACCGTGATGCGGTTTCTACGGAGATGGCTAGTGTGCGTGACCGCAATGCCGAGCTTCTCAACATCTTCTGTCGCTGGCTGACCAGTCAGGGTCTCTCAGCAGAGATGGCACAGATGCATCTGGATAACGCAGATCGCTTTGCCACCCGCTACCTCAGGGGCGAGGGGGGCAGTCTTGGGATACCGTGTGCGGCCGATAAGGCTACTCCGGCGGACATCGATGAGTTCCTCGCCGATTGGCTTCCAACCAAAACGGACCAGCCGGTGGTTAGGACTGTCGAGTCGCACATCAATTCGCTGAGGCAACTCTACCTCTGCCTCAAGGAAACCGAGCAGATGTCAGCCGCGGAGAGCACCGAGCTTCTGGCGCTCCTGCGAGACGATCGGGACTATTTCCTGGACATGGCAAGAGGGCTTGAATCTTAAAGTTCCTCATTCCATCTTGACTCTCCACCCGCTGGAAGGTGTATAATGATCGTGAGGATGAGGAGGAGGGCAGATGCAGGACGGGGCCCAAGACGATCTGCTCAAGATAGGCGAGTTCGCCAAGATCAGCGACGTATCTGTCAAGACGCTCCGCTATTATGACAGGATCGGGCTGTTCCAGCCAGTCTATGTCGACCCGTCTACCAGCTACCGCTATTACTCACCTGCCCAGCTGGAGAGACTAAGGCAAGTCCTGGCACTCAAGGCCTTGGGGCTCTCACTGAAGCAGATCGATCAGCTCATGGAGGATGGCTTACCGCCGGCCAAACTGCGGGGAATGTTGCGTCTTAGGAAGCACGAGATCCAGGATCGCTTGCAGAAGGAGAGCGCGCGGCTGGAGCGCGTGGAGGCCCGACTCAGGCAGATCGAGCCGGCCTGCCTGAGGGCCAGAGGAGAGGGAGGTGGCTCCATGAGGACGTGCTCAACCTGTGCCAGGACGATCCAGGAGCGGGATACGGTATTCTGCCCCTATTGCGGCGCGCCATTGACATCAGCGACCGCAGGATTGCTTTCTGTGCAGAAGGGCGCGAAGGAACTGGCGGTGAAGTCTTTGGGATTTCTGCTGGTGACGATAACCTTCGTCGCGCTCTTGGCAAGTTTGGTAACCGCCGTGGCGGATGGAGGGGGTGCCGGAGAGCTCATGTTCAGAGCGCCCTCAGAGGCTTCACCGTCCGAGGCAGCCCTGGCGCTGTTGTCAATCCGCTCCGCCAGACCTGAAGAGAGAGGAGGCCTTCTCTTCGAAGGCAGGGTGAAAAACGTCTCTGGGGGTCCTTTAGCAGACGTCGCCGTGGCTGTCACGCTCTACGACGCGGATCCGGCCGTGATCGGCGTGAGACACGAGCCGATTGAGACGGGACAGCTGCCCCCAGGCAACGTATCGATCTTCACGGTAGAGATGAAGTCCAACCCTCGGGCTCACTCCTACAGGATTGGGTTCCAGTATCCCTCCGGCGTCGCCATACCCGTGCACGATGCTCGAGACGAGTGAAGCCTCCGCCCTTTAGATCATCTTTCACCACCCGTCTTGCTTCGGGAGAGAGACTGGAGGGTGTCCCGTGAGCCGCCCCTTTCGCCGGGACACCTGGGGGCACCTTAGGCCGTGTCTAGGTTAGCGCCTGTAGACGGCGTTCCAGCTTCGCCTGCTCCGTCTTGAGTTCCTCGAGCTTGTCACGCTCGCGCTGGACGATGTGTTCAGGGGCGCGTTCTACGAACTCGCCAGCCAGCAGCTCATGGCTGTGGGCAATTCGTTCCTCAAGATCACCCAAGTCATCCATCAGACGTTGACGCTCTTGTTCCAGATCCACAATCTCGGCTAGAGGCAGATAACAGGTGACCTCCCCAGCGATAATGGCCGCCGCCTGGCTCGGCGGCTCTAGCGCCTCCTGAATATCGAGGCGCTCTGGATCCAGCTTGGCCAGGGCACAGAGCTCGGCCCTCTGCTCTTCCAGGACGTCGGTGGCACCACCAGCCGCCATCATGGCGGGAATGCGCTGCCCGGGCGTCACGCGATAGTCGGCTCGCCGATTGCGGATACCGCGGACTAGATCCATCAGAATCGCCATGTTCTCCTCGGCGTCGCTGTCCAGGAGCTCCCGATCCGCTTCTGGCCAGCGTGCCACAATCAGCGCCTGGCCGTCCTTTGTCCCCTCCGGCAGCGCCTGCCAGATTGCCTCGGTGACAAAGGGCATGAAGGGATGAAGCAGCCGCAGCGCTGTCTCGAGCACGTATAGGAGGATCGCCAGCGGCTGGCTGTTGTCCGCCTCTTGATCGTAGAGCCGCACCTTGCTGGCCTCGATATACCAGTCGCAGTACTCGCTCCACAGGAAGTCATTGATCTGTCGGCCCGCCTCCCCGTACTGGTGTCTCTGGAAGAGCCGGTCGACGTTGTCGATCAACCGATTGAGCCTGGAGAGGATCCATCGGTCGACCAGCTCGAGATCCTCTTCGTTGAGGCCTCCATCGCCTTCTAAGACGGGTACGTCGACCTCCGGTGTGTTCATCAGCACGAACCGAGCTGCCTGCCAGATCTTGTTGGTGAAGTTGCGCGCCCCTTCCAATCGGCGGGGATCGAGATTCATGTCGATCCCTGGAGTTGAGCTGGTCATGAGTGTGTAACGGAGGGCGTCCGTGCCGTACTTGTCGATGATGTTCAGCGGATCGTACTCATCGATGTCTTCCATTGATTTGCTGATCTTCTCGCCATCCTCATTGCGAACTAGCCCATGTAGATAGACCGTGCTGTAGGGAGATTGCCCCGTCATCTCAATCCCGAGCATCATCTCCCGCGCCACCCAGAAGAAGAGGATGTCATAGGCCGTCTCTCGCATGTCAGTAGGGTAGTAGCGCTGGTAGTCCCGCGCCTCTGTATCGGGCCAGCCCAGGGTGGAAAAGGGCCAGAGACCGGAGGAGAACCATGTGTCGAGCACATCCTCCTCTTGATGGATCTCCTCAATACCACAGTGCAGGCACTGGTCAGGGTCTGTCGTCGCCGCGAAGTGCTCCCCGCAATCAGCGCAGTGCCAGACGGGGATGCGATGACCCCACCAGAGCTGCCGGCTGATGCACCAGTCACGGATGTTCTCCATCCAGTGGAAGAAGCGCTCCTCCTCCCGCTCAGGGACGATAACCGTCTCGCCCTCACGAACGGCCTCCAGCGCCGCCTCCGCCAGGGGCTTCGTCTTGACAAACCATTGGGTGGAGACTCGGGGCTCGATATCCGTGTGACAGCGCTCGCACGTTCCCACTGCATGGTGGTAGGGTTCAACTCGCGCTAACAGGCCTTCGTTCTTGAAGTCCTCCACGATATTGCGGCGGCACTCGAAGCGGCCCTGTCCGGCGTACGGACCGGCGTTCTCATTCATGTCCGCGGTGTCAGTCAGTACGTCGATGACCGGCAAGTCGTGACGGATACCAATCTCGTTGTCGGTCGGGTCGTGAGCTGGTGTAATCTTGACTGCCCCAGTTCCGAATTCCGGTTCCACAGCCTCGTCGGCAATGACGGGAATGCGTCGTTCGACAGCCGGCAAGACAGCTGTCTCGCCCACGAGATTCCGCCAGCGGGGATCGTCCGGAGAGGTCGCAACGGCGGCATCGCCGAGGATGGTCTCCGGGCGTGTGGTCGCCATCTCGATGAACTGCGTCGCGCCCTCAGCCCACCGACCGCTGCCCCAGGCGTGACTCGGCCCATCCCAATCACCGTCGACGATGGGATAGCGGATGTACCACAGCCGGCCCTCCCGCTCGTCCGGCACCACCTCGAGGTCAGAGATAGCGGACTCGCAGCGCGGGCACCAATTGACCAGATAGCTGCCCTGATAGATCGACCCTTTCTTATAGAGACGCAGGAAGGCGGTGCGCACAGCGTGGCTGAGATCGTCGTCGAGAGTGAATCGCTCCCTGGTCCAGTCACACGACACGCCCAGTCGTCTGGTCTGTTCAGCGATTCGGTCGTGATATACCTCCGTCCACTCCCAGGCCCGCTCCACGAATTTCTCGCGCCCGAGATCGTGACGGGATACACCTTTCTTGGCCAGCTCCCGTTCCACCACGTTCTGCGTCGCAATGCCCGCATGGTCCATGCCTGGTAGATACAGTGTCTCCTCTCCACGCATGCGATGATACCGTGTCATCAAGTCCTCAACAGCTGCTACCATCGCGTGGCCCAGGTGAAGGGCACCGGTCACGTTGGGCGGAGGCATGGTGATGCACCAGCGGGGACCATCGTGCGCGGCCAAGCCCAGCTCAACCTGCTTCTCAGGGCGGAAGTATCCCTCCTCCTCCCACCAGTGATAAAGACGCTCCTCATGTTCCTCTGGATCATAAACCCTCGCGAGCTCGTCGGTCATCGTCTGATTCTCCTTGGTTCGCATAAAACCGCAGTCACAGATGTCAGATAACAAGAAAACTCCCTCCGTCCAAGGACGAAAGGAGCTACTTCCGCGGTACCACCTTGGTTTGGTGACAAGCATACGTAAACTGCTTGCCGCCACCCTCAGTCACCCTCAGTTGTTCCCACGAACAAAGGGCACTCGCTGTAACGGGCGAACCCGTAGAGACCTATTCAAACTAGCTGGGTCAGTCCCTCAACTCCCAGGCGACCTTCGGCGACTGGACGATGGATCATCTCCACCGCAGCAGCTGTGTGTGCCTCGCTGCTGTACTGCGAAGGCTTGCAGCCCATGGCCTTTTTCTCTTTCCAACCGTTGACCCCATAGGGAACAACGGTTGGATCTCCAGCCCACGCCGCCTACTCCTCCTGATCGCGGTCTTTGAGATCTAGATGTCTACAGACATTATACCATCTTCCTAGACCGGGTCAATCCATCTGGCAAGCACCGGGGCCTCCCGCCTGGTTCAGGGCAAGCTGAAGAAGTCCACCCACAGTCAACCTGTGGATAACCCCCCTAGAACCTGTGGATAACTGGCGGTGGATGTGGATAACTTACCTCCCGTATCCAACTATCCACCTCAGCAAGGGTGTTCTTGCTCCAGCACTCTCCGCTTCCACAGCATAATCCACATGACTCTGTGGCCGATGTTAGCGCGTCGACCGGTAAGTGTGCGGTATAGCCGTATATGCCACCCTACATCTAGTGGATACCCCAATACAGGAAGTCATTATCCCCTATATCCAACGCTCTACTACTATGACTACATGTAATTCCTATAC
>CAZGSX010000145.1:0-5100 GCA_964528475.1 uncultured Anaerolineales bacterium
CCGGTCGCCGCCTCGTAGTCGGCCACTGCCCGCTCGTAGGCGTCGGCGTGGGCGATCTGGGGCATGAAGGCCATCAGGCCTAACAGAACAGAGAGGAAGACCATCAGTGCTTTCTTACAGGAAGACATCTTCATTATTCCTTTCTTCGCAGAGCTTCTACACTTCTTCGCACAGCTTCCGCGCTTGGTCAGTGCGGAGTCGACTGCCAGTGCGGTGTCCCGCAACCACACGAGACGTGAACCAACCGTATCGAACCCTTCACGCATTCCGGCAGGTGAGGGTGCGGCGCAAAGGAACGGCAGGCGTGACTTGCCCTCTATTGCGCCTGCGTCTCTGTTGGCCGAGTCTTGTCGGCCAGGGCAAAGGGCTCCTAATCACGCTCGCAGCGGTCCATCAGCCCTTAACTCAGTCGGATCGCGGTCCTCTCCGTCATGCGACCGCCCTGGAGACGCTTTGAGGAAGTCAAACAAGCTCTCAAGACTGGAGAAGCACCTGGCCTGGCTCTCCAGGACGTCCTGCAACACCACTCGGTGGCCACCGTGTGGTGCGTCCTCCCACACGCGCAACAGGTAGGACCGGTATGGGGAACCGTCACAACCGTGCTTCTCCCTCTGGTGCTCGGTCATCTCTCCTCCAAGTATCGCAATCTGTCCGCCACTATACCAGACAATCGCAAACCCATCGTAAAATGGCCTAGCCCAATGGTCTTCAGGGGGACGACGCTAGCCCCGCTCCCCCCCAGACACAAAGGGACCACCGTCGGGGCTTGTTCGCCGCCAGAGGCATGGCCCGCAGGCGTCGTCCATCATTGGCCAGTGAGTCACAGTGCGCTGTAACCACACTTGAAGCGCACGAGCGCATGGTTCTGCTTTGCGTCACCACGGACAGCCGGCGCTGGGCTGGCTTCGCCCCATTGCCCACCGACCAGCACCACCTGTTCACACTGGCCCACCACCTCCTCCCGATGCGATTGCCGCGGATCGGCTTGGATGGTTGTCAAGCTCCGCCGCTTGGCGTACAATAGGACTGTACGTGCTGCTAGTGACCAAGGGGGTGCGAAGAAAGACCACCGTAGCGCAGCCGAGGTCACTGATGGAGACGACCGCTGCGGGGTGTCCATGCCGTCACAGAGCCTACTATCCCTGTCCCTACTAGGCCCGTTTCGTGCTCTCATCGACGAGAAGCCGGTGACCGCCGAATTCCGGAACCGCAAGGACGAGGCCTTGCTGGCCTACCTGGCGGTGGAGACGGACAGGCCTCATCGGCGCGACGCCCTGGCCGAGCTGCTCTGGCCCGAGCGGCCCGAGGGGGTGGCCCGTGCCAGCCTGCGCCAGGCGCTGTCCGAGGTGCGGCGGGCCGTCGGCAGCGACCACCTGCTGACGACGCGCGCTACCGTTCGATTCAACACCGCCTCGCGTCACTGGGTGGACGTGGCCGTCTATCGCGCGCACCTCCAGGCCACGCGGAACCACGCCGACGACGACCCGGCTACCTGCCCCATCTGCATGGGCCACCTCCAGCAGGCTGTAGCCCTCTACCGCGGCGACTTCTTGGCCGACCTCGTGCTTGACGATAGCCGCGAATTCCAGGAGTGGCTGACGTTGCAACGCGAGAGGCTCTTTCGCCAACAGGTCGACGCGCTCCACCGGCTGACCCTCTATCGCCGGGCACTCCGCGACCTGGAGCGGGCGCGGCGGTACGCCCGGCGCTGGGTCGAGCTCGACCCTTGGTCCGAACGCGCTCACCGAGAGCTGATGGCGGTGCTGGCTCTCAGCGGCGAGCGGCGCGCGGCATTGGACCAATACGAGTCTTGCCGCCGCATCCTGGCTGAGGAACTGAGCGAGGAACCAGCGCCGCAGACCGTCATGCTCCACGAACAGATCCTGGACGGGACGATTGGGCCGACGACGACGCCTCCCTCCACACTCCCGCGTCACAACCTGCCGAAGCAGCTAACGCCGTTTGTGGGGCGTGAACGGGAGTTGGGACACGTGCGCCGGCTCCTGAGCCGACCCGAGTGTCGGCTGCTGACCGTGACCGGTCCCGGCGGCGTGGGCAAGACCCGGTTGGCCCTGCGGGCGGCCGAGCAGGCCTACGCGGCGGACATCTTCGCCGACGGCGTCTGGTTCGTCCCCCTGGACAGGATCCCCTCTCCGGAACGGCTCGTCGTTACCATAGCCCGGGCGCTGGGAGTGGCGACCGAGGCGACGCTGGATCCCAGCACCCAGTTGCTGGACCATCTGAAACCGCGCACCCTGATGCTGGTGCTGGACAACGTGGAGCACCTTATCCGCCCGGCAACGATCCCCATCCTGGAAACTGGGGATGAGGACCAGGCTTACAGCGTGATACTTGAGATCCTCCGCCAGGCGCCGGGGGTCAAGATCGTGGTCACATCGCGGGAGCGCCTCAACTGCCAGACCGAGTTCCTGGTGACCCTGGAGGGTCTGCCCCATCCCGATCGCCGAGCGATTCTTCCCGAGAAGGAAACGGAAGTCATCAAGTCCTTTGAGGCCGTGCGATTGCTTCTGGAGCGGGCGGGGCGCGCTCGGGCCGGGTTCACCGTGACGGCCGAGACGGTTGGGCCCATCGCCCGTATCTGCCAGTTGGTGGACGGCTTGCCGTTAGGGATCGAGCTCGCTGCGGCCAGCCTTGAGCGACGGACCTCCCAGCAAGTAGCTGAGGCAATCCAGCAGGGGCTCGACACCTTGGCCGCCCCGCTGCGCGACCTGCCTCCGCGGCACCGCAGCATGCGCGCCGTCTTCGAGCATTCCTGGCGCCTCCTCTCCGACCTCGAGCAGGCCACCTACCGGCGTCTGTCGGTCTTCCAGGGCAGCTTCGACGCCGAGGCGGCCTGGGCCGTGGCCGACGGCCCAGGGGAGGAGGAGGAAGGCAGCGCCAGCGGTTCCCTTCCCCTCGAACCACTGGTGGACAAATCGCTGCTCCGCCTGGATGCCTTGGGGCGGAGCGACGCCCTCCAGCGCTATGACCTGCACCCCCTCCTGCGGCAATTCGCCGCCGACAAGCTTGCGGAGCACCCCGAGGAGGAGGCCGCGACGCGAAGACGGCACAGCCTCTTCTACCTCGCTCTCCTCCGGGAGAGAGAAGAGGTCATCGCAGGGGAGCACGGCCAGAAGGCGTTGGATGAGATCCAGCGCGAGATGGGAAACGTGCAGGCCGCACTGGCGTGGGGTGCGGCTCACGATGCGATCGAGGCGCTGCGTGAGGCTGCTCCCGCCTTGTCCTACTTCTACAACCGGGCCGGCCTGTTTCGGGAGGGCGAAACCGTCTTTGGGACGATAGTTGAGCAGCTACTAGGGGCCCCCGCCGGAGCGGAGTCGCCCGTCACCACGGACCTGGTGGCCCGCCTGCGGCTGGAACAGGCCCGCTTTCTGTTCGGGTTGGGGAAGTACGCCCGCATACCGGAGTATACCGAGGCGGCGATCACCCTGGCTGCGGCCCGCCAGGACCGAGCCCTTGAGGCCCAAGCTGAGCTTATCCGCGGCTACGTCCACCTCACGCAGAGCGACCTGTCCCCGGCCCGTGGCTGTTTTGAGCGGGCCCTGTCTCTCTCTAGGACCAGCGGCCGGGACGCGGGGTGGTCAGCTCTCGAGAGCCCGTGTGCGGTGGAGGCCAATAGCCTGAACAGCCTGGCCATGGTGTCCAAGCGCCAGGGCCGCTATGACGAGGCCGAGCGCTATCTGGCGCTCAGTCTGCGGGTCGCCCGGGAGGGAAATGACCGGGCAGGAGAGTGCCGAGCCCTCAACGGCCTAGGCTCGCTCGCTTTGCGGCGTGGCGCTCTCTCCCAAGCGTTGGCAAGCTATCAGGAGGCACTTGAGGCCGCCAGAGCATGCGGGGACCGGCGCCTAGAGGGCTCCCTGTTGAACAACCTGGGCAACATCCACCTGCACCTGGGCATGTACGGGCAGGCCGCCACCCACTACAGTCGAGCGCTCGAGAGCCATTGCGAAATCGACGCGCGCCAGAACGAGATTCCCCCACGCTTCAACCTCGGCTTGGTGCACCACCACCAGGGGCAGCAGGACGTCGCCCGCACCTTCCTGCACGAGGCGCTGCAGATCGCCCAGGAGATCGGCGACCGCCGCGCCCAGGCACTTGCCTGGCTGGGCATAGGACACGCGCTGAAGGAAATGGGCAGCTTGGATCAAGCTCGCGCTGCTTATGAGAAGGCCATGACGGTGCGGCGTGACCTCGGGCAGACGCACCTGCGTGCTGAACCGCTCGCCGGACTGGCTCGCGTCTGCCTGGCTCACCGTGATCTGGAGCAAGCTCAGGCGCACGTCGAAGAAATCTTGGAATACCTGGCGTCGGGCGGTACCTTGGAGGGCGCCATTGCCCCGTTCCAGATCTATCTGACCTGCTACCGCGTTCTGGAAGCCAGTCAGGATCCCCGAGCCAGAGAAACGCTGGAGAGAGCTCACAGTCTGCTGCAGGAGCAGGCGGCGAACATCACGGACGAGACAATGCGACGCTCGTTCCTGGAGAACGTGGCTGCCCATCGGGAGCTCGTCGAAGCGTTCCGGCAAAGGCGTGACTCGAGGACGTAGGACGGTCTGCTAGCCGACTCTTCGGATCACATGCCGTTGTCCGCAGCCCCATCAACGCTCACAACACCACTGACGCTCCTAGCGACCAGGTCCGCACGCTCTCCAGACCGGCGACCCGCGACGACCGCGAAGCCGCCTATGTCTACGGGCCAGCGCGCATAGCCCCCTTGGATGTTGGAGCAACGGTGGAATAGGTAGGTCCTCATAGGGATCTAACCGCATAGTGGGCTCACAGCTAGGCAACCAAGACATCTGGCTTCTGGGGAAGCTGCACCTGGACCGACGAACTAACCGCACCTGCTCCTAGCCGATTCTCATCTTGATCTTCGCTCGATGCTGCTCTCTCTATCGGCCCTCCCGGTAGACGTGCTGCAGTTCAGGTGCTTCTCTCTGCTCCACGGAGGGGCGAAGCACAAAGGGTGCCGGTCAATCACCGGCCAGTAGCAACCAGTCCGCCGCCACCAGGTCTGGATCGCGATTCTGACGCAGATCCTCCACCGCCCACTGCATCTCCACATCAGGGAGGAGGCCG
>CAZGSX010000146.1:0-5065 GCA_964528475.1 uncultured Anaerolineales bacterium
GCGCCCTCGGCTGGGAGCCGGCCCACACCTGCAGGGAGGCCATCGAGAAGACGGTCCGCTGGTATGTCGAAAACGAGTGGTGGTGGCGCCCCATCAAGAGCGGCGAGCACTACCAGGCCTACTACCGCCGTCAGTACGAGGGGCGGGAGATCAGTCAGCAGTAGGTCAATGAGCCGTGAGCGAACGGCGACAGCGCCGTGCGAGTTGAGAGGCCTGAGTCAGAGGCGCACACGTTTCTATCCAGTTCGTCGGACTACTTCCACTTCGTCGTCCACGCCCCCGCCCTGAGTGGATCTGAGGCGCAAACCGACAAGAGGAGCACGCCCCACTCCCGGCTTGGCTTGTGAAAATGTCCGGGGCCAGCCATTGGCACGTCGCCCCGCACGGCGCCTAGCTCGGCGCGGCAGGGGGCGTCGTTTCGGCAGTTACCATCACCGAGGCGTAAGGCATCCACAGCCATGACCGCATTGGATCGCATCCCCTACCTTCTGCCCCAGGACCTCACCCACGCCATCGGCAACTTCGCGCTCATCGAGGGGACGTGGGAAGCACGTCGCTCGTTGCGAGGGTGCTCCACATGGTCGTGGAGACCTGCCCGAGCCTAGGATGATGGGAGGGGCAACGTGCGTCTAGCCGTTCTGGCCGACATCCATGCCAATCTACCTGCGCTTGAGGCCGTGCTGGCCGATGCGCGCCCCTATGATCCAGACCGGTTTGTCGTCGCTGGCGACCTGGTGGGTGGACCGAGGCCGATGGGGACGGTTCGACTGCTGCGAGCTCTCGATAGCTGGATGATCCGAGGCAACACCGACTCGGCCGTCGTCCGGTTCGGGCACGGTCAGGGACCCTCGGCCTGGGGGGCTGCCCTTCAGTATGCTCTTCTCCGCTGGGGGGTGGGCCAACTGGATCAGGCGACCCTCCACTTCCTCGCCTCACTCCCCGAGCAGCGCGTCATCTCCCTGCCAGGCACTGATGCAATCCGCTTGGTGCACGGTTCACCTCGCCATCCCGCCGAGTCCATCTATCCAAACCGCGATCCAACGGTCATTGACGAAGCCCTGGGTCAGATATCGGAACCCGTCCTGATCTGTGGTCACACCCACGAGCCTTGGGTCAGGCGCCGTGGCGACCGCCTGGCCCTCAACCCCGGCTCCGTGGGAGGACCGCTTAATGGGCACATTGGCGCTCAATACGCGTTGCTCACCTGGCGACATGACACCTGGTCTGTCGAGCAGCGCGCAATCTCCTATGACATGGATCGGATAGGGGCCGACTTCGAGGAGAGTGGTCTGCTAAGAGAGGGAGGACCCCTGGCGCTAGCAGCTCTGCTTGGCGTCCAGACGGGGCAGAACGTGATGCAGTCCTTTCTCTCGCACGCCCGCGGAATAGCCACCCGCACTGGCGTCGCGCCCGGCTTTGTCATCCCCGATGAAGCCTGGCTAAGAGCGGCCGAGACGTTCGATTGGGACGGAGTTGCCCAGCTAAAGAGAGGCAGCGACAGCCGTGACCGACGCTGATCCTATCGCGCACTTCCTGCTCAAGGACGTCACCCGCGCCATCGGCGAGTTCGCGCTCATCCAGGACGGCGATCGAGTGGCCGTGGCGGTGTCCGGCGGGAAGGACAGCCGCACGCTGCTCGACCTTTTGCTCCGGCACCGTCGCAGGGTGCCCTACGGCTACGATCTATTGGCCCTGCACGCTGACGGAAGCGAGGCCGGGTTGCCCGATATGCGATCCGACCTCGAGCCCTGGCTCCACGACCTGAACGTCGACCACCGCTTCGTTCCTTTGGATCTCCCGCCGGACGAGCCCCTGCCCCTGGACTGCTTTCGCTGCTCCTGGATTCGCCGGAAGACCCTTTTCACCACCAGCGCCGACCACGGCTGCAACAAACTGGCGTTCGGCCACCACGCCGACGACGCGGCGGTGACCACATTGATGAACCTGATGTTGAACGGGAGGCTGGAGACGATGGAGCCTCAGGTCGCCTTCTTCGATGGCTTGATCACCCTGATCCGCCCTCTCATCCTCGTCCCGGAGAAGGAGCTTGCCCGCTATGCCCAGGCTGTCGCTTATCCTGAGCGACAGCCCTGTCCTCGGGGTCAACGCTCACAGCGGGCTGAGGTCGAGGCCTTCCTGCGCCAATTCGGCCCTCGCCAGGACCAGATTCGCACAAATCTCTGGCGAGCGGCCCGCAGAGCCATGGGTTTCTGAGCAGCCCGCTCAATGAGGGGGATTGGGCTCATGGCAGCCGGATCCGCCTGCAGAGGAGCGGAGGTCACCCCGCTCCCCTCTCTATGTGCTACTCACCTTCTATATAGCGCACAATGCCGTCCACGATGCCCTGAGCTACCAGGTCGGGCTGCTGCGTGAGCAGATCTCGGTCGAGCCACATAAATCCGGTCTCGATGATGGCACCGGGCGTCAGCCCGTCGATCGCGTAAAAGGTATGATAGCCCGTCATATGGCCAGTGATGCTGTTCTCGTGAACGACCAGCCCCGTCCGCTCCTTATAGGCCTCAGTGAGACAGCGCACCAACCGCTCCTCCTCCTCGGGTACAAAGCTGTCCACGACGCTGGCCACCTTGAATCCCGTGGGGGGAGGCGTGGCATCGGGAAAGCGCTCACACGAATCGGCGTGGATGGAGACCAGCGCATCGGCCAGGTAGCCCTGCAGACGGTCGTCGTACTCCTCGAGCAGATCCACTCGATATCCCAGCCCACGCAACGACTGCACCACCAGCTCAGCGATGCGCAGGTTCACCTCCACCTCCGTCAGGCCATCGTCGCAGGCCGCGCCATCATCGCTCCCCCAGTGTCCGGCAACGATGCCGATGCGGGGCACTGCAGACGCCCCATCCGCGCCTCCCGAGACCGGCGCCTCAACCGCGATGGTGCTCGGCAGCGCGGTTGCCTTCGGCCGCTCGCCGGGCCCCCCAGACAGAGCCAGAGAGCCTTCCGCAGCCCTGGAGAGTGCACCGCCGCGCACCATGGCCACCACAGCCGCGACGACCGTGATGATGACGACCACCCGACAGACGTTGGGGCCAGCACCACCAGACCCCCGGTGGGCCACCGATGCGTGCTCGCTCCGTCGCTTGGTCATGTCAGCTCCTCCTTCGCTCGCGCGCTCGGGTCCAAAACTGCCGCCCCGCGATACCGCCATGTCATCGTCACAGTCGGCTTAGCGCCCCACGGTCATCCTTGATCCGATCCGAAGCCGTGGCTCTCCACCGCTCCGTCCAGCCAGCCTGAGCCCATGGTACGCCAAACCGGGCTCTACGTCAATTGTGGCCGGCCCCCGGGCCGCAGCATTTGACCCCCGCCACTCCGGTCCTACACATCTGTCCAGCCACCTGGGGCAACCTCGCTGTCTCAGCCGTTCTTTGAGGGAGTTGACTCCGGGGAACACCTGCCCACACCGGGATCGGTTCAGGCTAGAATCGCCGCCCTTCCGGGTCTGGATTCCGAGGATCGCATCGACTTCTCGCAGGCTACCTGGCGAGACGGGCTCAGACGCCACAACCGCGAGAGTGGCAGGGGATAGATTCCCTCTGGTGAAGTCGCCGATCGCTGGTGCGCCGCCGGTTCGCCCCACCGCCCTTAGCACCGAGCCCGAGAGCGTCGCGGACTGGCAGAGGCGGGAGATAGCGCCGACCCAGGTCCACCAGGCCTCGACCATCACTCTCGATGGATGCCCAGGTTTGACAGCCGTAGGCTTCACGAGCTACGGCAGATCCTTATCGTAGGCGCTGCCCAACTGGCGGCTCCACAAGGCCCGCCATCGCCGGGGACACGAGGGCGCCACCGTGCCCATCACGGCTTCGTGGCACGGCACAGGGGAGGCCTCGAAGCGAATCTGCGGCCCGATAGCGAATCCATTGGCGACAAGTCACCGCGGTGAGGGTGGTCTTCCCTGGTCTGCGGCCAGCGACGAACGCCTGGGCTGATGGGCCGCCGATGCGGTTCTTCTGGACAAGGGGCGGTGTCGTGATAGACTAATGAAAACGCTCTTAAGCAGACGCTAAACTGGACTCTGTGGGAAGAGGTGGTAAGGTGGCAAGGGTGCGGGGCGATGCACTCCCGACGCGCCATCGCGGAGGTCTTCGAGAGCCTCCGTGACACGCTGGGGGAGTTGGGGCTGGCGCTGGACGATCTCGTGAAGGTCAACGTCTGGCTGAGGCACCTCGAGGATCTGCCGGCGATGGAGCAGGGGTTGCGGGACTACTTCGACGGGGGTGAGTTCCCGGCGCGGATGACGTCGAACACAGCGTTCATCGACGCAGATTGCTTGTTGATGATCGACGGGGTGGCTTACACGGGCGAGGGATAGGAGCCAGGGATCCCGACACATGGGTTGAGCCAGACACGAGGTCGGAAATTCCTCCGCTGCGCTTCCTTCGCTCCGGATGCAATGACAGGAATGGGCGTGCTCCCGTTCCGAGATGGCAAAGGAGGGTCCGTATGCCTGTGATCGACATCGCAGAGCAGGCGATTCATTACACGGAGGCAGGGTCGGGCGAGGTGTTGCTGGTGTTCCCCGACCAGCTCCACTCGTCCCAGGCGTACGGCGATGAGATGGGGTATTTCTCGGATAGGTTCCAGGTGCTCTCCTTCGATTATCCCGGCACGGGCCGGTCAACGAGGGACCTCAAGTATCAGGATGAGGTGGCGTATGACCTCTGGAACTACCGGGCCGACTTCGCCTGTCATCTGCTGCTGGCCCTGGGCATCGACGCCTGCACCGTGATGGGAGTGGGAGGCGGCGCGCTGGTGGCCCTCCACTTCGCCGGCCGGCAGGCGGCGCTGCACGAGATAACGGCGCAGGGTGTGATCGCCGACAGCTTCTTGGCCAGGCTTGACGGACGGACGCTACACCGGGCTCTGGATCGGCGGGAGCACGCCTACGTGCGTCGCGCGGAGGCATTGCGGGATGCGCACGGGGACGACTGGCGGGACGTGGTGGATGAGGACACGGCGTTCCTGCGGCAGATGGCGGACCGAGGCGGCTACGCGTTGCCCGACTTCGTCCTGAACGCGATCCGGTGTCCCGTGCTCCTGACGG
>CAZGSX010000147.1:0-4994 GCA_964528475.1 uncultured Anaerolineales bacterium
ACCGTCCCCGCCGGCGGCAAATCGCCGGTGGACCGCACGGCGTGATATCGTCGATGGCCCTGCTTCCTCACCGCGTTGTCCCCCAGCCCAGCCCCGACCGCTGTGAATTCGTCCGCTGAACGGCTATCGCGGCTCTCGCTGGTCAGAAATCGAGGCTGCGGTGCCGCATGACCACGTTCTCGCAGAGGCCAATGGCAATCATGGTGGTCAGCAGGGCTGCCGGCCCGTAACTGATGAACGGGAGCGGAAGCCCAACAACCGGGAAGAGCTTCAGATTCATCCCGATGTTGACCGCCGCCTGGAACAGGATCATAGCCAAGGTCCCAGCGGCGATCATCCGTCCAAACGCATCGGACGCCAGGACGATGATGCGCAGGAGACGGTAGAACAGGAAAAGATAGAGCACAAACAGGACCATCACACCCGCAAAGCCGAGCTCCTCGGCGGTGACCGCGAAAATGAAGTCAGTGTGGCGCACAGGGAGATAACGGAGCTGGCTCTGCGTGCCCTGAGCGAGGCCCTTCCCCCACATGCCCCCTGAGCCTATGGCAATGGCTGCCTGCCGGAGCTGATAGGCCACGTTCTCGTTGCTACCGGGTTCAAGGAATCCGGCGATCCGCTGCTGCATATATCCGAAGTCCATGGCCTCCATCGCCCTCCACAGGGGATAGACGGCCCCCACGCCCACTGCAGCCGTCGCGGCGAGATATCGCACTCCAAGATCGGATTGAAACACCATCGCCAGCCACATGACAATGAGGACCGCGGCCCCTCCCATATCGGGCTGAAGAAAGATCAATGCGGCCAGCAGGGCCGTCATCGCCCCGGAGGCCAGATAGTTGCCCACACCGATCTCCCCAGAGAGTCTGGCTCCAGAACTGGTCTTAGGCGCACCGAACAGGGGGGTCGACGACGACCGCCGCTCCTGCCCGCGGCTCAGCACCGCCCCCACCGAGAGCAGCAGAAGCGTCGTGGCCAGGAATGAGGGCTGGAACTGGAACAACCCCAGGTCAAGCCAACCCCGCACTCGCCCGATCTCACTGCCGCCAAACACGAGCGCCAGCACCAGCACACCGACACCAACCAGATAGAGCAACCACCAGAAGTCGCCGAGCCAATGAAAGTCACTGGGAAAGTACGCCAGGAGGATGACCAGTCCGACGCCGACCGCGCCGAAGATGGCCTGCCGCCGCCACAGGTCCTGGAGCTGGGGGTCAAGGCTGCCCAGATTGGCGCTGTGGATCATAACCACCCCGAAGGCAGTCAGGACCACAACGACAATCAACAGCAGATAGTCAAAGTGTCGCCAGAGACGCACGGTGCTTGGCTACCTCCCGCGTCGAAGTCGCCGGTCGCGCAGAGGAATGTCGGCGACCAGGCTCGACTCCCGATTGCTCTGCGTCACCGTCACCTGGACCCCGTCCACGTCGACCTCCACGTGGCGAGAGATGACCTCGATGATCTCATCCTTCAGCGTGTCGAGCAATCCCGGCGGAATCCCGGCCCGGTCCTGCGTCAATACCAGGCGGAGGCGCTCCTTGGCGACGCTCCCACTGGAAGGCTCGCGCTGACCGAACAGGCGTTGGAGAAAGCCCATCGTGATCAACTCCTCTCTGGATGGACGAGGCGCAAGAACCGTTCCAGCACGCCCTGATCCCGCAGGGGCTGGAATGGCACGTCCTCACCCAGTAGACGTCGTGCGATGTTACAGAAAGCGCTGCCAGCCTTAGAGCCATTGCGTGCCATGGCGAGCGGCTCACCCCGGTTGGCGGCGATGAGCACGTCCTGATCCTCCGGCACCACCCCGATCAACTCGATGGCCAGCAGTTCAACCACGTCAGCGATGCTGAGCATCTCCCCGCGGGCCACCATCTTCGGCTTGACGCGATTGATGACTAAGCGGGCAGGGCCCTTCTCCTCCGCCTCGATCAAACCGATGACGCGGTCGGCATCGCGGGCGGCCGGGACCTCGGGATTGGTGACGATGAGCACCTCATTCGCCGGCGCCAGCGCGTAACGGAAGCCGGACTCGATGCCCGCTGGAGAGTCGATCAAGATGAAGTCGTGCTCCTCCGCCAGCTGCGCGCAGATGCGGACCATATCGTCCACCCCGACGGCGGTCTTGTCTCGGGTCTGGGCAGCCGGAAGCAAGTACAGGTTTGACAGATGCTTGTGCCGGACGAGCGCCTGTCGGAGGCGGCAACGCTCCTCGATCACGTCCACCAGGTCGTAGACGATGCGGTTCTCCAGCCCCAGCATCACGTCCAGGTTGCGCAGCCCGACATCGGCGTCGAGGACCACGACCTGCTGTCCCTGCATGGCCAGCGCAGCACCGAGATTGGCGCTTAGCGTGGTCTTGCCCACCCCTCCCTTACCGGACGTGATGGTCAAGACCCTGGCTTCCCTTGGTTCTGCCACCATAGATCTTCCTCTCTGAGCTAATGCCATTCGCCGGGCCACGGCACGGCTACAATCTGTCCATCGCGGACAGAGGCTATCTCCGGCGTAGGCTCGCCGGGTCGCTCCTCGGGCGAACGCGCGATGCGTCCCCCAATGCGGAGTTGGGTAGGGGCGAGATCGAGGGCGCAGACAATGGCGTCCTCACTGCCCATGGCCCCGGCGTGCACCAATCCGCGCGCCCTGCCCCACACGATGATGTCCCCTCCAGCCACGATCTCCGCCCCCGGATTGACGTCACCGATGACGACCAGATCACCGGGGTGGCGGAGTGTCTGCCCGGAACGAAGGGTGCGCCGGACTACGATGGCGTCCGCCCTGGGCTCTTCAGCTCGCTCCTCCTCCTCCCGTCGCCGGATGGGGGAGAGATCGATATCGACGGCGAGCCCGGCGTCCCGCGCCGCGTCCCGGGTCCGGGCCTCACTAGTCGTCAGGGCCCACATCTCGATCCGGTGACGGGCCACCATCGACCGCACCTCCTCGATTTGGGCGCGGGAAAGGAGCCTATCGCCCACATCAAGCGCAACCCGACCACCACGAAAGAAAGCCTGGGTTTCCCCAAGCTGGGTCTCCAAGGCCTGCAGCACGTCCGCCCAGTGGCCCTCCCCCAGGGTGACGAGCAGCCCCTGCCGAATGCCCTTGATGGTGGTTGTTTGCCGGTTCACCCGCCCTCACTCCTCTCCCATGACAACTATTATAGCATGGGACATGGGAAGAGGAAAACAGACGTTCTATTGCGTCAACGAGAGACGTGAGGGGTCTCCGTGACGAAGAAGCGCCAAGGCGCCGTCACGGCCTCCTCATCGCCCGTCACGTTTACCCGGGGGCCGCGGGCGACCACGCGGTCGGGGACAGGATGGCCACACTCTAGGAAGAGCTCCGCATCCAGCGCGCAGAGATCGAGCCCATCGTGGCTGCAGTCGATGCCCAAGGCCTGGCAGAGACGCCCAGGCCCACTGGTCAGCTTGGTGACATCGCGGGCACCGACCCGTCCTCGGCGCTGCCGCATGGCATCCAGACCCTCCAGCGGCTCCAGGGCGCGGACCAGGACCGCGGCGGGGAACCCCTCCCGGTCGGTCACAATGTTGAAGCAGTGGTACATTCCGTAGATGAAGTAGACATAGGCGTGGCCGGGTGCGGCATACATCGAGGCGTTCCGCCGAGTTGGCCCGGGGCTGGCATGGGAGGCCTCATCCTCCTCGCCCACATAGGCCTCGGTCTCGACGATGATGCCAGAGAGCCGTTGACCATCCTCAAGACGGACCAGGCGTCTACCGAGGAGATCCCGAGCCACCGTCACCGTGTCGCGGGCGAAGAACTGGCGCGTCAGACGCACAGAGCCACTCCAGTGGAGAAGACGACCGGATGGTGACCGAACAACACGAGGCGCTGGCCGGTCCAGAAAGCGAGCGGTCTCACTAGATAGAAGTAAGGTGCGGGCGAGAGATCCACGACCGTGGCGTGGCTCATTCACTGAAGCGCGGATCACGCTCCAGCGTCCGGCGGAGCCCCTCAACCAGGTCAACCTGCGGATCGTAGCCGAGGAGCTGACGAGCAGCGGCGATGTCGGCACAGAGGTGCGCCACCCCTCCGCTCTCGGCGGGGCTGTGGAGCACCTCCGTCTCCTCCCCCACCACGCGGGCCACCACGGCGGCGAGCTCGTTGATGGACGTCTCCCGCCCGCTCCCGACGTTGATGATGCGCCGGTCGACGTTCGCCGCCCGGGAGGCGGCCAAGAGCGCGTCGACCACGTCATCGAGGTAGACGAAGTCGCGCGTCTGCGCTCCTCCGCCAAAGATCACCAGGGAGCCCCCCCGCCGCGCCTGCTGCAGGAAACGGGGGACAACGGGCGGGTGGGAGGCGGGCAAGCGCTGTCCGGGACCATAGGCATTGAAAATGCGGAGAATGACGGTCTCAATGCCCCACAGGGCGCCAATGGTGCGGACGTAGTGCTCGGCCGCCAGCTTGCTGACGGCGTAGGGAGACTGGGGGTTGGGTGGCTGATCCTCGCGCACCGGGCGCTCGGCCTGCTCCCCGTAGACGGCGCCGGACGAGGCGAAGACGACGCGCTGGACGCCGGCATCGCGCATGGCCTCCATCACGCTCACCGTCCCGCCGACGTTGACGTCGTTATACTGGCGCGGGTAGAGAATCGACTCGCTAACCAGCACGCGGGCGGCCAGGTGGTAGACGCAGTCCACGTCCTGAAGGAGCGTCCACAGCTTGGGCCGGTCGGCGACATCACCGCGAGTGAAGAGAACGTCGTCGTGAAGGCGCTGCGGGTCGCCGGCGCTGAGATCGTCGATGACCCGCACCTGATGCCCCTCGTGACAAAGGCGGTTGGAAAGGGCAGCACCGAGAAAGCCGGCCCCGCCGGTGACCAAAAAGCGCATACAAGCTCCCTCCAGACGTTCGCCATGGAACGCCGTGATGCGATTGAGAAGCGCTACTCGCCCCTCGACGGGCGCGAAGCGGCACAACGGGCGACGATGAAGCGAATTGTACCACGGATGGGATGCATCAACGAGTTGTCCCGG
>CAZGSX010000148.1:0-1512 GCA_964528475.1 uncultured Anaerolineales bacterium
CGTCACCTGGGTCGAGGACCCGGAGGTCATCGTCTCCCCCGCGGCCGGGGAGCTCAACTGCAACGGCGAAACGGTCACACTTACGGCCACGGTCTGCGGCGGCAAGATACCGATCTCTCTGCAGTGGTATCGGGACGGCGCCGCCATCACGGGTGCCTCTTCGTCCACTTTGGAAGCGACTGTCCCCGGAAAGTACGTGGTCACGGCGAGCGACGCGAACGGCTGCACCGCGACCAGCAATGCGGCCAGCATCACCCGGGTTGACGACCCGCGGGCCACTGTCTGCGACATCGAAGCCTGCGACGACGAGCTCCCGGCCACGATGTCGGTCGCTACAGATGCAGCAGCACCCACATATACCTGGACAGCATTTCCTGAGGGATTCTCGGATCCTGGCCCGGTCCCCGCCTTCGAGACCACCGTCGCCGGAAAGTACTGCGCAGAGGTCACGGACGGCGACACGGGCTGCACCGGCACCGACTGCGGGACACTGACGATCCATCAAGCACCCACAATCCTGGACCACCCTGTAGACTGCCGTGTGTGTGAGGGCGATCCAGCAACGTTCAGCGTCGCGGCCGTGGGGACTAATCTGAGCTATCAGTGGGAGGTCAAGGACCTCGTCCAGTGGCAAGTGATTCCCGAGGCAAACGACGCTTTCTACACCATCAGCCCGGCTGCATTCCAGGACGATGGCAAGGCGTACCGCGCGGTCTTGACCGCTGGCTCGTGCGGTTCAACGAGCTCTAGTCCCGCCATCCTGGAAGTCATTGGCTGGCCGGTCGCCACCGCTCCCAACGTGCGTCTGTGCAGGGGGTACAGTTCAGTCGACCTCCAGGCTGCGATTGTGGCAGCTGGAGGCGGCTGCAGGAGCGGCACGGCTTCGATAAGTGACAACGAAAACGGAGGCTACACGGTGCAATGCTCCAATGAGTGCGGCACCGACGAGGCCGTCGGCAGCATCAGCATGAAGCCAAGCCCCAGGGTGTCGGTGGATTCCCGTACGGTGCGCGAGCTGCCGGCCACCCTCACCGCGGACACATCCGATAGCGAATGCCCGGTAGCCGACTTCCAGTGGTACACGGGCACCTCTGTGAGCGCTGGACTGCCCATCCCCGGAGCCGTGGGCAGCACGCTGGAAGTCACGGCAGCGGGGGACTACACCGTGCACGTCGTGTGTCACAACGGCTGCGCGGCCGAGGCCACGGGCGCCGTCGCTCTGCTCCCAGTCGACGAAGCGACGCTGGAGGTGACCAAGGAGGCGAGCACGGGATTGGCCTATGTGGGCAGCTTAGTGACGTACAGCTACACGATCACCAACACTGGCAATCAGACGATGACTGGAATCACGGCCCATGACGACAAGCTAGGGAGCGTGGAGCTGAATCGAACAGTGCTAGGCCCCGGTGAGAGGGCGAGCGGGACGGCCGGGCACACGGTCGACATAGGGGACTATCCAGGTCCTATAGTGAACACGGTGGTGGTCAGTGCCTCCACCTCAGCCTCGGGTGT
>CAZGSX010000148.1:1612-4915 GCA_964528475.1 uncultured Anaerolineales bacterium
TCAATCTCCCAGTCGGTAACCTGGATACGATACGCGTCCCACTCCGCCCGCTTGGCCCTGAGAAAGACGTCGGTGATCCCCGCCCCTAGGGCATCTTGAATCACTTCATCGTCCTCCAACGCATCCAGGGCCTCGGCCAAAGTCCCTGGCAAGATAGTGATGGCCCGCTGATCCAGATCATGCTGCTCGAAATGGTAGACATCTTCGTTGACTGGGGGAGGCGGAATGAGATCACGCTCGATCCCATCCAGCCCGGCCGCCAGCATAGCCGCGAAGGCAAGGTAGGGATTGGTACTCGGATCAGGACAGCGAAGTTCGATGCGGGCGGCAGAGGTCTCCGATCCGGGGGCCGGCACGCGGATAAGAGAAGAGCGATTGAGCTGCGCCCAACAGACGTAGACTGGGGCCTCATAGCCAGGTGTCAGCCGCTTATAGCTGTTGACGGTTGGAGCCACCACGGCCGACAGCGCCCGTGCATGCTCCATCTGCCCGGCTATGAAATTGCGAGCCAGCCGCGATAGACGATAGTCGTCCTCCGCATCGTAGAACAGATTGAGCCCTTCGTCGTCTGACAGGCTCTGGTGGGTATGCATGCCCGACCCGTTGATGCCGAAGATAGGCTTCGGCATGAAACTGGCGTACAGCCCATGGCTTGCTGCCACCCCCCGCACGGCGTACTTGAAGGTGACCGCATTGTCCGCGCTGGTCAGGGCATCCGCATACCGGAAGTCGATCTCGTGCTGACCGGTGGCCACCTCATGGTGGCTCGATTCGACCTGCATCCCGAGCGCCTCGAGAGCCAGAATGATCTCACTGCGCACCTGCTGAGCTTCGTCACGGGGAGAGAAGTCAAAATAGCTGCCCACGTCATGCGGCACGGGCCGCGTGGGATGGTTCTTGTTGGGCTCGCCATCGCGCCGGAAAAGAAAGAACTCAAGCTCTGGGCCGACGTTGTAGGTGTAGCCTGCCTTGGAGGCGCGGGCCAGCATACGCTTCAGGACCTGGCGAGGCACGTGGAGCGACGGATCACCTTGAGGCCCATGGACATCACAGATGATCCTGGCCCGTCGGCGCTCCGGAGCACTCCAGGGAAGGACCCGATAGGTATCGATGTCCGGGATCAGTACCAGGTCGCTCTCGTAGATGCGGGCAAACCCCTCTATGGAGGACCCGTCAAACCAGACCCCATCCCTCAGCGCGCTCTCCAGCCGCCCCACGGGGATGGTGACACTCTTGATGGTTCCCATCACATCCGTAAATTGGAGGCTCAGGAATTGTACTCCATCCTCCTCCACGCGCGTCAGAAATCTGTCCATCATTGAGACCTCCTACCGCTAACAGATAACCCTTTCACAAGGTCCGCATTATCGGCTTTCGGGATCACAGCTCAGGCCTACTCTACGACCTCAAGGTGCAACTCCTCCAGCTGTTCCTCGTCAACCGGCGACGGTGCGCCGGCCATCAGGTCCTTGGCCTGCTGCGTCTTGGGAAAGGCGATCACCTCGCGAATGTTGGGCTCACCGGCAAGGATCATCACCAATCGATCGATGCCAGGGGCGATGCCTCCGTGAGGGGGTGTGCCAAACTCAAAGGCCTCCAGCATGTGCCCAAAGCGCCTCTCGGCCTCCGCGGAGTCCAGGCCGATGAGGTCGAAGATCCTCTCCTGTACATCACGACGATGGATACGGATGCTTCCTCCCGCGACCTCCTCACCGTTCAGCACCAGGTCGTACTGCTGTCCACGGGCCGCACCAGGATTGCTGTTCAGCAACGGCAGGTCCTCGCCCATGGGTGCCGTGAATAGATGGTGGCTGGGATCCCATCGGGCTCCCTCGTCGTCCCATTCAAACAACGGGAAGTCGATCACCCAGCAGAAGGCCATGACCCGATCGGCGTGATCTCGCAGCCCAAGCCTATCAGCAAGCTCCAACCGGAGTGAACCGAGGACCGGGTTCACCACCGCTGGATCGTCGGCCACAAAGAGGAGCAGGTCGCCGGCGTGTGCGTCACAGCGCTCAATGATCCCCTGCACCTCTTCGGCATCGAGATACTTGGCGAAAGAAGAGCGGACGGCCTCGCCAGTTCCCGGCTCGGCTCCGGGCTCCGCCTCAGACAGAGCCATCCAGGCCAGCCCCTTGGCTCCCGCCTCCTGGGCGAGCTCGGTCAACTCGTCGATCTGACTGCGGCTGTAGTCAGCGCATCCCGAGGCGCAGATGCCCTTCACCCTACCACCGTCGGCAACCACGCCGCTGAAAACTCGAAACTCGCTCTCGGCCACGACATCGGACACATCAACGAGTTCCATACCGAAGCGAATGTCGGGGCGATCGCTGCCAAACCGATCCATTGCCTCGTGGTAGGTCAACCGTGGGAACGGCTTGGTGTGAAGCTCATGCTCGGTGCACGTCTCGACGATGGTAGTCATGAGATTCTCGGTCACCGCCATCACGTCCTCGCGGCTGACGAAGCTCATCTCCAGGTCCAGCTGCGTGAACTCCGGCTGACGGTCACCGCGCTGATCCTCGTCCCGGAAGCAGCGGGCGATCTGGAAGTATTTCTCATAGCCGGCGACCATCAGCAACTGCTTGAGCTGTTGGGGTGACTGGGGCAGGGCATAGAAGTGGCCCGGATACAGGCGGCTGGGCACCAAGTAATCGCGTGCACCCTCCGGCGTGCTCTTGAACAGGATGGGGGTCTCTATCTCGAGGAAGCCACGCTCATCGAGGAAGTCACGGATGGTCTTGACGACCTGATGGCGGAGCATGATGTTACGCTGCATTCGCCGACGGCGGAGATCTAGATAGCGATACTGGAGGCGCAGTCCCTCGTCGACTGGCTGATCATCGAAAATGTAGAAAGGCGGCGTCTTAGCGGGATTGAGAATCGTGACCGCGTCGGCCACCACCTCGATGGTTCCGGTGTCCAAGTCGGGGTTGACTAGACCCTCGGGGCGCAGGCGCACCTGTCCCTCCACCTGTAAGACATACTCATTGCGCACCTCCTGGGCGGCCTGGTGAGACTGCGGATCGATCCCGGGGTTGGCCACGACCTGCACCAAGCCCGAGCGGTCCCGCAGGTCCATGAAGATGACCCCGCCATGGTCCCGGCGGCGGTTGACCCAGCCCGCAAGGGTGACGTACTCACCAGCATCTGACGCGCGAAGCTCCCCGCAGTTCCTTGTTTTCATCATCGGGTGTCTCCCCCTTTACAACAAAAAAGCCGCCCTACGTTGGGCGGCTTGCCTTGCTAAACGCTACGACCTACGTAGCACCCACCACCTGCCGCCCTCTGCTAGAGAGGCTG
>CAZGSX010000149.1:0-3670 GCA_964528475.1 uncultured Anaerolineales bacterium
ATGGCTGTCCCTGGGCCGCATGACATAGCGCGCTGTGAGCTGGACAATGGTATCAGTGTCCTGGTGCGGGAGAATCAAGCCAGTCCTGCTGTTGTGGTCACCGGCTATCTCCGTGTGGGAGCTTACGATGAACCCATCGAGAGGG
The DNA here is from genome assembly GCA_964528475.1 of uncultured Anaerolineales bacterium. Lineage (GTDB taxonomy): Bacteria > Chloroflexota > Anaerolineae > B4-G1 > B4-G1 > SKLM01. Next base: position 146 of record CAZGSX010000149.1, read on the forward strand.
CGGGCCTAGCTGATTTCACCGCCGAGATCTTGACCCGTGGCGCGGCTGGTCGCTCGTTGGATCAGATCTACCGGGCTTTGGAGTCAGTCGGTGCGAGCTTCGGGATGAGTGGCGGCACACACGCCACCGGCTTTGGCGCCAAGAGCCTGGTCGAGGATCTGCCCCTGATCCTGGGTATCCTGGCCGACATCCTGCGTGAGCCTGAGTTTCCTCCGCAAGAGGTGGAGAAGCTGCGCGGCGAGATTCTGGCTGACCTGGCTGAACGGGCCCATGACACCGGTCGCATGGCCAATCTCGCATTCTATGAATTGGCCTATCCCAATGGACATCCCTATTCTGTAAGTGCGAGTGGATATCCGGAGACCGTCCGCTCCATTGCTCGGGAGGATCTCGTTGCATTCTATGAGAGCGGGTATGGACCTCGCGGTATGGTGGTCGTGGTCACGGGTGCAGTCGAAGTGAGCCAGGTCGTGGCGCGGCTCGAGGGGACGCTGGGTGACTGGCGTGGCTCCACGAATCAGCGCGAACCGCTTCCGCCCGTTGAGCGTCTGACCGAGGTGCGGGAGCGCACGGTGGAGATTCCAGACAAGTCCCAGTCAAACATCGTCCTCGGGTACCCAGGGCCTCCGCGAACGCATCCCTACTTCTTGGATGCGCGGGTGTGCAATACCATTCTGGGCGTTTTCGGGCTGATGGGCCGGCTGGGTGAAAACGTCCGCGACCTACAGGGACTTGCCTATACCTCCTACAGCAGCTTGAGCGGCGGCCCTGGCCCTGGGCCTTGGCGGGTGTTAGCTGGGGTCGATCCGTCGAATGTGGAGCGGGCTGTGGACAGCATTCTCGCCGAGATCCGGCGCATGTGTGATGACTTGGTACATCAGGACGAGTTGAGCGATAGTCAGGCGTACCTGACCGGCAGCATGCCCCTGCAGCTGGAGACGAACGAGGGGGTAGCCAGGACACTGCTCAGCATGGAACGATACGCGTTGGGACTCGATTATCTCGAGCGGTACAAGGGGCTCATTTATGAGGTGACGGCAGAGCGGGTCCGCACGGCAGCCCGACGTTGGCTCGATCCCGAGGCGTATGCATTGGCAGTGGCTGGTCCCCAGACCCCATGAGGCTGCTCTTATCGTCCCCACTGGGGGACCTTCGTTCGGCCCTCCGGTCGCGGCTCGATCTCTCTCTCACCGCGGGTACCTGGACATCAAAGCGCTCTGCAGAGAGGGGTGACTACCCGGAGTTTCGATGCTGACCACTGGTGTTGACCTGATTGAGATCGACCGCGTTGAGCGTATCCTGGAGCGTCACGGGATGCATTTCTTGGACCGCGTCTTCACTAGAGCCGAGGTGGCCTACTCCCGCGAGCAGCCCGGAGAACTGGCGGTCCGCTTCGCGGCGAAGGAGGCCATTGCGAAGGCGTTGGGCGTGGGGATGCGGATGATCGCCCGAGACGGTATTGCGTGGCAGGATGCTGAGGTTTTGGGAGATCATCGGGGCAAACCCGTCGTTCGGCTGTACGGCCGCGCAGCGGCCCGGGCTCACGAACTGGGTCTGACCGAGTGGAGCATAAGCCTGTCGCACACTCAGGATCACGCCGTGGCTTTTGTCGTGGCGCAGTGATCCCTACGCGATGCTCGTTATGATAGTATGCTACGGATAGCGGAACACGTTGACTGATCCCTGGTCGTGCCCTCGTCGACTCAGAGCCTGCATTCGGCGGGCGGGATGGGGCGCGGGCAGACGCTCCTTGCCAAGGGGCCGGGGCGTCGTCTGACGAACACGAAGGATAATGACATCTATGACAAACAAGAAAGGCCGTGTTTTCTCCGGCGCTCGTCCCACTGGGCGCCAGCACCTGGGCAACTACCTGGGCGCGATTCGCAATTACGTCGCTTTGCAGGATGACTATGACTGCGTCTACTGCATTGTTGACCTCCATGCCCTCACTACTTTGGAGGACACGTCCCACTTGCGGGACTGGACCTACGAGATGGCTCTGGATTGGCTGGCGGCAGGTATCGACCCGGAGGAACGGGACACGATTCTCTTTGTCCAGTCTCACGTGCCACAAGTGACCGAGTTGCATACGCTCTTGTCGATGGTCACGCCGCTCGGGCGTCTCACCAGGCTCCCCACGTTCAAGGAGAAAGTGAGGCAGCACCCGGATAACATCAACTACGGACTGGTCGGCTATCCGGTCTTGATGGCTGCTGATATCACCCTGTACCGGGCCGATACGGTGCCCGTGGGCGTCGACCAGGCGCCCCACCTGGAGTTCACCCGCGATATCGTTCGTCGCTTCAACCACCGGTACGGCGAGGTCTTGATCGAGCCTCAGGCCAAGTACACTGATATCCCCAAGGTAGTTGGTCTAGACGGTGAGCACAAGATGAGCAAGTCTCGTGGGAACCACATCGAGATTGCCGCCACGCCACAGGAGATTGAGCAGCGGGTCATGACCATGGTCACGGACCCGCAGCGGCGCCGTCTCTCCGATCCGGGTCGTCCAGAGGTGTGCAACGTCTTCACCCTGCATGGCGTGTTTTCTCCCGATGAAGTAGACCGGATTGCCGCGGACTGCCGAACGGCACAGATCGGGTGTGTGCAGTGCAAGAGACTCTTTGCCCACAACCTGGCTGAGTACTTCGCGCCCTTCCGGGAGCGTAGGGCGGATCTGGAGTCGGATCCGGAGCGTGTGTGGCAGATTCTGCGGGACGGGGCCAGGCAGGCGTCCGCTCTTGCCTCCGAGGTGATGGCTGAGGTAAAGCAAGCCATCCAGCTTCCCTGACCGATGATCTCAATCTGCTGCTTTCGGGGTTGATCGTGGCCTCTGGCGACGATGGAGAAACGACTCTCGTCGAGTTGCGGTCTCTTGTCGAGACCTTTGTCAAGGATCGCCAATGGGAAGGCTTTCACACGCCGGAGAACTTGAGCCAAGCCATCAGTGTTGAGGCCGCCGAGCTGCTTGAGTGCTTTCTGTGGCTCAGCAGGACGGAGGCCGACTCTCGGATCAAGGACCCGGCTGGACGCGCCGCGGTGGTGGACGAACTCGCGGATGTCATCATCTATGCCCTTAGCTTGGCGAATGCCTTGCAGGTCGATGTGAGCACGGCCGTGAGGGACAAACTGGACCTGAACGAGCGCCGCTTTCCCGTCGCTGCGTGGCGCGGGCGGGCGCGGGCGGACAGCGGGACGGCTCGCGAGCAATCTGTGCAAGCTGAGGAATTCAAGGAGGGTGCATGCGAGCACTGATTCAGCGCGTGAGCAGGGCTTCTGTCACCGTCGACGGTGAAGTTGTGGGCGCCATCGATCAAGGCCTCGTGGTCCTGGTCGGCGTCACCCACGGAGATACGCACGCGCAGGCGGACTGGCTGGCTCGAAAGATCGCAGGCCTCCGAATCTTCGAGGATCGCCAGGGGAGAATGAATGTCGGGCTCCTCGACGCCGGTGGCTCAGCCCTGGTCGTCTCTCAGTTCACCCTCTATGCTGATGCCAGCAAGGGGCGTCGCCCCAGCTTCGTCG
>CAZGSX010000149.1:3770-4912 GCA_964528475.1 uncultured Anaerolineales bacterium
GAGGTGTATGCCGTACGTGAGGAGGGTTCAGCGCCCAATACCCCAGGTTGGCACGTGCGAGTGATTCCCAACAAGTACCCCGCCCTCGATGTGGAGGGTGATCTGGACCGTGAGGGCGTGGGCATGTGCGACATGGCCAATGGCATCGGGGTCCACGAGGTGATTGTTGAGACGCCTGAGCACGGTCATGATATGGCCGACTTGCCGGCGGAGCAGATCGCCCGGGTGATGGAGACCTATTCCCAACGCATCCTTGATCTGAAGGAGGATAAGCGCCTCAAATACGTCTTAATCTTCAAGAACCAGGGTCGTAGCGCGGGTGCGTCGCTGCAGCACGCCCATTCCCAGCTGATTGCCACGCCGATCACGCCCAAGCGGGTCAAAGAGAAGCTGGACGGCGCCAAGCGCTATTTTGACTACAAGCACCGCTGCATCTTCTGCGATTACATCAAACAGGAGACCGACCTGTTTGGTGAGCGACTGGTAAAGGAGACGGACAACTTTGTGGTCCTTTCTCCCTTCGCGGCGCGCTTCCCATTTGAGACCTGGATTCTGCCCAAGCGACACATGCTCGATTTCTCGCTAGTGACCACAGAGGAGACGGAGGACCTGGGTGTTGTGTTGAAGGAGGTCCTTACCAAGCTGCGGAAGGCCTTGAACGACCCTCCGTTCAACTACGTCCTCCACCAGGCTCCCTATCGCCGACCCCGAGGGGGATACTGGACGACCATTGAGGAGGACTACCACTGGCACATCGAGCTGATTCCGCGTCTCACACGCGTCGCGGGCTTCGAATGGGGCTCGGGCTTCTACATCAACCCCACACCGCCGGAGCTGGCTGCTGAGTCGCTGCGTGACACCGAAGTCTAGGTAGGGCTGCCATGTCCGGGCTACAGCACGGACTCCAGCCTGTTCTCGATCACCCGTCTCGGCTGGACACCGGTGATCCGGTCCACCTCTCGCCCCTGGTGGAACACAATTAGCGTGGGAATGCTCATCACCCGGTACCGCCGCGCCGTCGCCGGATTGGCGTCAACGTCCAGCTTCGCCACCACGGCCCGCTTGGCGTAATGCTTGGCCAGCTCCTCGATCACAGGGGCCAGCGTGTGGCAGGGGCCACACCACGCCGCCCAGAAGTCAAC
>CAZGSX010000150.1:0-4872 GCA_964528475.1 uncultured Anaerolineales bacterium
CGACCGTTTCAGCCCCGGCTTGCTCCAGCTCCTGGAGCGGCGACTCCTCCACTTGTCCCATTGTGAAGTCACCGGCAAAGACCCAGATAGCGAGCAGGATCACAGGCGTGCCGATGGCCCCCAGGAGGAAGCCACGGCTGGTGACGTGCTGTCGAAACTCGCGCAGGGCGACAAGCAGCGTATTAGTCATTCCTGTTCTCCCGCAACCTCACTTGACCGCTCCTGTACACGATTCCGCGAGCCACAGCCCCACCCTCTCCGGAATACCCTTAGGCCCTAAGCCTGCCGCAAAGCCCGCCAGATCTCCGCTGGGTTGAGAGCCTGACCATAGAGCAGCATCGTCGCCCTGAAGATCCGGGTGACGAACCAGACACTGCCACCGAGGCAGGCCAGGATGAGCGACAAGCTCGCCCAAAGCTGCCAAGCAGGCACCTCGGAGAGCGTCATGCGGATCAACGCGATCGTGGGCGCCGTCAGGGGAAAGAGCGTCAACGCGATGCCCAGCGTCCCGCCCAGGTTGTCGATGATGGCGCCCAGGAAGTAGAGGGGACCCATCCCCACAAAGCCCAACATCCCCGACAGCTGTCGAGCCTGTTGCTTGTCGCCCGCGATCACGCCCAGTCCAGCCCCAATCACCGCGTAGAGCAAGTATCCCGGGATCCCCAGGAGAGCGGCCCACACGACGGCCGACCAGGGGATGCTCACATCCTGCAGTCGAAGCGTCCCCAGCAGCGCAAGCCGGAGTCCGAGCAGCGCACCCAAGACCCACACCGTCAGCTGGGCCAAGCTCAAGAGGGCCATCCCCAAGATCTTCCCCGTCACCAGCTGTCGCGGGGCCAGGGAGGTGATGACCATCTCCATCGCCCGGTGTTCCTTCTCGCGCACCACGGCCGATCCCATCTGATTAGCACTGGTGAAGACGGAGAGCAAGAACACGATCGCCAAGAAGGCAGGCGTAGCAACTCGAATCACTAGACCCGGCCCCTGCACGATTCTCTCTTGGGTCTCAAGGGCGACATAGGTGATTTGAGACGGATCGTCCAGTCTATCCACGACCCAAGAGGGCGCCTCGGGCAGCATGGCACGCCGCAGGAAGCCCGTCATACCCTCCTCCAGCCTGGCATTCGGGCGCCGCTCCCCGTAGAATGTGGGCCTAACACCCTCGAAATACTCATCGGGGATAACCAGGTAGCCCCCGATATCCCCAGCTTGCAGGGCATGTCCCGCCGCGCCGACATCCGGGTACTGGGCGATCTCGAGAGTCTCATCACCCACGGGTACCTGCTCCACGGCCCCGAACTGCCCGGTCTGATCGACGTACCCTATCCGGGGCAGGGCTCCGCGCAGCTCTGTCATGACGGGAACGGTGCCCGCGATCGCCATGAGCAAGGGCATCCCGAAGGTGAGGGCAAGGAAAGTGGTAGACCGTACCCGGCGCCGGAAGGTGGACGCAGCAACCAGCCAGGTCTTCTTCATGCCGCCTCCTCCTCGCGCCAGGACACATCCCTTCCCACGACCTGCACGAAGATGTCATCGAGCGACAACTGCACGCGTTCGAAGCGCTGCACTGTCACCTGCGGCATGGTCACGAGCCTCTGCAGGAGGTCCTCGGGCCGCATGCCCTCCTTCAGGGTCATGTGGTAGCCGCCATTTCGGGGGACGAGCCGGGTCACGCCGGGTACCTCATCCAGATTCCCCTGCAAATCGACCTCCACGGCGTTCGTGGCGAACTGCTCCCTGATCCGCTCCAGCGGCCCATAGAGTACGCGATGCCCGTGGTCGATGAGGAGTATGCGCTGGCACATCTCCTCCACCCGCTGCATCTGGTGCGTGCTCATCACGATCGCCGTCCCTTGGTCGCGCATGCGAAGCAGCAATTTCTTGATGATGCGCGTGTTGACCGGGTCGAGGCCGCCGAAGGGTTCGTCAATGATGAGAAGATCCGGCTCGTGCATCGTGCCGGCCACGAACTGGGCCTTCTGGCTCATCCCCTGGCTCAGGGCCTCGATCTTGCGGTCGCGGACGTCCCAAAGCCCCACCTCCTCCAAATAGCTCTCGGCCCGCTGCTGCGCCATCTCCCGGGCGAGACCCTTCAATTGCCCCAGGAAGAGAAGTGTGTCGAGCAGGGTCATATCGGGGTACAGGCCACGCTCCTCGGGGAGGTAGCCGATGCGCGACTTCTTCGCCTCCACCATCGGCCCGCCGAGGACGCTGATCTCACCGGCGCTGGGTTTGATGATGTCGAGTGCCATGCGGATGGTGGTGGTCTTGCCCGCCCCGTTGGGACCCAGCAGGCCGAAGATCTCCCCCCGCCTCACCTGGAAGGAGAGGTCGTCGACGGCCCGCACCGTGGCGTACGTCTTTGTCACCCCGCGAACGTCAAGCGCCACGCCATTGTTCGTCATTCGTGATCCTCCTGTCTCCCTGCGCCCGCGCTCACCCGAGATCGCTCCTCCACGGCCAGCGACGCGCTCCACTACGCTACTCCAGCGGCGTCTGCAGCCTGGCTTGTTCCACCGGCGTCGGTCCCAATCCAGTCCAGGCACGCCAGGCCAAGGTCCAGAGGGTGGAGAAGTACGCGGCAACGGCCCCCTGGACGAGTAGCAGCAAGGGCCACAGGATACAGCACAGCGTCGCCACAACGCCCGGCAGGAATCCAATGATACCCAGGCCGATGCTGATGCCGATCTGGATCAAGAAGAGGATGATGGCAGAGCCAAGGTGATCCAACAGCACCTGCAGGCCCCGTCGGTAAGAGGCGAAGACACCCAGATCCTCCAGCATGCAGGCCCGGTTGGCAAAGGTGCGCAGCAGTCCCAGCACGAGCGCCACCGGAATGAGGATGCACGTCAAAGCGATGATAATCACGCCCGTCCCTGCCAGGCCCAGGTTGGTCACGATGCCCGGGTCCCCACCGGTGAAATAGGCCAGACCAAACGCGGCGGCGCCAAACCCCACCGCAATCGCCGTCAGGAAGAAGGCAGGGATGGCCGGCAGGATACCGATGCCCAAGAGACGCCAACCCTTCTGCCATCCGGCGGTCCACGACTGGGAGAAGCCGGAGGGGCGCCCATCCTCCACGGCGTCGACACCAGCAATAAGGCCTCCCCGCGCGATGGTGGAGATGAGCCAAAGCACGAGCACGAGCAAAACGAGAAAGACGACTAGAATCGCGACCAAACCTACAGCGGCCGGCACAAGTGCACGCAGGTCGGGCAACTCCGGCATTCGGGGAAGCTCGGGCATCCGCGGGGCCTGCCCGCCACCGTCTCGAAACGTAACGTTCGCGCCACTGGAACCCCCTGCGTTGCCGCCGCTGCTCAGAGCGACGAGTACGCCCAGCAGGATGAGGAATTTGTGCTCCCAGATGATATTCCACGCTCGACTGAGCAACGCTCCATAGTCCATCGCACCCTCCCTATTGTCTTGCTACTGCTTATCCTTGTGAGCCGACGAACAGCTTCGTGTGGCACAGAGCACCGAGCAGAGAGACCGCCACAGAATTCTCCACAGTGCTAAGTGCGTATCTATATTGCTTGGTTTCTCACATAGTGTGCGCCATCCCCATCATAGAGTACGGGCAGGCGCGTCACGAGTTGCATGGGGCTAGCCCTGACAGGCCCTCAAGATCTCTTCGTGCAGAGACCAGTCAAGCCTTAAGTAGCCCCTCAGTCCACAGCGGCACCGCAGCAGACCTTTCAGGTCCAGAGAGTCACTCTGTTGAGAGCTCGGTAGGCGGACCACTCCCACCCAGCTTCAACCCTCTGGGATCAACCCACAACCGCTCAAGCTCCCTCGGCTTAAGAGCGCCGGCGACTGCAAGGGCTGAGATCTTGCCCGTCCCGCACAGCTCCACAGGGATTGGCGGCACTAAGGCACGGATACGTCTTGTGCCATCCCTGCCGTCAGCAATACCTCCGGTATCTCGCGTCCCTTGAACTGGCTCGTGTAGAGCTCGTGGTAGAACCCGCGCCGGGCCAGGAGCTCCTCATGATTGCCGCGTTCAACAATCTCCCCGTCGCGCACCACCAGAATCCGATCCGCGTCCCGAATGGTGCTCAGCCGATGGGCGATCACGAAGCTAGTGCGGCCCTCCATCAAGCGGAGCAGCGCCTCCTGGATGCGCATCTCGGTGCGCGTGTCGACGCTGCTCGTTGCCTCGTCCAGAATGAGAATCGCGGGATCCGCGAGCACAGCGCGGGCGATGGCCAAGAGCTGCCGCTGCCCCTGGCTGAGGTTCGCGCCGCGCTCCGTCAGCTCGGTCTCGTACCCATCAGGGAGCCGACGGATGAACTGGTGGGCGTTGGCCAGCTTGGCTGCCTCAACCACCTCCTCATCGGCGGCTTCGAGCCGCCCGTAGCGGATGTTCTCCATCACCGACTCCGAGAAAAGGAAGGTGTCCTGAAGGACTATGCCTAACTGACGACGCAAGCTCTCCTTATTCACCTGCCGGATGTCAATGCCATCGATGGAGATGGAACCCCCGTCCACGTCGTAGAACCGTGTCAGCAGGTTGACGAGCGTCGTCTTCCCTGCGCCCGTCGGCCCCACCAGGGCGAACGTGCGCCCTGGCCAGGCCTCCAAACTGACGTCCTTGATCACCGGGACGCCGGTCTCATAGCCAAAACCGACGCCGTCGAAGACCACCTCGCCGTTCACTTGGTCCAGCACCACCGCATCGGGCGCGTCCGGAAGCTCCGGCTGCTCGTCCATCAGCTCGAAGACCCGCTCCGCGCCAGCTAGCGCCGATTGAAGCTGGTTGTATAGATCCCCCAGCTGCCTGAGAGGCGCCGCGAAGCGTCGGGAGTAGTTGTAGAATGCGGCGATGGTGCCCACGGTGGCAAAGCCTTCCAGCACCATCCAGCCGCCCAA
>CAZGSX010000151.1:0-4844 GCA_964528475.1 uncultured Anaerolineales bacterium
TAGCGGGCCGGGTGGATGTGCACCGGCGAAGGACGGTAACCTAACCAGCGTAGCTTGTCCTGGTCAACCAACGGTCGAGCTCCTTCATAACAGGAGCTCGACCGCATTTGACGCCCCCAGCAATCTAGAGTAAGATTGCCGGCAGTGCGGTTCATCATCCTTCTACTACTCTATAAGGGAGGCCCCCATGTATCAGAAGCTCACCATCGTTGGCAATCTTGGACAGGACCCGGAGATGCGCTACACGCCTGATGGCACCCCGGTGACGAACTTCTCCGTCGCCACCAACCGTCGCTGGACCGCAGCAGATGGTAGTCAGGGAGAGGAGACGGTATGGTTCCGCGTCACCGTGTGGCGGCGCATGGCTGAGGTATGCAACGAATATCTCGAGAAAGGTCGCCAGGTGTTGGTGGAGGGACGGCTCCGTCCAGACCCCCAGACAGGCGGCCCCCGCGTGTGGACAGGGAGGGACGGAGAGCCACGAGCGTCGTTTGAAGTGACGGCGCAGAGTGTGCAGTTCCTCGGACGGGCCGGCGTGGCGCCGGGGGCGGGTCCCCCTGATACACCAGAGGAACCACCGCAGGAAGAAGAGGAGATCCCCTTCTAGGTCACGGAGTGCCTGACCTCAGACCGCGGCACCTGGTCCGCCTGCTCCAAGGTGACAGGACGGCGGTCTGTGCTGTGTGTACTCCCTGATGTGAGTTCGCAACGAGGGCGAGTGGAGTTCGACCCCGCTCGCCAATCTGTCGACAGGTCACGACCTCCCAAGGAGGTTCCCCATGAGTAACGGACGCCCGCGCAAACAGAAGATCAACATAGAGGTCCCGCCCGATCTTGACGCGACGTATGCGAACTTCGCGATGATCACCCACTCACCGTCGGAGATCATCATCGACTTCGCACGCGTATTGCCCAACGCCCCGAAGAGCAAGGTACACGCGCGTATCGTCACCACGCCCATGCACGCCAAGCTTCTCCTCAGGGCCCTCACCGAGAACCTGGAGAAGTATGAGTCCCAGTTCGGCGAGATCAAGCTTCCTTCCGGGAGCGGCAACCTCGCTCAGCAGTTTTTCGGGGGCGTCAAGCCGCCCGAGGAGCCCGAGGAATAGGCTTTCTGCAATGGCTGACAGGGACAGAAGCAAGCTAGAGAGTATCGCCGAACGCATCCGGGCCGATTTCGAGACCCGTAACGGCGTTCGGGACACCGTCCTCCACAGGACCCGGGAGTTGATCCGCCTGTGCGGGAATGCCATCCGGGCCAGTCACCGCAACGAGTGGCAGAAGGCCGACAATTTGCTGCGCGAAGCCGACGAACTGGCCGGGTCAATCCTGGAGATCCTGGAGCCCTATCCCGATCTGCGACACGCCGGATACACGTCCGATGCCATGAAGGAACTGGTGGAGGCACACGCCACGCTGGCGCTCGTACAGGGCACCGCCATCATGGCGCCGGAGGATCTCAACGTCACGTATCCCTCTTACCTCAATGGGCTCTGCGAGGCCGCCAGCGAGCTACGGCGCCGCTCCCTGGATGAGATGCGGCGGGGCAACCTCGATGAGGCGGAGCGCCTGCTGGGCCTTATGGACGAGGTGTACGACATAGTGAACACGTTCGACTTCCCCGACGCGATCACCGGGGGGCTGCGTCACCGGGTCGATCAGCTTCGCGGTGTCCTGGAGCGCACCCGTGGCGACCTCACAAACAGCCTGAGGCAGGATCGCCTCATCCGCGCACTGCGGGACTTCGAGGCCCGTCTAGGCTGACCCATTTTGCCCTCGGACACGCAGTGCGACGCATTTCATGCAGAGTCATTAGCTGAACGCAGGGTAGCCCGCCACGTTCGGGGCCGGAAGCCACCACCCGGCCCACGTGGCTTGCACTCTACGAAGAAACTGGCTCTCTGAGACCGTGATTTTGGGGGTGGGGACGCGTTTGAGACATATCACCACTCATGACTAAGGAGATCCCTTCACAGCAGTTCGTTACGGTCGGAGTGGCTAAGTGGAGAGTTGCTTTGCTACTGAGTGACACGTCAGCGCCAGGGATAGACTGAGAGGTGCACGGCACCGAGTACACCTAGTGCGACTACGCCTTCGGCATGATCCGCTCCTGGCCGGCATACACCCGGAAACTGCGCCGACGCACATAGCCGATGAGCGTGATACCCCAGGCCTCCGCCAGGTCGATGGACAGGGCAGTGGGCGACGTGCGCGACGCCACTAGCGGAAGGCCCATGCGGGCAGCCTTGCCCACCACCTCTGAGCTCACGCGTCCACTGGTGAGGAGGATACCGTCCCTGGTCGACTGGCCCTCCCGCAGACAGCGGCCCGCTATCTTGTCCACCGTGTTGTGACGCCCCACGTCCTCACCGACACACACCAGTGAGCCCACGTCACTGAAGGCCAGGGCTGACGTGTGCACGCCCCCCGCGCGCCGATAGAGGGCCGCCTCGTGCGACAGCTGCTCCATGAGGCCGGTCAGCTCCTCGGGTGTCACCCGCAGGGTGGATGAGAGCCGGCGCCTGGCTGCCTTCACGTCCTCAAACGTGGTCCCACCGGAGCAGCCGGAGGTGATCGAGCGCACCAACGGGGCCTGGATGTCGTGTTTGAGCCAGACGTCCACACCCTCTCCCCCACCGCACAACTCGACCACCGCCACCTCATCCCACCCCTCCACGAGCGCTTCGTTGAAGAGGAACCCCACTGCCAGGTCCTCTAAATCCGTGGGGGTGCACAGCAATCTGACCAGCACCTCACCGTTGACCTGGAGGGTGACCGTCGCTTCCGCCGGGACGACTCCCCGAACCGGTCGGCTATCGCTGTCGTAGAAGCCGATGTATGTAACCGGACGTGCTCCAGGGTCAACCATCTTGCACCCTTTCCAGGATCTCCAGAGCCCGCTCTGCCACACGCTCGGGCGTGAAGCCGAAAGCCTCCATCAGATCCTCGTACGGTGCCGATGCGCCAAAGCGCTGGATGCCGATCACGTCGCCGTCCGGCCCCACGTACCGCTCCCAGCCCAGGGGCGCGGCCGCCTCCACGGCCAGACGTGCACCGACTCCGGGGGGCAGAACCTGGTCCTGGTACGCCTGAGATTGAGCCTCGAAGCGTTTCCAGCAGGGCATCGAGACCACCCGGGCCTGCACGCCGCGCGCCGTGAGCAGCCTCTGCGCCTCAATCGCCAGAGAAACCTCCGAACCCGTGGCCAGGATGATCAGTTCGGGCGAGCCATTGGGAGAATCGCTGATCACATAGGCACCGCGGGCCACGCCATCAGCGCTGGCCAACTCAGCGCGATCCAGCACGGGCAGACCTTGGCGGGTGAGAACCAGCCCACTGGGCCCGTCACGTCGCAAGAGGGCGGCACGCCAGGCCGCCGCCGTCTCGTTCGCGTCCGCCGGGCGGATGACGTGCAGATTTGGGACAGCCCGCAAGGCCGCCAGGTGCTCCACCGGCTGATGAGTTGGACCGTCCTCGCCGATCCAGACGGAATCGTGCGTCCAGACGTAGACAATGGGAAGTTCCATCATCGCGGCAAGGCGGATGGAGGGGCGCATGTAGTCCGTGAACACGAGGAACGTCCCGCCATAGGGGATCAGCCCGCCGTGCAGAGCCATCCCGTTCAGAATCCCCCCCATGGCGTGCTCCCGTACCCCAAAATGGAAATTGCGCCCGGCGGGAGTCTCCTTCTGAAAGGCGTCGTACCCGCTGAGCAGCGTCTTGTTGGAGGGGGCCAGATCAGCGGATCCCCCGATCAGGGTGGGCAGATGCGGGGCGATGGCGTTGAGCACCGTTCCGGAAGCCTTGCGCGTCGCTATGGGCCCATCCTTCGGGCTGAAGTCGGGCAGCGCTTCCTGCCAGCCCTCGGGCAGACCGCCCTCCCAGAGGCGCTCGAGCAGCTCAGCCTCATCGGGATACGCCTTCGCATACCGTTCAAAGAGAGTCCGCCAACGCCCGTGCGCCCGGTCCCCCTCGTCGAGGGCCTGTCGAAAGACTGCGAGGGCCTCCTCTGGGATTAAGAATTCGGCGTCAGGGGGCCATCCGATGCGCTCCTTCGTCCTCCGCACCTCCTCCTCACCCAGCGGAGCTCCGTGAGCCGCCGCGTCGTCCTGCTTGTTTGGGCTTCCATAGGCGATGTGCGTCTGACAGGCGATGAGGGACGGCCTCTCCGTCTCCTCCCGGGCGGACCTGATCGCCGCCTCCACGGCAGCCATGTCATGCCCGTCCACCTCCTGAACGTACCAGCCATACGCTCGGAACCGAGCGGGCACCGTCTCGGTGAACGCGATGTCCGTCGAGCCCTCAATAGAGATCTGGTTATCGTCGTAGAGATAGATCACCTTGCCCAGACCCAGATGGCCGGCCAACGAGGCCACTTCGTGGCTGATCCCCTCCATCAGGTCCCCATCGGACACAATGGCGTAGGTATGATGATCGAGGATCGGATAGTCGGGGCGGTTGAACGTGGCAGCCAGGAAGCGTTCGGCTATGGCCATCCCCACGCCGTTGGCAAAACCCTGTCCCAGGGGACCGGTCGTGGTCTCGACCCCCGGCGTCAACCCCAACTCGGGGTGCCCAGGGGTGCGACTTCCCAACTGTCGGAAGGCCTTCAGCTCGTCCAGCGGCAGATCATAGCCAGTCAAGTGAAGCAGGCTGTAGAGAAGCATGGAGCCGTGCCCCGCCGAGAGGACAAAGCGATCCCGGTCGGGCCACTTGGGATCGCGCGGATCATGCTTCAGGAAGCGTGTCCACAGGACATAGGCTGCATCCGCCATCCCCATAGGCATCCCCGGATGACCCGAGTCCGCCCTCTGCACAGCGTCCATGGCGAGCGTGCGAAGCGT
>CAZGSX010000152.1:0-4791 GCA_964528475.1 uncultured Anaerolineales bacterium
GGCTACGACCTGCTCCACCTGATGGTCGGTTCCGAGGGAACGCTAGGGGTTTTCACCGAGATCACACTCCGATTGCTGCCGCGCCCCACGGCGAGGGATGTGCTGCTGGTGCCGTTCCGCGACGTGCGCGCCGCGATCCAGACGATACCGCGCTTGATGACCCAGGGGCGTATCGTCCCCACCTCGCTGGAGTTCATGGACCAGCACTCCATTGAGGCTGCCTACGAGTATACGGGTGAGCGCCTCCCGCACCCCGAGGTCGGGGCGATGCTTCTTATCGAGCTCGATGGCGGCAGTGAGCAGCGCGTTGAGGAGGACATGAACACCGTGGTCAACGTGTGTCTCGAATCGGACGCCCTGGACATTTACGTTGGCAGTACGCCTCCGGAACAACGGCGAATGTGGCGTCCTCGGCAAGAGATGGCAGAGGCTCTGAAGGCGATCTGTCCGGTGCAGAGCTTGGAGGATATCGTGGTGCCCATGGCGCATATTCCCGACCTCATGCCCGAGCTCGATAGCCTCTCAGAAACATACGGTGTCCTGATACCGTGCTACGGCCACGCTGGGGATGGCAATTTGCACGCAACAATCGTCAAGCATCCTGACATGACGCTTGAAGACTGGCACGATATCCTGCCGCGTGTCCTGGAAGATCTGTATGTCGCGGTGGCCCGGCTTGGCGGGACAATCAGCGGCGAGCACGGCGTTGGTTCGAAGCGAGCGAGCTACCTACCACTGGTCATGGACGACAAGCTCATCGACCTACAACGGAGCATCAAGCAGGTATTTGATCCACTGAACATCCTCAATCCAGGCAAGATTTTCCCCCCAACGCGAGAGAAGACCAACAAGTCGACGGGCTGACACCTTACCGCGTCTCGAGAGGCGGGGTCTTCAAGAGCAGCTCCAGGCGGCTCGATATAGCATTCGAGGAATCTGGGGCGCACTCATGACCGGCCCCTAGAACCAACGCAAGGAGCACCTGACCGCCGACCTGGCGCCCTCTTAGAAGATCGTCGCGAGCGCGCTAGGTAGGTTACACCCGGCTCAATCCCTGCGGCAGGACGAGGACGCAACTGTGCGTGCGTGCCCTGGTGTCCCCTGGAACCAACGGGGGGCATCAGCCCTGCGGCATCAGTCTGTCCGGGTGTTGTCGAACACGGGCGCTCACAACTTGACATGGCCCAGGATGTCTTGTATAGTCCCTGCTCGACTGGGGGACGCACCGCATACGATGGATGCGTGTGGGGCCTGTGCTGTCCGTGAGCACCTCCAGCGGTCGCCACTCCGGAACCTGGAACGACTGAAACTGTCAGTAGGCCAGCTCCGACGTCCCTAGTCACTGGCCCGGAGACGGTGGGGGCAACCGCTGCGGTGTGAGGCTGAGGGACGCGAACCACCCGGCCCGGCGGCGGCGGCCATGCCGAGGTCTGGAGTCTCCGTTGGAAGGGTGAGAGCAGGCCCGCTCCTACGGCACGATGATTAGGGGCAACGAGAAGGGGGCAGCATGGAGACAACAGGATGACTGAGAGATCTCCCTTCGGGAAGTGGCTGTTGAAGGAGCTGACTAGGAGACGGTGGTCAATGCGCGAGCTGGCTCGTCGTTGCGACGTGAGTGAGTCCACCATCTCCAGGATCGTCAGCGGGAAGCGGAATCCTAGCTCTGATCTATGTCGGCGAATGGCTCAAGTGCTGCAGTTGCCACCGGAGACGCTATTCCGCGAGGCAGGACTTCTCCCCAGCGCACCGGAGAAGTCCCCTGCCGCCAATGAGGCCCTCTACCTATTCCGCCAGCTACCGGAGGCCGAGCGCGTTCGCATACTACTGATCATGCGGACACTTCTGGAGGAACAGGAACGGATTCGTGCGGCATGTGACTAACTTGCCTATCGCGGGACGCTGCCGAGGTGGGGGATTGACTGCGCTGGATGGGAGAGATTTGAGGGAATGAGGCAAGACCCGCAAGTTAAGGAGCCTATGGGTTCGAATGCGAAGAGATAGAGCGCAACGGGATGGGCAAACACCTGGGAAACGCCACGACTGCGGATTCGCCGCGGCTGGAGACCCGTTGGTCGCACCGCGGTCAGGTTGATCGGAGGCATGACTTGCCCAGGTGCGCATCGGTCGCGGTACCTCACAGACACTCCACTCTGCACACCTGCGCATGGCGACACGCTGGTACCCAAAGCCTGCTGCCGGCCCGCATCTCTGTCCCTGCACACCAAGGAGCATAGGTGCCGCTCTTGAGTGTAGTCGGAGAGGAAGCCTGGCTCTGGCTGGGCGGTTCTTGGCTCATCGCCGTGCTATGGACGAACCTCGCATGGCTCTTCTCCCCCTGGGCTGACGCAGAGAAACCTCCAGGCCCTTCAACCAGCTTGCCGGAGACCATCGTCTTCCGGGTGGTCAACTGGCCCTCCGCCCCGACACTGTTTCAAGCACTTCGGTTCATATACTTCGTTGGGCTACCCTTCGCGGCGCTTCTCTGGGGACGAGATGCAGTGGTGGCCCGTCACCTGGGCCTCAAGTCACTTATCCTTCCATCGGAACCAGCGAGGGCGTTAGAGGGTTCCCTCAGCACCAATTGGTCGAGCTGGATCAACGATCTGGGATGGGCCGCCGTGGTAGGCTTGGGTTCTCTGGCACTGCTCCTCCTGGCTGGTCTGACCTATCACCGAGCCCTTAGAGACTTAACGAGACAAGATCCAGACGTCAAGACGCCAGGTTGGCACACCCTGCGCGAGACCGTCTACGAGGAGATCCATTGGGCATTCTATCGCAACGCCCCTATTGCGATGCTTGGCGCGTATGAGGGGACCTGGGTCGGTCTCGCCTTGGTCGGGCTGGAAGCTGGCCTCAACCCAATGTGGCGGGACGCCCTTCGCATACCGGGACGAGCCTGGTCCCGCCTTTCACAAGGAGCACTCGCAGTGGTGAGTGCCGTCGTCTTCCTCCGCACCCAGAACCTGTGGTTGGCGCTGCTGCTCCACTGGAGCATCGCGGCAACGCTAGAGGCGGCATACGGAGGAAATCTCCCCATGCCGTCGTCGACCACCCCACCACGAGACTAAAGCGGCATCGCCGCCGCGAGCGTTCGCTCCGGCCTAGACTAGAAGCGCCAATCCAACCAGCACCCCCAGCATCACGACTGCGATCACGCCGATCCTGCTGAGATCCTTGATGACGTACCTGTACTCCTCCGCCAGATCAGGTGTCTCCGAGTCTGAATCGGCCACCCGGGTGGCTGCGATCTCCATGCCCGGGTGCCTCATCTGTGTCTCCGACAGGCGAATGTCTCGATCCTTGTTACGACCTGAAGTACTTCCCATATCCTTCTCTCCTCTCCTATAGCTTCAACTCACTGATCCCGGCAAAGGGCAGATCTAGAAACCCACGCCGATCACAGAACAGCAACGACCAGCGCCGCCACGCCACGGACCTCCAGCACCATCCGCTGACCTGCTGTAAAGGCCGCTTCTGGGTGTCGAGACCGGCTTGCGGCTAGCTGTGTGGATGGGAGTACCCAGCTCACGCATCGCTCCTATCGACATTCCCCAGGGCCACAGGACCAGCCAGCAGCTCGATCAGCCCCTCACCTCCGCCACCGCAAACACTTCCCGTTCGAAAAACCACCGAAAGGGGGGCCAGCCAAACAGCACGTGGCGGGCCACCCGGAATAGGATTCCCTCGTCCCGGCGCTGCGGTGGCGTGTCCAACCATACCCGGGCGCGGAAATCGGCCCGCTCGAGCGCGCGACGCAGGCTAAGAGCGCTCTGCTCATTGACGTGGACATCGAGATTGACCGGCACAAGAGCCCGCGGGTCCCGGGGATAACGGTCGCCCTCTCCCATGAGGGTTCGCACCCAGCGTACCACTGGATAGGCATAGCGATCATACCAGTCGTTGGGGGCCGTGTGAACGACCAGACGCCCCCCAGTCCGCAGGACCCGCCTCACCTCCGAGAGGGCCTGCTGCAGTTCCCAGGGGTGAAGATGCTCCACAAGGTCGAACATCAGCACCCGATCGAACTGATGGTCTGCAAAGGGCAGTACCTTTGCATCGGCCAGACCAACCCTCGTCACACCATCTTCGCTCAGCACATCTGATGCGATCTGAGCTGCCACCGGGGAGTAGTCAATCCCGTAGGCCTCGGCCCCAAGCCGCAGACAATGAGCGAGGATCTCGCCTCGCCCACAGCCCAAATCCAGGACCCTCATCCCGGCGGTGACCTCCGCAGCGGAGAAGGCCTGTTCCAGCCGTCGCGAAAGCTCTCGACCTTGGCTCGACAGGAACTCCTCATAGCCCTCACATGCGCGGAGGAAATAGGCCTCGTCGTAGCGATCAGGCTCAACAGATCGTTGGCGGCAATCCCGGTTCAAGCAGTCCTCACATTTCACGCATCAGCTCGGCACCAGGAAATTATAGTCTTCGCTCCTGTACGCGTCAAGCAAGGCCGGATTGTGGGCAGAAGAAGCGCTGCCAATCGGTCCCAGGGCTGGTTTGGCCCGAGGCGTGCTGCGGGGACCACCAGGGCGTTGCGATCGATAGAGCAGGGAAACCAAGGAGGCCATCACCACGGTGCGCCCGAGCCCAGAGGCTTGGATTCCGTATCTAATCCCTCAGATCGACAGCTGAGAAGCGGGCCGTACAGCCCGCCGGGCGCGAGGCAAATAGTCTGGCAGGCCTTTGCAGACACTAGTCTGGAAGAGCTTGGATGAGGGTCGGAGGCTCGTCCTAAGGCCCGACCGTGGCTTCTGGCGTCTCGGCTGAGACCCCGCCCCGCCACACAAACGT
>CAZGSX010000153.1:0-1501 GCA_964528475.1 uncultured Anaerolineales bacterium
ACTCGCCGCTCGCTGTTGATCGTCACGGTGGCCCGCTCCAGGAACTCGTACACCCGACAGATACCCTCCCCACCGCAGAAGCGCCCTTCTCCCCCTGACCCCTCCCGCAAGCCGTATCTCAATACGCGTACCGGCAGCTCGTGCTCCATGGCCTCAACAGGGGTGTTTCGGGTGTTCGTCATGTGGCTGTGCCGGCCGCTCACTCCGTCGCCCTGAGGACCCGCGCCGTGGCCTCCCCCGATCGTCTCGTAGAAGACGAAGGGGCGACCGCCCACCATGCCGCCGAACGTGACATTGTTCATCGTCCCCTGGCTGGCGGCCGGGATTCTCCCCGGCAGCGCCTTGGCCAGTGCTCCGAGGACCACATCCACGATCCGCTGGCTGGTCTCCACGTTGCCGACAGCCACCGCGGCCGGGAAATCGGGGTTCAGCACGCTGTGGGGAGGCACGATCACCTTTACTGGCTCGAAGCAACCATGGTTGACTGGGATGTCGTCCTCCGCCAGGAGCCGCACGCAGTACCATGTCGCCGATTGCACCACCGCCTCCACCGCGTTCAGGCTCTCTCTGACCTGCGCCGCGCTGCCGGTGAAGTCAACCGTCATCTGAGTCCCCTCGATGCGCACGGTGACTCGGATCGGTATCCGTCCTTCGCCCTCCAGCGCATCCTCAAACCTGTAGACCCCCCTCGGAAGGCCCTCAATTACCGTCTCCATCATGCGCCGCGAGGCCTCCATTAGCGCTGCTGCGTGCTCCTGCACGTCTGCCTCGCCGTGCGTCTTGACCAGCCCAAGAAGGCGCCGCTCGCCCACCCGCTGGGCCGAGAGCTGGGCCTCCAGATCGCCACGTCTCTCGCTGGGGGCCCGGCTGTTCGCCGTGATCAGTGTCAGGATTCCCTCTCTCCGCATTCCCCCCTCGGCGAGCTTGATGGGCGGGATGATGATCCCCTCCTGATATAGCTCCGTGCTCAGTGGCAGCGATCCTGGGGCCATGCCGCCGACGTCGGCGTGGTGAGCCCGGCTGGCGACGAAGAAGCGCACCTCGTCGTCCACGGCCACCGGAGAGACCATCGTGATATCCGGGAGATGCGTGCCCCCGCGGTAGGGATCGTTGAGGACGATCACGTCCCCGGGACGGATCGTCGGGAAGGACTGGAGCGCGTGGGCGACGGAGGCTGGCATGCTGCCCAGGTGCACCGGAATGTGCGCTGCCTGGGCCACCATGCGGCCCTCAGCGTCAAACACCGCGCAGCTGAAGTCGAGTCGCTCTTTGATGTTCGGGCTGAAGCTGGCTCGCTGCAGCGCCAGGCCCATCTCCTCCGCCACCGAGGCGAACAGGTTGCCGAAGACAGCCAGGCTGATGGCGTCGACGGGCATCAGGCTATCACTCCCGAGCGTACCATGGCGTCTGCGTTCGCCGTCGGTTTCTTAAGCTGGATGGGGCGTTCAGCACCGCCCGCGCCAGCGTCACTTGCTGCGCTGCCCGCAGCCGCAGGGCCCGC
>CAZGSX010000153.1:1601-4763 GCA_964528475.1 uncultured Anaerolineales bacterium
CGAGGCCAGCACAGCCTGCCCCTCGAGCACCAGGTTCCGATGACCATCCATTCGCGCCCGCCATCCAGGCGCCACGAAGGCGGTGCTGTCCATCTGCACCACGAGGGCCGGGCCCTCGATAGCCGCCCCCGGATGCAGCCCCTCCCGCTCGTAGACGGCCATTCGGGACATTTGTCCTCTCTCCTGGTCGCGGTCGTCGACCCCACCGATAAGCACGTTCCTGTGTCCGAGCAGCGCGCTGCTGCCATCATCCTCGGTCAGTGGCATCGCCTGTAGCTCCGGTCCGTCGACAAGCCCCACCGCCTGCACGCGGAGGTTGACCACCTCCACCGTCCGCTCTGGCATCGTGTGCCCGTACGTATCAGCGTGGGCGGCATGGAACGCTGTCTCGAGTTCCTGCACCAGGGGGATGGTCAGCTCATACGATTGCCCTGCATACCGGGCGTCAACGAGACGCCGCACGATGATCGCCTTCTCCGACATCCCCTCGTCAACTAGCCATCCGCACGCCCGCAGCGCCATATCGTCGAGCTCGCTCTCCAGGGCCTTCACTGTCTCTGCCGAGACAGGCTGGAGCACGGAGCGGCTCTCCTCCACGACCAGATCCGCCATCAGCATGCCCAGGGCGCAGAGCACCCCCGGATGACGGGGCACGAGCACGCGCGGGATCCGCAATCGATCCGCCACGGCGCAGGCGTGAAGCGGACCGGCACCTCCAAACGCCACCAGCGTGAAGCGCCGCGGGTCATATCCCCGGGCCACGGACACTCGCCGCAGGGCGCGCTCGATGTTCGCGTTGGCCACCTCGACCACCCCCAGCGCTGCTTCCTCCGGTGTGAGCCCCATCGCTTCGCCCAGGCAGCCCAAGGCGGTCACACCGGCTTCCACGTGGAGCGCCATCTTCCCTCCGAGGAAGTGCCCTGGATCCACCCGACCCAGGACAGCGTGGGCGTCTGTGACCGTTACCTCTTCCCCTCCCAGGCCATAGACGATCGGCCCGGGATCAGCACCCGCGCTTTGTGGCCCAACCCGCAGCACCCCGCCTGCATCGAGCCGCGCTATGGATCCCCCTCCAGCTCCGATTGTCTCCACGTCCAGCACGCGTGTGCGCAGCGGAAGCTCGCCGATCTGTGATTCGCTCCGACGGACCAGCGCGCCGGGGCAGAGGGCTACGTCGGTCGATGTTCCTCCGATGTCCAGGGAGATGACGTTATCGTATCCCGCGAGCTGCGCCAGTCGAAATGCACCGATAACGCCCGCTGCAGGGCCACTCAGGGCGGTGTGGATGGCCCGATCCTGAGCCCGCGCGACGCTCATCAGCCCCCCGTCGGACTTCATGATGAGCAGGCTGAGGTCGGCCGCGACTCCCGGCAGCGCCACCGGCTGCTTTTCGCCCGCCCGGCGCTCGTCAGCTCCGTGGCTCTCGCCCCGTGATTCGCTGCGCGACAAGGCGGGGCAGAGGGCCCCCTCAAGGCGGTGGAGGTACCGGCCCACCACTGGTCGCACGTACGCCTCCAGTGCCACCGTGCTCGCCCGTTCGTACTCCCGGAACTCGGGCAGCACCTGGCTCGAGAGCGCAATCTGCCGCGGTGCGAAGCGCCCGCGACCCAGAATCCGATCCCGTATCTGCAGCTCGTGCACGGGGTTGACGTAGCTGTAGAGGAGGCAGACCGCCAGGGACTCCACGTCTTGACTCTCGATGTCTTCGAGCACCGCGTCGAGTGCGTTCAGATCGAGCGGTGTCAGGATACGCCCCTCGTGGTCCAGGCGCTCTGGAATCTCGTAGCACCACCGCCGCGGGATGAGAGGATCGGGAAGCCGTGGTTGGAGAGCGTAGAGCTCGGGCCGATGCTGGCGCCCGATGGCCAGGATGTCCCGGAATCCCTGGGTGGTGATCAACGCGGTGCGGGCACCCTTCCGCTCCAGCACCGCATTCGTGGCCACCGTTGAGCCGTGTGTGATGCGATCTACCGATGAGCAGGTCTCCGAGAGGAGGGTGGTCAGCCCGTTCAGCATGGCCTCCGCCGGATCCCGTGGCGTGCTCAGTACCTTCAGGATCCGGATGCCCCCGTCCTCAGCCAGAGCGAAATCCGTGAAGGTACCGCCGATGTCTACCCCTACTTGCACGTGCGAACCTCCCGTACCACGAGAATCATGGGGGCGATTCTATCACAGGGTTCGCTGCGAGCAAGAGACGCGCCCGGGACAACATGCAGGGTACGTCGACAGACACGCCGAGGCGCCGTCCCTGGGCCGGATGCTGCGGCTAGATGGGTTGCTCACGGGGCTACAGCGACTGTCCGGTCGCCTTCAGTTCGCATCACGGTGGCCGGCCCTTCTGTCGTCATGCATCTGCCGCAGCGCCACGCGCGAAGGCAACGCGCCCTGCGACCGAATCCAACGGCCAGCAGTCGGCTACCTTCGTCCTTCAGGAACGACTCAATGAATCCCTTAATGCAGCTTCTCCCATCCGCTCGAGTTCGGCGCCAAACGCCAAGCCCCGCCGTCCAACGCACGGATGTAGAGATGGCGGTATCGAGTGTGGGAGGTGCGCTGCAGCGCCGTCTCATACCCCCGCTCTTCGCTGACTGCCCAGCCCAGCCGCTCGCGCACTGACGGATTCTGCCGCCATACCAGCCCAAAGCCTCGGACTGGCTGTTGCAGCCCTGGCGGCGGCTCCAGACTCGGATCTTTGACCGGATCGCCCTCCTCCCAGCGATCCGTGTACGCACTCCACTGCGGTGACCGCCCGTCGTCGAAGAGGATGTAGATTCGGCCTTCTGCACCGACCCAGAGCATGACGCCCCGCTCGAAGTGTTGCTCCGCTCCCGCTGACACCGTCGCGGGCCCAGCGGGACAGATGTCGGGCGCGGGGCTGAAGAACCATTCGTCGGGGCAGCGTAGCTGAATCTGGACTGTGGCCTGCGCCAAGAGCCCCTCCTCGCTACCCACGAAGAGCGCAAACGTGTCGTAATTCCGCCTGTCCGGTGAGATCGTGTACTGAAGTGCTCCCGTCTGCCCCACCTCCCAGTAGGGCAGGCTGAGCTGACCCGTCGGAAATAGGTGGTAGATTGTGGCACGGCCGGCACCGGTCCAGTGCCACGTCAGGGTGATGGTCTCCCCGGGGTCCGCCAGGTCAACGTTCGCCTCAAACGTGTGGAT
>CAZGSX010000154.1:0-4762 GCA_964528475.1 uncultured Anaerolineales bacterium
GGCTCGCTACTGACGTGGCACTACTCGGCTCCGCGTTCGCCCTTCAGATGACAGGTTGCCCTATGCGTGATATACTACTGCTCAAGCAGCAACAACGAGGAGGTATCACGTGACCAAACGACGAGGGAGAAGGACCAGCAGACAGAGCGGGCGAGAGCATCCCGCGGACCGCAAGCCGACTCGGCGCCGGGAGGGTGATGGCGATCTAGACTTGACCCTTCAACGTGCTTCCCGGTGGCTTGATCGCGGCCATCCAGAGGAGGCACTCGAACTGCTCGAGCCATTGGAGGAGAAGGGGTCCAGGAATCCGGACGTGCACTACCTGCTTGGCTATGCGCGCATCGCTGTGGGGGAACCTTGGGGCGCGATGTCCGCCTTCGAGGAGGCCAGACGCATCCAGGACCGGCCCGATCTTGTGGTGCCCCTGATCGGGCTCTACGCCGAGGTCGGATTCCCCGCTCACACTCTGGAGGTCTGGGAGGTCGTCGAGGAGCGTGGCATGGCCGTCCCTCACCTGAAGGAGATCCGCCAGCTCGTGGCTGCCATGCAGGAGGGAATGGCGGAGACAGCGGAGAAGCTGGATGTGTCGCTGGAGCAAGCTCGGCGGGGGCATTATGATCTGGAGGAGGGCCGAAAAGCCCTCGCTCAGGGCGACTACCGCGCCGCCATCACGCTGAATCGCCGCGCTGCCAAGCGCATGGGGAACTGGCCGTCACCGCGCAACAACCTCGCCCTCGCTCTCTTCTACGCCGGGCGGGTGGACGAAGCCATTGAGGAAGTGCGGCGGGTGCTATCCGTTGACGCCCAGAACCTCCAGGCGCTTGCGAACGGGGTGCGTTTCTTGGGCTGGTCGGGGAGGGAGGAAGAAGCACGAGAGCTGTGGTCGTCCCTGGAAGATGTCGCCCCGGGCAACCCCAATCAGCAGTTCAAGAAAGCGGAGGCGGCTGCGGTCTTGAAGGAGCACGAAAGCGTCTATCAGATTCTGAAGCCCCTTGATGAGAGGCCGCCCGATGAGCTCGAGTCTGGGCCCGTCCATCGAGCCCATTTCTTCCTCGCCGTCGCCGAGGCAAACACCGGCCGGCGGCGACGAGCGATGCAGCGTCTCAAGGATATTGAGGGCGCCGTGCCTCAGGCTGCCGAGACGCTGGCCGCCCTGAGGGCGGGCCGGGAGGGAACGGGGTGGCTGGACCACTTCGCCTATTTCAGCCTTCTGGAGCTCCTGCCGCCCAGCGAGCTGGATGCCCTCCTGGACCTGGTCACTCGCGAGGAGGAGATAGAGCCTGATCGCTATGAGCGGGAGGTCAGGCGTTTCGGGGAGCGTTTCCCGCAGATAGTCCTGCTGGGGGAGAAGATGATCTGGGAGGAGCAGCAGTGGCAGGCTGGCGTCGCATTCTTGAGCGCTGTTGGTACGCCGGAGGCGTACGCTGCCCTGCGACGCTTTGCGCTGAGCCAGGCAGGAGAGGACGAGGCGCGGATCGCGGCATTGGCGGCGCTTGCCGAGGCTGGTCAGGTCGACGAGGACGCGGAGCTGCGCCTCTGGTTGGACGGAGAATGGCGCCAGGTCGAGATGCGGGCCTTCAAGGAGCCCGTTGGAGGCCGGGTCGAGTCCAACTATGCGCCTCGCGTGGTCGAAGAGTTGAATCGAGCCAGCTGGACTCAGGAGCAAGGGGATCAAGAGGCCGCTGAGGAGATGTATAAGCGTGTGCTGGAGCTCGATCCGAGCGTCAAGGAGGCCTACAACAACCTCGCCGTGATTTACAGCCAGCGCGCCGAGTTCGGGCGCGCCCAGCGGATGCTTCGCAAGGCCGTCGACATCGACCCCCTCTACGTCCCGGCGGTCTGCAACCTGGCCCATCATCTCCTCGACCAGGACCGAGAGGCGCAGGCCGAGGAGTTGCTGGCGCCGTTGGAGCCGTTGGTGGACGCCGGTCGCCTCTCTGGACGTGAGGAGAGTTCCCTCTACTTCGCCTTGGCGCGCGTCAGGGCCGCCCAGTTCGAGTTCGAGGCGGCGAAGCAGCTGCTTGAGGCCGTCCTGAGAATCAAACCTGACCACGAGGCTGCCCGCAACATGCTGGAATGGATAGAGAGCTTTGGGCCTCAAGACAGCTGGGCTGAGCAAATGGGCGAGGAGGCGTGGCTAAGGCAGTGGCAACGCGATCTGGCCTGGCGCAGCGACCTTCAGATGCAGCTCGACACCCTTGACCCGACGCTGGCCGACACGCTGCCCCTCTACACCAAAGCCGCCCTCAAGGAGACGGGATGGCAGGTGATGCCATGGGGCGGCTGGTCCACCCTGCGAAAGGCTGAGCTTGTCACTGCCCTCATTGAAGCCCTTGCCGATGAGGAGAATCTGGCGCGCTTGGTGGACGATCTCACAGAGGAGGAGAAGGATGCCCTCTCCACGGTATTGGACGCAGGCGGGGCGTTGAACTGGGACGAGTTTGAGATCCTGTTTGGGAGTGACCTGGACGAGACCCGCCACTGGGAGTACCATACACCGGAGACGACCATGGGGTGGCTCCGCATGGTCGGGCTGTTGGCCGAGGCCACCGTGGACGGGGAGCTCTATGTGGTGATCCCCGCAGACCTTCGGGAGCCGCTCAAGTTGATCCTCGAATAGCATAGTCAGATGCCGATTTGCGTCTCACCCTTGACGTCTGTCTGAGAGAGTGTCACGCGGTCGGTCGCGGTTCCCCCTCGCGTGGATAGTGGTGATCCTGGTGGTCTTGATGGTCACGGCTTGGCGAAGCGATTCGATCATCCGGGGCGGGTCCAACACTCTCTGCACGTCCGCTTGACACCTTGCGGGAATGTGATATGATATTGTTACGTAAGTGGAAGTAGGTTTTGGCTTGAGTATAAGGGCTGCCCAGACTTGCGGAGGCTGGGTGGTCCCTTTTTTTGCCTCTCCCCGCTTCACTCAGGATTAGAGCATTTTCAAGGAGTATCAGTAAGGAACATGACAGAAAGAGAAACAGGAACCGTTAAGTGGTTCAACGACAGCAAGGGATTCGGCTTCATTTCGCGTGAGGCTGGAGAGGACGTATTCGTACATCATTCGGACATCGAGGGCGGCGGGTTCCGCTCGTTGAGAGAGAACCAGCAGGTCGAGTTCGGTGTCGAGAAGGGGCCCAAGGGGCTCCGTGCCGTCAACGTCAAGGCGCTCTAGCGCGACGTAGGACAGCACTATCGGCCCATCTTGACTGACTAGGGCCACAACCGCACGGTTTCTCCGCAGACCGTGCGGTTTTTTGTATCGGGTATCGTAAGACACTCCTTCTCCTCGCTAGCCAGCCCCGCTCGCAGTAGGCGACACAGGCGGCTCCGGAGTCCCGTATGATAGCGGCGCGGCCGCCGGCCATGTTCACACACCCTACACACTACCTTCATCCTATCTTCACACACGCCTAGTATAATCCTCCTGTACAAGTAAACACACGTAGACGCAATAGGACACAATAGACCCAGGGAGGTCAACATGCTTAGTAAGATCAAGACTGTGACAGGGAGGACTGCACTCGGGCTCGTGATAGCTGCCGCCCTAATCGCCGGGATCGGTGTCGCCACCGTGTTGGCGGCCGGACCTGGACCGCGGGGACCCAACAGCGGCGAAGGCGTATGTCTTCAGGACCTGGAGCTCGCCGACTTGAGTGACGAGGAAATCGAGGGCATTCTCTTCATGCGCGAGGAGGAGAAGCTGGCTCGGGATGTCTATCAGATGCTTTACGAGGAGTGGGAACTGCGCGCGTTCCAGAACATCGCCGCCAGCGAACAGGCCCATATGGACGCTCTGGCCGTTCTCATTGAGCGCTACGGGCTGGACGACCCTACGTTGGGTAGCGACCGTGGCGAGTTCCAGAACTCTGAACTCCAGAATCTGTACAATGAACTGGTGGAACAGGGCAAGGGGTCGCTGGAGAGCGCCCTCCGCGTCGGAGCCACCGTCGAGGAGATTGACATCGTCGACCTCGAGGAGCTCGTCGACGAGACCGATGCTACGGACGTCTTGCGAGTCTACGAGAACCTGCTCCGAGGCTCGCGCAACCACCTCCGGGCCTTCGTCGGCACGCTGGAGCGTCAGACTGGGGAAAGCTACTCGCCTCAGCACATGGGCCAGGACGCCTACGATGATGTTCTAGCTGGCAGTGTCGAGACCGGGCAGATGGGACAGCGAAACGGCCGTGGCGATGAGGCGGCGGCTGGTGAAGGGTACGGCCGCAACGCAGGCAAGGATCCAGTCGGGCGCGGCGCCCGCTCGGCCGGACAGGGTAGAGGCGCGGGTGCCGCTGCGGGCGAGCGCCAGAGCCGCCAGTCACGCGGACTGGGCGAGGGTGATTGCCTGCAGCAGTAGCCCTACCTCAGCCGTTCCTGTGAACGGCCTCTGAACGAACCTCATCCAGCGCGAGAACCGCCCCCGTGGCGGTTCTTAGCGCTGTGGGGGGTAACAGACGTGCCGGTCACCTTGAACGGGTGTGCTCAGGCGACTGGTAGCCTAATGAAGCTCATCCCGCGCAACGAGGGCTGAATGGAGGCCGTCCTTGGCGCCGGGCGCCGAGAACGAGGTGTCAGTCCCAACACCCCGACCAGGCTGTTTCGGCCGCGCGCCGTCTGTCCGCTCCCCCGTAGCGCCTCCGTCAGCTCTCCTTGCTGAACCCCAGCGCCCGCGGGGCATCCAGCCGCCACAGTGGGCTGATCGACTCACCGTGATAGATCCCGCGGATGGCATACGCCAACATCGGCGCGATGCTGACCATTCGTAGCT
>CAZGSX010000155.1:0-4731 GCA_964528475.1 uncultured Anaerolineales bacterium
ACAAGTTGCCACACGAGACTCTGTCCGACCGGGAATTCCAGGTGCTGCGCATGATCGCGACCGGGAAGGCCGTCGGGGAGATTGCCACGGAACTCTCACTCAGTCCCAAGACCATCAGCACGTACCGGGCCCGTCTCCTGGAAAAGATGAATTTGACCACCAACGCAGAGTTGATTCATTACGCGATTCGGAACGACCTGATCGACCTGTAGACCGTCGGAGAGCCCTTGTAGTAGCGTGCTGTGCCCGGTCCGCCCGCGAGGGGGACCGGGCTGCTATGCCGATAGACTCCCGTCGCCCTTCCTCCCCCTTCCCCCGGTCGCATAGGGTTCCAACCGCCGCCCCCCCTGGCGCCCGGCGTTCAGCGCCGCCGGACCATCCGCGCAACCCTCCTCGCTCCCCCCTCTCCCAGCCCCTCTTGCACGAAAGCTGTAGGACAATCACTGACATGCGAGCAAGCCTGCCTCCTACAACAGGGTCAGGCTGTCACCGATAGCCACCGCCACACTGAGCGTCTATAATGTAACTATGTTCAAACTCAAGGTTTTCGTCGCCGACGATTCGGCCACCGTGCGCGAACGCTTGGTGACGATGGTATTGGCTCTGCCGGGAATCAGGGTGGTAGGGCAGGCCCGAGACGGGCCGGAGGCCGTGGACGCTATTCACCGGACACGGCCCGACGTCGTGATTCTGGACATCCGCATGCCGGGGCGCAATGGCATAGATGTGTTACGCTGGGTGAAAAGGATGCAACCGGCCCCCAAAGTCATCATGCTCACCAACTATGCCTCCCAGCAGTACCAAAGAGCGTGCGAGTTAGCCGGTACGGACTTCTTTTTCGACAAGTCCACGGAATTCGACCAGATCCCGCAAGCGCTGGAGCAGGTCCGCGATGGTTTGCAGGCGGAACCCCACGCAGGAACCCTCTGATTCGGCAGGCTGAATAGCTCGGACCGCGCCCTTATTGATGGAGAAAGGGCGCTCAACACCCTTGCAGCCCCAGGCGGCGACACCGGTTCCGAGATCGTAAGCTGATGTGTCAGACCCGCACCGACAGACTGGTCAGCCCCCGTCCTACAGCCCCATCAGGTCTTCACTGATAGAAAGATGGACGCTGAGCGTGTATAGTAGTACTGTAAACACGGACAATCCGTGGTTCCCAAACATTCACAAAAAGGAGAGGACAAAATGATAAACTTGATCGTAGTGATCATCGTGGGGGCGGTCATCGGCTGGGTGGCCAGCATGATCATGGGGACGCGAGGGGGCCTGCTGATGGATATCGTCGTGGGTATCGTGGGCGCCTTGTTGGCAGGCTTTCTGTTTGGTCGCGCCACGCTTACCTCGGGCAGCTTCGCCATAGAGTCTCTGCTGTGGTCGTTGCTGGGCGCCGTCATCGTGCTGCTGGTCGTCAAGCTCATCCTTCGGGGGCGCTAACGGTCTTAGTTCGCTAGTCTAGAAGGAGGAGAGGAAAACATGTCTGAGAATGAAAGGTCTGTGGACCGCCGCGAAGAGACGGTGGTCACTCAAGAAGCCGGCTACGCGGCGACCGAGCAGGTTACACGTGACGTTGCTGCGGAGCGGCGGCTTCGTCTGGCCCTGATCACACAGATCACCTGGGCCGTTCTGGGTTTACTGGAAATTCTGCTGGGGCTGCGCTTCTTGTTGAAGTTGGTGGCGGCCAATCCAGACAGCGGCTTTGCCGTTTTGATCTATGGAATTACAGAGCCGTTCATTGCGCCGTTCGCCCTATTGGTAGGGACGCCCACGGCCGGTGGAGTGATCCTCGAAGTGACGACGCTCATTGCCATGGCGATCTACGCGCTGCTCTTTTGGGGCATCGTTAGCGTGATCCGAATCGCTGTGAATCGTCCAATCGCTCGGACGTCCACGCGCTCGACGCGTGAGCAGATGCCGGGCGGCGAGGAACGCACGACACACACCACCAGTCGCCGCTAAAGGAGAAGACAGAATGGACGATCATGACCAGGAAAACGGGAGCAATGCAAGGAATATAAGGAGCTTTTTGGCCGGACTGCTGGTGGGTGGACTGGCTGGCGCAGGGGCGCTGCTGTTGCTGGCGCCGCAATCGGGGAAGGAGACACGCGCCCAAATCCAGCAGAAGAGCATCGAACTGCGCGATCAGACGGTCACAGCCGTGGAAGGCGCGGTGGCGCAGGTCCGCGGCAAGGCCCACCAGATCGCGGACGATGGACGCGAGCAGGGCGGAGAACTACAGCAACGTGGTCAGGATATGATCGACGAGCAAAGGGACCATCTGTCCAAAACCCTCACAGGTTTGGGAAAGGCAGTCCAGGCCTGACCACGGTGGGTCTGCGCGGGAGCGTAGTCTACTGGAGCGATGCTGGGATACAATTCCAGCACCGCTCCGGTACAGCAAGACTAGTGTATAGCCTTGGAGGACAAGATGATAGACCTTGTGGCATGGTTTACCATTGCGGGTAGCATCGGCTGGGTGGTCAGTCTGGTCGTGCGGAACGATGCGCAACAGCATGCGGCCCAATATCGTCGTGGGCGTCCGTTGACGCGAACTAAACTAGATAGAGGAGCTACTGCTATGAGCTCGGCGCCTGGTGCTCGCCGCCGCGCTCACTGTGCCGAGAGGCTGCCAGGCAACCGGCTTGCGCGCGACGGCGCCAGGTAAGCCATCGACCAAAGAATCTTCAGACATATCACTTAGGAGGGAACAGATGAACGTGAAAACTAATGCTCCGAAGCAGATCACCTGGGTCGTTGCCTTGGTCCTGGGGGTGGTGGGGATCCTGGCAAACCTGACGTCAATTCCGGTCGTTACCCCTGAAATTGGCTTTTGGCTGGTGGCCGTGGGATGGGCGCTGCTGGTGATCGCGAGCATCGCACGCGGCTTATAGCTCGGCAGCTGCAGCACTAGCCGATCTGGACGCGACGGTAGCCCAGCCGGGTGGCCGTCTGAGCTGCAGTTGCAGCAGCGAACTGCGCTCCGGGGAGGTTGTTGGTGACGGAGAAGGGTTCAATGACCTGGTGACCGTCGCCCTGGTCCACTGCGCGGGTGCCGATGTCCTTGAGATGGACATCGGCACCAACGGATAGCGTTCGATGGTTCATACATACTCCTTTGGGTGATGGGCTTGAACAAAGTCACCCAGAGAGGCGGTGGGTATCCCAGGGAAGTGAGCAGAGCAGCCACCTCGTGTATTAGAACGCTGGCGGCAGCCCTGAGCCGCGCGGGAGCAGCATGCGCGTTTGAAGTGCCACCCGACGCGGGCAACAATCTGGGCACTCGGAAGTCACCTGACGGTGCAACCTGGAGGATCCGAACTGCCCAGCTGACCGCCTCTGAGTGCCCGCTCATTATCCCTGGGATGCCCCACCCTGACAATACTATTATACGAGAAGAGGGGCTCGGGGGTCCCTGGTGGGAAGGTGGGCATCCTGCCTGTTGCCGGCAGATATGGGGAAGGCAGCATTGACACGGAAGATACACTGAACCCTCGCCGCAACTGTCCACATACCGTGTAGAAGAGTAGGCCAGATCATGACGAACTCCATGAACCGCAGTCCGACCGAGTATTTCAGCTATGTGCCAGTTGCCTGGAGACCATGGTAGAAGCCCGTTGGGATCCCGTCTACCGCGTTCTCAAAGCCAGAATGTCATTCTTTCGGTCTAGGGGGCAGATCACCGATCTGGGTTACGACTCCCAACAGCAGACAGACTTCATCCGCTTCCCCAACGCAGAACGGTGTGCTGCCATCGCCGAGCGTACGTTGGCCCGCGGAAAGGAACGCGTAGTTGAAGAGCCCCCGATCAGCACTATGTGAGTCCTCTCAAACTCCACCGGTTTTCTGGGGTGTGTGATCTTGAAGCAGGTGGGGGTCTGCGCACTGGGCAGCTTCATGCTCAACCCGGCGTCCACGGGACGAACCGTGCTGGAGGTCTTTCCCATCGTGATGACGATTCCACCTGGACTTGTGCCCGATCCGAGCCCGGGTGACGCCACGGATACTTAGTCTAGAGGACCTGATTCTCAGCAACCCTCCCCCAAAGCATGTACCCCTGGGCAGTATAGGACGTTCACGCCCTCTGACCGTGCAAGATGAACCTGCGGCGCTCAGCGGGGGGAGAACCCGAGAAGGCAGCGTTCCCCGAAGCTTCGCCCAGTGCGTGCGGCTCTTGGACGGCGGCGTCTGGCGCCTGGGAGAAGCTCCAGTCCTTCAGGGGATCGGCCGTTCTCTTCACGCAACGTACACATCGCCTTCACACAATCTTCACATGCATCCGGTATACTGTCTTCAGCATTGACAAGAGGCACAGAGCTATCCAGACGGCAGGACCGTACTGAAAGGAGACAGTAACGTGAGGAAATGGACGAAAGTGATCGGCAGCATTATGGCCGTGACCCTGTTGGCGACAGCCCTCGCTGGCGTCGCCATAGCGCAGGAAGCTGGCGATAACGGCGATGAAGTTGGTGCGGCCGCGGGGCGTCGCTTTGGCTTCGTGGATCGAGAGGGCGCAAATCGACGCAACCTTGAGGCATGCGACGGCGAGCCCGCCTACGACGGTGAGGGCGCCGGGCATCGCTTCGGCGCCGGCGTGAACGAGGACTGTGACGGCGAGGCCATCCGCGCCCGCGACGGCTCGGGCACGGGATACGGCCGCGGGGGCAACGGTGACTGCCACGGCGACTGCGACGGCACCCCCGCCCGCGACGGTACGGGCTCCGGTCATCGTTT
>CAZGSX010000156.1:0-4716 GCA_964528475.1 uncultured Anaerolineales bacterium
GCGCATCCTGCGAGGCGGTCTCACCAGCAGGTTGAGCACAGCCAGCAGCAAGGGGATCACGACCTCGATCCTCAGCGCCGTGCCGTAGCCGCTCCCCATGTCGAATGCCACGGCCAGGGGCAGCGGACCCAGGGCCGAACCGACCCTGCTGAACGTCGCCGCCAGTCCGGAGATACTCCCCAGGTGCCGCCGGCCGAAGTAGTCGGCCCAGACGATACTGCTCACCGTACCTGTGATGCCGTTGCTCACGCCCAGTACGACTCCGTAGACGATGGCCAGCGGCGCGGCGAACAGCACCTGCGCCAGGCCGAGCGCGACTGACATCCCGACCAGACCCGCCGCCAGCAGGATGCGGATGGGGACGCGGTCCGCAAGATACCCGCTTCCCAGTTGCGCGACCGCTGAGGTCACGGAGATCGGTATGTAGACCGCGGCCGCCACGGCCGACGAGAGGCCCTGCGACTCAAAGATACTCACCATGTGGAAGTAGAGGCCCGTTCCCAGCATGGCCGTGGCGGCCAGCGAGATGGCAGCGGTCCAGAACGCCGGGGTTCGGACAGCCTCTGCTCGCGTCCAGGGGTCGGTGGCCTGCTCCTTCCCGCCCAGTCCCCCCGGCGCGTGCAGCTTCCCATCCGGTTGGAGGCCGTGATCCTCCGGCCGGTCGCGGAAGAGGAGCAGACCCAGTGGCAGCATCACCAGGATCTCCATGCCTCCCAGGATGGCGTACGTGCTCCGCCACCCAAACCGCTGGAGCAGCGCGTGGACGAAGTTGGTGAACAGGCCCATGCCCACCAGCGAGAAAGCCACGCCTGAGAGGCCCATCATCGTGCCGCGCCGCGCCTCCCACCACTGGTTAATCACGTTGTTCGAGACCAGCATCAGGGCGCTGGCGCCGAGCATGCGCAGCAGCACGTAGCCCACGCCTAGCATCCAGGCGTTCTGTACCACGGCCATGTAGAGGCAGGAGATCCCCACCAGCGCGCTGATGACCCCCACCATCCGCCGAGGGCCGTGACGGTCGATGCGCCCGCCCCAGAACGAGAGGCTCATGCCGCCTACGACGGTACCCACGGTGAACAGGGTGCTCGTCAGCGATCGGCTGATGTTCAGATCGCGGATGAAGGCATCGGTGAAGATCGACAGCACCGGGCTCTGCCCCGGCTGGGTCATAATCAGTCCGATGGTTCCCGCGACGACGATGACCCACCCGTAGTAGAAGGGCATCCGGCGCACGAGAGACCGTTCTGAACAGGTTTCCAAGTAGCAGTCCTTTGCTTATTCCATCATCGGGCGGCGACGCTGCATGGTACCAGAAGGTCGCCCGGTGGCAACATAGCCCATCCTGAAACCCGCCGGCACGCCGTTCTTTTCGGCGGGCAGCCAGCGTCTGGGCGCGCGGCACAGGAGGCGACCGATCAGCTTGGCACCAAGAGCAGCCGAACCCCCGCGCCCACCAGCCCGAGCGCCTCGGCCCGTGATCTGTCGACCTGCCTCTCAGCCGGATGCGCCGTCGAAGAACGCCAGGGGCATGTGCCCCGTCGTCATCTGGATCTCCGGATGCGAGGCGCGGAAGGAATGGATCCGAGGAGCGTGGGGCCCGACCATCAGGCGTTCCAGGGGCTGAGGCACCGCGTCGCTGAAGCCGATGGGCGCGGCGCTGCCGACGTGGAAGAGCCAGCCATCCTCGGTCTTGACCACCACGCCGCAGTGACCGCGGGTATGGCCAAAGAGCGGGACCAAACACATCGCCCGCTCGAAGGGCAGGCGAATCACGGCGAACCCAAACCAGCGGTCATCATCATCTTCGTACTGCACAAGGACCGGCCTGTGCGCCATGTGCCGCCTTACATAGGCCAGATCCAGGGGGCGGCGAGGGAAATCTTGGAAGGCTTCGTATTCCCGACGATGCACATGCACCGTGGCGTGGGGGAAGTCCGCCACGCCGCCGCAATGGTCGAAGTGCATGTGGGTCAGTACGATGTGCTGCACCTCCTCCGGATCGTACCCCAGCCGTGCGAGCTGGTGCACCGCGGCTTCCTGCGCATCCATGGGGGTCTTCGCCACCAGCTGAAGGGCGCGCAGCGCGGCAGGCGGTCGGGCGTAGTCTCCACGACCAAGTCCGGTGTCGACCAACACCAACCCTCGCTCCGTCTTCACCAGCAGGCAAAGAGCGCCCGTGTCCCAATCGGGAAGCACCCTCGGGCTGCACGTGAAGCAGTTCAAGGTCTCAATCTTCATCCTCTGGTCATTCTAGCTGCTCCACGGCGCCCTGTCCAGCCCATCGCTGCGTCGGTGCCCTGCATCCAGAGATTGCGAAGGACCGCACCCGTGCAGCCTCCGCGACCGCCACCTCAACTTGACTAGACGCGACACATCATCCATGATAGGTCCTATCGTGCCCGGACGATCGCTGCTGCCCCTCACCCAGCGTCACTTGGGCAGCCACCTCATCCGCTCTTCATAGACACAGGGAGGCACATCTATGCGACCTGACTTCAGGCTTCTGAGCGACGACCTCATCGACCAGATCATCACCGAGGGCTTTGCCCTCCTGCTGGATCCCGGCGTCCGGGTTCACAATGCGGAGGCGCTGGCCCTCCTAGGGGACGCGGGCGCGGACGTAGATGCCGACGCCCAGATCGTGCGTATTCCGGAGGATATTGCCCGGGAGGCTCTCCAGACAGCGCCGTCCGACTTCTACCTCTACGACCTGGACGGCCAGCCCGTTGTGCACTATGGCGGCGACACCGTCCAGTTCGACCCCGGCTCCGCCGCCATCACCGTCCTTGACAGCGAGACCCGCGAGCAGCGTCCGGCCGTCACCGACGACTTCGTCGCCTTCGTCAAGCTCGTGGAGACCCTCCCCCAGCTGGATGCCCAGAGCACGGCCATCATCTGCTCCGACGTGCCCGAGGAGATCGGTGACCTGTACCGGCTCTACCTGGCCCTGAACTACATGCGCAAACCGATCGTGACCGGGGCCTTCCGTAAGGACACCTGGTGGACTATGAAGGAGATGCTGGAGGCTGTCGCCGGCGGTGAGGAGGCCCTGGCCGCGCGTCCCATCGCCATTTTCGACGTCTGCCCGTCTCCTCCTCTCCTGTGGAGTGACCTGACCTGTCAGAACATGATCGACTGCGCGCGCCACCGCATTCCTTCGCAGCTCGTTTCTATGCCGCTCGCCGGTGCCACCGCCCCTGTCACGCTGGCAGGGGCCGTCGTGCAACATACCGCTGAGTGCTTGAGCGGTGTCACCATCGCTCAGTTGGCGGGCCCAGGCGCTCCGATCGTCTGGGGCGGCTCGCCCGCGGCCTTCGACATGCGGGAGGGCACCACGCCCATGGGGGCAGTTGGCACCTGGATGATCGATGCGGCCTATACCGAGGTTGGCAAGACGCTCGAAATGCCCACCCACGCCTACCTGGGGATGACCGACGCCAAGGTCGTCGACGCCCAATGTGGATTGGAGTCTGCGGGTGGTACCCTCATCGCCGCGCTGGCCGGCGTCAATATGGTCTCCGGCGCGGGGATGATGGACTTCGAGAGCTGTCAGAGTTGTGAGAAACTCGTCATCGATGCAGAGATCATCGGAATGGCGAAGCGTCTTGTGGCTGGGGTGGTGGCGCGGGAGCAGCCCATCGCTTTGACATTGATGCGCCAGCTCGGCCACCGCGCCGACTACTTAGCTCAGCCGCACACCTTGCAGTGGTTCATGGAGGAGCAGTACATCCCCTCGGGCGTCATTGACCGCAAATCCCTCGACGGCTGGAAACAGGCCGGTGCGCTGACCGCCTGGGAGCGAGCGCAGGATCGTGTGCGGCAGCTTCTGGAGACCTACGAACCATCGCCCATCTCCGATGACCTGCGTCGTGAATTGCGGGCCATAACCCTCGCCGCCGCCCAGCGTTTCGGGCTCGATGCCCTGCCGCCGCTGCCGCAGTCGTGACCACGAAAGGACCACAATGATGTCCAACGACCTCTTACAGACGATTACCAGCACCCTCGTCGCCTGTGACTCGCAGGGCACCGTGGCGCTGGCCCAGGACGCGCTTGACGCGGGGTTGGATCCCCTGACCATCATCCAGCAGGGGCTCGTGCCCGGTATGGAGCTCGTGGGAGAGAAGTTCCAGACCGGGGAGTACTTCCTGCCCCAAATGGTCATCGCTGCTAACGCCATGAAGGACGCCATGGCCCTGCTGGAGCCCGAGCTCGAGGCCCGCCAGCAACGCGTGGACGTGCCCGGGGTGGTGGTCATCGGCACCGTCGAGGGCGACATTCACGAGATCGGCAAGTCCTTGGTCGCCACCCTGATGTCGGCCAGCGGCTTCCGGGTGCACGACCTGGGCGTTGACGTGTCGCCCCGGGCCTTCGTGGAAAGCGTGAAGGAGACGGCCGCCGACCTGGTGGGCCTCTCGGCCCTGCTGACCACGACGATGACCGCCCAGCGGCGGGTCCTGGAGGCCCTTGAGGAGGCGGGCATCCGCGACCAGGTGCGGGTGCTCTTAGGGGGCGCGCCGGTGACTCAGACCTGGGCCGATTCCATTGGCGCGGACGGATACGCGGACGACGCGGTGGGTGCTGTGGCCCTCGCCCGGCGTCTCATGCGATGACGGGAACCCACATTGGAAACACACGACCTGACAGGTCTGCGCGATCGCTCCCTTTGACCAAGACGTGAGGCGGAGGAGAAAAGCCCTCTTCTAGAGGAGACCGTCA
>CAZGSX010000157.1:0-4704 GCA_964528475.1 uncultured Anaerolineales bacterium
TGGTCGCGTGCTCCTGCACAGCCCACCAGGCCCCACCGGGAACTGCTACGAGTACGCGGGCCGCGACTGCCACTCCGCCTCTCACCCCGACCTTAACCTGTACGCCGATGCCTACCGGTACCGCGATCCCGAGCTTTCCTTTAACACCTGTGTCGGCGCTGAGCCGTCTGACGGGTGCGCAGGCTGTGGCACTGATTGAGAAGGATCTAGCCGCTCGCGGAGTCGGTCCCGATGGCATAAAGATTGTCGTGGCAGAGAAGCGCCGGACGGCGTCCATTCGCTACGCCAGCTCTTACCCCATTGAGAGCCATGTGTTCCAAGCCGAGTCGGTGCTCATCACCCTTGCCGTCGCCCGGACTGTCGCGAGGATTGAACCGGTCATGACCGGTGGCTTGCGCTTGTCCGTGATACCGGGCGGCGATGGCGATGTGGGGCTTAGAGTCACTATCATCGAGCATTCGAGCCTGGAGGCCTGGAGCCAGGGGGCCATGTCCGATCAAGAGTTTGTCAGTGAGTGGACTATTGCGGCTGTGACTAAGGAATGAAGGTCTCCCCCTCGACGGAGTGGTGTGGGCGGGGCGAATGCCGGAGGACCGATCCGGCTAAGCTGCCAGCAGTAGGTGAGTTAAGATGGAGAGTCCTTCCGATGGTGGGAGGGAGGTCGCAAGCTTGTGTGCAAAGGCCCTCTCCTCAGTCTACGGAGGAGAGGTTGAAGAGGAGCGGGAGACCCGTCTTGGAACTGTTCAAGCATAGCCCGTATGTTGCCCGCGTCTACTTGCGGTTGACCAGGGTGGCTCAGGGCACGCGGAAGGCCTGTCGACTCGTGTATCGGGCCCAGCACTTCGATCCCGAGCCTCCGCATCTTGAGCGCAGAGTAGATTCGACGCGCTCTCACGTCGCCGATCTTCGGGAAGAACAGCCCCTCGATGAGCCTAAGCGCGGGCGGTTTCCCCAGCAGCTGCCTGAGGAGGAACCGCAGGCAGCCCGTGAGGGCTGCGCCATTTTGTACGCAGGCCGCCGTCCGCCAGGCAGAGCGGCGGTGCTGCTTCTCGATGTGGCTTGGCGGGCTCTGTCTGTCGTTTTGGTCGCGGTCGCTTTGATCTTTCTGGTGGCTTTGCTGGTGGGTCTGGGCCGAAGGGCGGACTTGGGCGGGCTTGCCGAGGTAGTCCGCGGCGCGGGCACCTTCACCGTCGGCTACCTGAGAGGTTTGGCTCGCGGTGATCTGGGCGTCGTTGCCTCGGGTCACCCTTCTGTGGCAGGCGCACCTGTCGTCGAGGAATTACGCCGTGCTCTCCCTCTCTCCCTCGGTCTTCTGGCGACAGCCTTGAGCTTGGCTGCAGCAACGGGTCTCGCTTTGGGGGCTGGGGCCGCTGTCCTGCGAAGGAGTCGCATCTCCGGCGGTCTCCTTTTCGCCTCATTGCTGGGGATCTCCACGCCCAGTTTCTTCGCCGCTATGCTCTTGATCTGGCTTGGTTTGTGGCTGTACAAGAACACCGGCGTCCACTTCTTCCCCATCGCTGGCTTTGGCTGGGACGCTCACCTGATTCTGCCCGCCTTGGTTCTGGCGGCCCGTCCTGCCGCCGCCGTCACGCGTCTCAGCTACCATGCGCTGGTGGATGTTCTGGAGGCCGACTACATTCGAACTGCGACGGCTAAGGGATTGGGGCCGCGCGTGGTTCTACTGCAGCACGTGGTGCGCAGTGCGGGAGTACCTTTGCTCACGACCCTAGCGGTCTCTCTGCGTTTCAGCCTGGCGATTCTGCCCATCGTCGAGTACATCTTCAACTGGCCAGGAATTGGCCGGATCCTCCTGACTGCCATAGAGATTCAAGACACCGTCACTCTGGTAGGCATGACGCTGCCTCTTGTTCTCCTGTTCTTTGTGGTCAACCTTCTATTGGAGATTCTGTACCCACTGGTGGATCCACGACAACGGGACTCGGAGGCCAGTGCGGTATGAGAGCTCAGACCTTTTGGCAACGGGTGAGTCGTGGAGTGCGCGATGGCTACTTCATTTTGGGCGCCGTGTTCGTCGCTTGTCTGGTCTTGGTGGCTGTCCTGGGGCCCGAACTGGCCCCGCACAATCCCTATTTGGTGAAGCGTCTGCAGTGGATTGACGGGGAGTTGCACAAAGCCCCGTTCCCTCCCAGCGACCTGTATCCGCTGGGGACCGACGATCTGGGCCGCGATCAGCTGTCCCTTCTCCTCTATGGAGCACGGACGACCCTGGTCATGGCTTTCGTCGCTACCATCACGCGGATGCTGTTCGGGCTGATCCTGGGCACGCTTGCCGGTTGGTGGCCAGGAAGCCTCTTCGACCGAGCCATCCGTGCCATCATTGACTTCTTGGCCGCCATACCCGGCCTCATCCTGGCCATTCTTCTGGTCTATGCTGTGGGCATTCAGCGGGGCCATGTCGCCTTC
The DNA here is from genome assembly GCA_964528475.1 of uncultured Anaerolineales bacterium. Lineage (GTDB taxonomy): Bacteria > Chloroflexota > Anaerolineae > B4-G1 > B4-G1 > SKLM01. The sequence goes on from CAZGSX010000157.1 coordinate 2,425, forward strand.
GTTGTGGCCCTGTCGCTGGTAGGTTGGGGTGAAGTCGCCCAAATTGTCCGGGGCCACGTCCTGACCATCCGCCACAAGCTCTACATTGTGGCCGCACGCTCCTTAGGACTCAGTCCTCTGAACATTCTCAGCCGTCACGTCTTGCCCAATCTCTTGGCGACGTTCTTGGCGCTGGCAGCGCTGGAGATGGGAGGCGTGCTGCTTCTGCTCGGCGAGCTGGGGTTTGTGAACGTATTCGTCGGCGGTGGGCGCGTCGGATTCGAGATGGCGACATTCGAGACACGGCGCTACTTCGATGTCCCCGATTGGGGGGCGATGCTCGGGACGTCATGGCGCTGGTTTCGTTCGTATCCCTGGTATCCGATGGTTCCGGCTGCGGCTTTCTTCGTCAGCATCGTGGGCTTCAACCTGTTCGGCCACGGCATGCAGCGGTTTGTCGACCGAGGCCGCTTTCATCCCAGTGGTTGGTCGGTAGTGCGCTTTCTTCTGGTGATCGCCCTTGTCCTCGTGGGTGCCCGCGCTCTGTTGCGAACCGGTGGCATTGAGGCGCAGTTTGCACAACAAGTTCGGCAATTCGATGCCGCCCGGGCCTGGGACGACGTTGCCTATCTGGCCCGGCCGGAGCTGAGAGACCGCCCCGCCGGGTCTGCTGCCGCGGCTGAGGCCGCTGGCTACATAGCCTCCGAATTTGAGCAGGCGGGGCTGACGCCTAGCACACGGGAGGGAAGCTACTTCCAGCATTACACGGCGGTACGCGGACTGATCACCGCTGAGCCGAGGCTCGAGGTGCTGGGCGCAGACGGCGCATCCCAGCTGTTGCTCAGCGACGGCATCTCGTTCGACCCGCTACAGGCCTTTGACGCGACGGGGAGTATCGAGGCCGAACTCGTGGTCGCCAGCCGTGGAGACCGCGGCACAGTACTGGGGTTGGAGGGAGCGGGCCTGCTGCTCCTCGATTCCGGCGCCGATGTGTATCTCCCCTGGAGCGGGCGTTTACCCTGTGCGGGCATCATTCGCATCGTGCCGGACGCGGATCTCCCTTGCGGCGACTCGCCTCCCCCCTTCGACCTGAGCGCGTATGGGACCAGAGAGCGTCTGCCTAGGTTTCCCAATCTCTTGGTTGGGGAATCCGCTGCCCGGCAGCTGTTGGCGCAGGCGGGCCTGGATCTTGAGGAATTGCAGGCTGCGATGGAAGCCGGGAAGCAGGTTGAGTTGCGCCCTGGCCTGCGGATCCGGCTAACGTACGGTCTGACCTATGAAGAGGTCCCGGCGATCAATGTTGTGGGCTACATCCCGGGCCTGGACCGGGAGAGTGAGGGACAGCGCGTTCTCCTGACGGCGACCTACAGCGGTCCGCCTCCCCAGGACGGGACGTTTTTCCCCGGAGCGGACGAGCATGCGAGCTCAGTGGCGGTCTTGCTGGAGACTGCGCGACTGTTTCGCGAACTAGATCTGGTTCCAAAGCGAACGGTGGTGTTTGCGGCGTTTGGCGAGCTCGGCGGCAGCCAGTTCGTCAACAGCCCTGTCCTTCCAACTAGGCGATCTAACACCTGGACGACCGTGGTACTTCATGAATTGGGGGCAGGCCAATCAAGCCTCGCTCGCCTGGAGTCGGGATCCGGCTTCGCCCGGGCTTTTGATCAGAGTGCTCGCTGGTTTGGGGTGTCCACGGAGACGATGGATGCGTGGCCGTTCTTCTTCACATCCAACTATAGCCGGCTGGCCTGGGGGGATCCAACAGTGCCCGAGTCCTACCAAGGTCTCGTGGTGACCCGGCCCGGCGACGGTCTTTCGGGCAGACCGGGTGACAGGGTGGATCACCTCAATTTGGAGCTGCTGGCCGAGGCTGGCCGTGCTGTGGCGCATTATGTGCTGGTACTCAGCTCTCGCTGATGTGCGGCCTTTCAAGTACGCACCAGGCGCATACGATGCTCATCTGAATGACGGGCAGACGAGACGAGCGCCTTGATCACTCCCCCCGCCCTTCCTTGGTCGCAGCACACGGGTCGTGGCTGCACAAGCGGCCTTGGCTGGTAGTCCAGCTCAGCCCGCACTTGACTACCAGGTCAGGCACAATCCTGCTCTCGTCAACCCGTGGATTTCGTCTGCTGAGGCCCCGGAACGCGTGCTGACAGCCGCACGTTACGCTGGCGGAAGCAGCCTCAGGCTGGTAGAATTGGTCTAGGAGATAAGCGTGACTACCTCGCTGCGGATTGTGCTGATTCTGCTGCTTTTCAGCCTGGTTGCCCTTGCACTCACCGGGCTCACGGTATACACCCG
>CAZGSX010000158.1:0-4688 GCA_964528475.1 uncultured Anaerolineales bacterium
CAGCCTTGACGGATAAGGGCGTCCGGTTCGCCACATCCCCTCCCGTCGCCACGGAGGGCGTCTTGTAGGGCTCAGGGGCGCCTCATCGTTCCTCTCCCGTAAGGTGGTGCCTACATCGCCACCGCCGCCCGGTGAACAAGAGCGCGGTGAAGCCCAACAGGCCGCGCCTTTGATCGTCACGTGTGCGTGTCCCAGGCCGCGGATCAGCAGGTCGCTGCACGCGACGATGCCTTGGCCATGGAGTACAATCTTTCGCAGCTGCTCCAGGGAGCTCTCTGCCAGGAAGAGCCGAGCGGTTGCCTCGAAACAGATGCTGTGGCCTACGGCAACAAGCCTCTCGACCTACCGACCTGGCGCTCCGTCCCGACGATTCTCCAGGCGAGAATGCCGAACGAGCTGGCTCAGGCGAGGCACCTCCACCGCTACTGGCCACCCCCGTCCTCACCAGAGCGCCGCACCACTCCCGCCACTACGCTGCCAGTCTCGCCCTTTCACGTGCGGCGCGCGCGGCCATCCTCGTCCTGAGCGATGCAATGTCGCCTTCGACGAAGAACAGAGCGCCTAGGTAGAGGAAGAAGCATAGGATCCAGGCACTGATACTCACCCACAGGATCGACGTGCCCATGTCGAACGTATCCGCGATGATGCCCGCCAGGACCGGCGCGAAGGCCGCTCCGCTGTTCTCTACGAAGTACTCCACTGATTGTGCCGTCGATCGAACCTCGGGCACGACCACGTCATAGACCGTGGAGATCACGTTGGGCGAGGAGAAGGGCATGAAGAGAGCTGTCAGCGACATGAGGGTGAAGAAGCGTCCCCGTGCCATCACCGGTGTCTGCAGCGCCAGATAGAGGAACACCGCACCCAGGAGCACCCCTCCGCTGGCGACCAGAATGCGGCCCTTGCGGGTGCGCTTGAAGGCCCAGTCGCCCAGCGAGCCACCCACGAAGTAGCCAGCAGCCAAGATGAGTACGACCGGTCCCATCGTCAGGAGTACGCTCCCCTCGTCGTAGCCGCGCTCCTTGGCCAGGTAATCGAAGAAGAAGTAGGTGATTACGTTCCAAGGGAACACACCCGCAAAGCCCTGCAGGAAGATGAACCACATGGTTCGTATCTTGAATATGTCTTTCGCCTCCTGCCAGGAGAACTTGAACTGGCTCATCTCCTCCAACCCGGCGAACTCCGGCTCTGCTCGTCCGCGTGGCCGCTCCTTTACTCCGAAGTAGATCAGGACCGCGATCACGATACCCAGCCCACCCGTGATGAAAAAGACATTCCGCCACCCGAGACCGGGCGCGACCATCAGCGCCAGTATCATACCCAGCAGATAGCCTATGGGCTGACTGAGCTGCAGCAGACCGTAGACCTTGCTGCGCATCTCCGGGCCGAAGTAGTCGGCCACCAGCGTGTACAGCCCGGGGTAGGAGGAGTCGTCCACCCCCGTTGAGGCGCGGGTTGCCACGAATCCCGTGTAGGTGCGAACGATGGCGCTCAGCCAGGTGGTCGATCCCCAGATGAAGGACGCCAGAGACAGGAGCTTGGCCCGCGGCAGACGATCGTAGAGATAGCCCCAGATGGGGTACAGGATCGTCCCGACAATCAGCGCGCCGGAGACCACCAGCCCGAACTGGGTGTTCGTGATGTTGAAGTCGTCGCTGATCGGGCCTTTCAGCGGCCCGATGAGCAGCTTATCCGTCTGATGGAGCAACATGAACAGGAAGAAGATGATCACCACATTCCAGCGATAACGCGAACGTCCTTGTGTCATGTCCACCTCACTAATAAGGTTGCCTGGCCAGAAGATCCGAAGATTGACGGTCCACCGAAGGCACGTAACGCATCGTCCTTACGGACTGCCTGACGATTGGCGACCGACCTCACAGTAAGGGATTGGTCGCGATGTTGGGACATCATCCGTCAAAACTTACCAGATGTCAAGAACCCGCGACGACCCTATCGGAGACTTGTCTGCTGGCTCAACGATTAGGCCGCGGAGGGGACGGTGACGCTGATGCTTAGTGTACGCCTTTCGTCTCGAATCCATCTCGAGCTGGTAGTGGGGCATACGGCCCGGGGCGATCCCACGAGTCTACACCTCGCACCCATTCGAAACGAACCTCCGCCTGCATCGTCGTCTGCAGTCCCCCAGGCAGTGGAAGGAAGCAGCGCTCTGGAAGCACTCCGCCCCGCCTACTGGGCTGACATCGTACGAAGTCCGGGCACGCAGGGGTGGCCCACAGAGGGGGACGCGGGAGCGCGGGGCGCACCGGCGGGCGCAGAACCCGGGCGACACCACTTCCTCGATCCTGAGCGCCGGGAAAGCGGTCTACCCAGTGCCTGAGTCCAGTGATCGGTTGACGTTTCACTGTTTCCGTCTACACTTTACCTGCGGCAGAGCACCGACGCAAGCTTCCATTGGTTGAGCACGGCGACGGTCGCAGGTCAGTCCCTCTCTTCAAAGCGCCGGTTTTCCTGCGGCGCGGCGGTCTGCGTTAGGAGGATCTGGGATGAAGGACACAATGATCGGGTATTGCGGGTATAACTGCCACCTATGTGCAGCTAGATCGGACGACCCCGCTATCCGAGGGAAGCTCGTCGACGCATGGCGGAGGATCTTTGGCCACGAACAGTACACCGCGGAGAATGTGAGGTGCGACGGTTGCCTCAGCAACGGGCGGCTGGCTGATATGGCTTGCAAGGTCAGACCGTGTGCCATTGAGCGGGGAGTGAAGAACTGCGCGTACTGCGAGGAGTCCCCCTGCGACAAGGTGGTGCACCTATTAGGCAGTCGAGAGGGATTGCTGATCTTCTGCCGCCCAAGAGGGGAGCAGGTGACCCGGGAGGAACACGAGCTGTGCATGCGACAGTTCGAGAGCATGCCGAATATCGTCAGAATGCTGGTGGACGCGGGCAAGCTGGCCCCCTGGGTAGAGCGTGGGAATGAGGGGTAGGAGTAAGCCCCTACGAGGGAGTGACCGTGGAGACGACAGTCAGGCACTACAACCACGCCGCCGACTACGACAGGGTCGGTCGGCTATTGGTCCGGACGTACAATCCCACCAGCATCCACGTCAACTGGGTGCAGCCGCGGTGGGAGTATATGCACTATCATCCCCTGATCCGTAACGTGGACCGGCGCGCGATTGGCGTCTGGGAGGCGGATGGACGCATCGTCGCCGTAGTGCATCCCGAGCATGCCATGGGCATGGCGTATCTTGAGATCGACCCTCACTATGCTGCGCTCAAGCCGGAACTGCTGGCGTACGCCGAGGACCATCTGAGTGAAGTGAGCGACGGCGTCAGGGGGCTCCGTGTGTACATCAACGATCGGGACGAAGCGTTCCAAAGCCTAGCTGCAGGAAGGGGCTACATGAGGCAGGGCGGCAGCGAGCCGATGTCACATCTCCCGATACCAGACCCCTTCCCGCCCATCCCCCTGCCTGCTGGCTTCCGGCTCAGGAGCCTGGCGGAGGAGAACGACCTGCGCAAGGTGGATCGCGTCCTGTGGCGTGGCTTTGGTCATGGGGACGAGCCGCCAGAGGATGGCATTAGGGATCGGGAGTTCATGGAGTCGGCCCCCAACTTCCGGAAGGACCTGAACATTGTGGTCGAGGCGCCGGACGGCAACTTCGTCTCGTATTGCGGTATGTGGTTGGAGCCTGTGCACGCGATCGCCTACGTTGAGCCTGTGGCCACCGATCCGGACTACCGTCGCATGGGGCTGGGCCGCGCCGCCGTGCTGGAGGGTGTCCGTCGCTGCGGCGCCCTGGGCGCCCGGGTAGCCTGCGTGGGAAGCTCGATGCTGTTCTACGAATCGCTCGGTTTTCAGGAGGTGTACAACCGTTCGGCCTGGCAGCGGGAGTGGTCGGAATAGAGATCTGGGCTGGCAGAGCAGTGGCTGGCACCGAGCCCCGTCCATCGCGCGCCAGGAGGAGAGGAAGGGCAAAGCCAGCGAACCTGCAACTTGTGCTCGTTCCCCACGATCTCCGAAGTCGGTCTGATCTGCGAAATCCGCGCAGCATGGAGGAGGGCCGCACAGGTCCTGTTCTTGTCAATAGGGCGGTTCCGCCGGCCCCCGATATCCGCACATCCCCACCCGCGGCGAGTTCACCAGCGGGATCGGGTCCCCGTACGCCTCGTGGGGATGCTCCGCGGCGTGCCTGTCGCAGAACGTCGCCCACTCATTCTGCTCGATGAGACACTCCACGCACAGCCACGATGCCCGTTCGCCACACACGGCGCAGCGCTCGTCCGGTGGGTCGTTGCGCGCCATCAGCAGGATCGGGTGGAACGTGAGCGGCTTACCTGTCCGCACCCGCCTCACCTTGATGGTTGTGAATGATGTGGTTCCGAAGTCATACGTGTGCGTCAACCTCATTCCCGGCCGGAAGAGGTCTCCTACGCGGCTGCGCATCGCCAGTTCCCTGCCTCCCCAGACGTCCCGGCATCCACCCCGGGTGAACTGGCTCAGATGACCACAGCACTCCAGCCAGATCGCCCGTAAATAGTCGTCCAGGGCCCGGAGCGTGGCGGATCCACGCATCTCCAGGTGCAACCAGAAACCCTCCCCGCCAGCGTCCTCAGCCTGGATGTGATATAGCTCCTCCTCCTGACCGGACCTTTCGTTGGCTCTCGCGATCACGTCCTGCCGCGCGGGGCAGGCGGGCAGGTGCCTCGACATGCCCCCT
>CAZGSX010000159.1:0-4490 GCA_964528475.1 uncultured Anaerolineales bacterium
CCAGGAGCTCGCTCAGCGCAGCCGTCAACGGAGCGACCGTCGGCTCGATGCTGATCTCCACCGGCACCAGACTGTCGTTGCACCCAATCTCTCTCCCCCGCTGACCACCGTCTCCCACAGCGACCAGATAGATGTTAGTGCTGTCGAACAAGCGCCCGCCTGGCGTGGGCGTCACCTCCCCCACCACGTCAAACGTGTTGGAAATGGCCCTAACTCGCCCGCGATCAGCGGCCACCACGACCACCCAGCCGCTCTCCGGTTCCACGAACGATGGCATGACGATCGCGGTGTCCACTCGCCCTTCCGCATCCGTCGTGCCCGTGGTCACCACGTCATACTCCGAGTCCACCCGCCCCACGCCAATATCGACCTCCGCGTTCGGAGGAAATCCATCTCCCGTCACTTGCAACCGCGTTCCGGGCGGGCCGCTGGTCGGCGCGATCTCCACACGGGGATCATACGTCGCCGCCTCCACCTCGAAGGCATCGGAGATGGCCTCCACGGCCCGATCTTGCGTGGTCACAACGACCACCCAACGCTCACCTGCTTCAGCGTAGTCGGGGATGTCTGCCTGGACGGTCAGGGAGCCTTCATCATCCATCTGGACGGCATCCACCACATCATATTCGGACGCCTCCCGTCCCAGTCCGATCTCTACCTCCTCGCCGGGCGGGAATCCCTCCGCCTGCACCTCGACGGTCGTCCCCGGCGGACCGCTCCGCGGCGAGACGGTCACCTCCGGCTCGTACGCCAGTTCAGTCACCCGGAAGGCATTCGATGTTCCCGTGATCTCTCCATCTTCGCCGCTGGCAACGACCACCCACTCCTCCCCCGGTTCGGCTGAGGCCGGGATCGCCAGCGTGGCCGCCACCGTCCCGTCCGCACCAGCCCGGGCGCTCGTCCGCACCACGCCCTCACCGTCGCGCGGCCCCAGTCCCAGCTCCAAGTCCGATTCTGGCGGCAAGCCCGCGGCTGTGATCTGAATCTCCGTCCCCGCTGGCCCGCTGTCCGGTGCCAGCGATAACACGACCTCTGTCGATGGTGGCTCCTCCGTCTCCTCCGCGGCCGCCGTCGGACTGGCCACGGGTGAAGCCCCCGATGGCGTGGCCGTCCCGTCTGGCGCCACCGCGACCCTCGCGCATCCCACGACCAGCACGGATGCTATGAACACAATGAGCAAAGCCGGTATGCGCCTGTCAATCTCTCCCATCGTCAACTCCTCACTCGGTTTCATTCATCCCAAAGCCCGCCCGCATCAACCTGTGTGGGCGCAGTTGACCAGGGACGCGTGGCAGCTCCAGATCCACCTCACACGCTGCCGCTCCGCCCGCGCGCCCTAGCCTCCTCCTATGCATGCAGGCAGCCACGACCGGCACCCTGGCTGTCGCTGCTGCCTCATCAACACCAGCGTGCTCGCATGGTATCAGAAACCCGCCGCCGCTGATGACGGGATGAGTGGGATTTGCCTTTGACCCGAGTTGGGAAAAGTTGGCGTTGGGTTGGCTGGCGACGGAAGCAGGTTACACTGACACGTTGCCCGTCAGGCTACCCGGGACTCTCACCGTGGCCGATCCATCCTTCCAGCTGATCTCGCTGAGCGGCCGGTCCGCCACGATCGCTCTAAGCCGAACCCGCCCGCTGAATCCGGATGTGCGCACTCTCGCGTCCACAAGCGTTTGCCCAGGCTTCGCATCGCCGGTAGAATATCGTCTGCCATGCTCCCCACTATCCCACTCTGGAGACGTCTCCGCGCCATCCAGCGAGCACGCCTCCTGGACATCGCGTCGGTGACGTTGCTCACGCTGGCCGTCGTCGCCTTCTTCTGGCCCCTCATCTTCGCCGGGTGCTGGCTCCCGCGCGGTGGCGGCGACCTGGTATCCTTCCTCTGGCCCATGTATCGCTTCGCCGCCCGCAGCCTCCGCTCGGGCGTCGTCCCCCTCTGGAACCCGCACCTCCATAGTGGCGCCCCCTTCATCGCAGACAACCAGTCCGGCGTCTTCTACCCCATCAATCTCCTCACCTTCGCCTTGGCGGGTCCGCCGTCGTACCGCGTCATGGAGCTCTTGGTGGCCCTTCACATCTGGATCGCCGCCATCGGAATGTTCGTTCTCTTGCGCAGCCTCCGTCTGCGCCGCTCCGCTGCCGTGTTGGGCGCCCTCTCCTTCGCCCTATCAGACCTGTTCGTCACCCACCTCGGCAACCTCAACCTCAACGCCACCGCGGCCTGGCTGCCGCTGCTGCTCTGCGCCGCCCACCGGGCTCTAAGCGAGAGGCGGGTGGAGTGGGCAGCGGGCGCCGGGGGCGTGCTAGCCGTGGCGGCCCTCGCCGGCCACGCTCAGATGTTGCTTTTCATCGCCCTCGCCCTGGGGCTCCTGGTCCTCTGTCACCTGATCAGGGACGCGCTCCGCGGTGCGGGCCCAGGGCGAGCGCTCGGTTCCGTAGGGCTAGCGCTGATCATACTCGCGATCGGCCTGGGGGGCGCCGCGCTGACCCTCCTTCCTGCCTGGCAGATGGCCCAGCACACCGGCCGCGGCCATCTCCCCTACGCGGAGGCAACGCGCTATTCCCTTCCCCCAAGAGCCCTCGTGGGCCTCGTCGTGCCCGGCTTCTACGGCAGGGGAGCGGCGCGCTTCTGGGGGTCGTGGGAGCGTGTGGAGGTGGGCTACGCCGGCGTGGTGACCCTTCCGCTGGCGGCGCTCGGCGTCCTCTTCGCCCTCTCCCGCCGCCCGCCCGCCTCGGTCTCCCGATCGAGGACGAGCCCCGTAGCCACCGCGCAGCGCCCCGTCTGCCTGCTCTTCTTCACGCTCCTCGTGCCCCTGGGCTTCCTGCTGGCTATGGGCCGCCACACGCCCCTCTACCGCCTCCTCTACCGCTTGGTCCCCACCTTCGATCAGATCCGCGCGCCCGCTCGCCTCGTCCTGCTGGGGGACCTGGGCCTGGCCGCGATGGCTGCCCACGGCCTGGATCGCCTCGTCGCCCTTCGCGCCTCCCACCGCTGGCACGCCCTGGTCGCCCTCGCTGTCATCACTGCGGCGGTCCTGGTGCTGATCATCGGGCTCCCCCAGGCGCGTCTCCTGCCCCTGCCCGACCGAATAGAAGCGACTACACGAAGCGTCGTGGTCGCTGGCAGCCTGTTGGCGCTCACCGGGCTGCTCCTGGGCCTGGTCGGCTACCGACCCCGGGCCCGATGGCTTTTCCCCCTGCTCCTGGCCCTGGACCTCGTCCTGGTCGGTTCCACGGTGGAGATCGAGCCGAACGATCCCACCCTCGGCTTCCACCATCCAGGGGTGGTCGCGTTTCTGAAGGACGATCCCACTCTCTTTCGCATCGATGACGCCGCAGCCGCCTGGCAGCCGGATGCCGCGCTCGTCCACGGGCTCTACGACATCGCCGGCGTCTACAATCCGCTCAGCCTGGCGCCCTACGAGGCCTACCGCTGGGCCGTCGGGGGGCCCGGCTCGCCCCTCTACAACTTATTGGGCGTGAAATATGTCCTGACCGACAGCGGTGCACACCCAGGGTCCGAGGATCTCGTGCCCGTCTATGCCGGGCAGGCGGTCGACGTCCATCTGAACCCGAACGCGCTCCCGCGAGCGCTCATTGTCACGCAGGCGGACGTCGTCTCCGATCATGCGGACGCCTGGGCCGCGATTCACGACCCCACCTTCGATCCCAGTCAGGTGGTGGTCCTCGAGCAGGGAGGAACGCCTATCGCGCCAACAGACGCAGGCACACAGGGCCCGAAGCGCGTATCCTTCCTCCACTACGGGCTCAACCGCCTGCGGCTGCGGGTGGAGAGCGGGCAGGGTGGCTGGCTGGTCTTGAGCGACGTCTTCTACCCCGGCTGGCGCGCCACCGTCGCTGGGGAGCCGACCCCCGTGCTCCGCGCCAACTACACGTTCCGCGCCGTCAGCGTGCCCGCGGGCGGCCACCCGGTGGAGATGTGGTTTGCCCCGCGCACGTGGTACGTGGGGCTGGGGATCAGCCTAGGAACTTGGCTGGCTCTCGCGGCGGTGGCACTGCGCGCCCACGCAGTGCCTTGGTGGCGTACAGTCTGCGCCTCGGGATGATCCGCGTCTCTGAGCGGAGTCTCGAGCACGCTGGAGCCTCCCTCCTTGGAATGGATCGCCCTAGTGGTCGTAAGCTTCAGGCGCGGGGCGGCTCGTCCTTGCGACGCCGCCTTATCCATGCTACAGTATGGTCAAGTCCTACGGTTTCGGGTGCCGTGCACCTGACGTGCAACGCACCGTCGGTCGCGTGTCAGGTCCACCGCACCCCCAAGGTGCAACCCGCTCTATGGCTATGAGTCTTCGTCCCGCTCGAATGCATCCCTGGAACGTATCCGCTGCAGAGGCGCGGCGCATGCAGGACGAATGGCGCCAGCACGTCGTCGAGGAGCCCCTGCAGCATGTGCCCGAGATCGTGGCCGGCGTGGACGTGAGTTTCGAGGACGACGGGGCTCGAGCCGCTGTCGTCTCGCTCTCCTTCCC
>CAZGSX010000160.1:0-4471 GCA_964528475.1 uncultured Anaerolineales bacterium
TTCTCCTTGATGAGCCGGTACGCCTTCTCGCTGAGCCGCACGTGCGGAGATCCCCGTCCTTTTTTGTGACTGAACCCTGCCCACGAAACGACGTCCCACTCCAAGGCGAACTCAGAGTGGTGTGGAGAATAGGCCGTGGGGTATATCGTAGATATATCAAGAGTATACTACAAATCGTGGGGGTTGTCAAGAGTTTCGCCGGGATTCAGGCAAAGAGGCGCCTCCGAGGGCCGGGAGCCTATGGGGACGATGGCGCTTTCGTCCGTTTGACACGCTCCCCTGAGCCAGCTGGCTCACTCGGCGGTCTCCTGCAAGAGGGACCGCAGGCTTCGAGCAGAGCTTACCGCCTGTCCCTGCCAGTGGTTGTTCATATAGACCAGCGTCAGGGACGCCTCCCCTTCCAGCGCGCGGATCTTGGGCACCCACTCCATCAGTTCCTCGTCGGTGTAGCTGTAGTCATACCGCTCCCAGGCCTCGTCGTGCTCCCACCACTTGGCGCGATTTCTTCCATGAAAGCGGGCGTAGGCAACCGGCCCGGTGGCGACCGCGACCGGCGGGATCAGGTTCTTGAAGCGCGGTTGATCGACGCAGCAGAAGCCAAGGTTGAGGTCGTGCAGCTCCTCAAATGTGCGACCGCTGATCCACTCCCGGGAGCGAAACTCGACCACCACCGGGAGATCACCAAGCCCCTCCCGCACGCGGCGCAGATAGGCGCGGTTCTCCGGGTTGGTGTGAAACGAGTGGGGAAACTGAGCTAGCACGCAGGCCAGCTTCCCTTGATCAATGAGAGGCGCCAACGCCTCGGAGAACCGCTCCATCTGCGGATCCGGATCCTCTCGTTGGTGGGTGATCCCACGGTAGGCCTTGATGGAGAAGACGAAGTCCTCAGGGACCTTGGCCGCTATCTGGGCCAGCGTACGCGCGTCGGGGATGCGATAGTAGCTGAAATTCAGCTCGCACGTGGAGAACTCGCGCGCGTAGTAGGCGAGCCACTCGCGCTTGGGCAGGTCCCGGGGGTAGACCCGGCCCACCCAGTCGTCGAAGCTGAAACCGCTGGTGCCGATGCGTATTGTCATCATACTCCTTACCTAGTTCGACATGGTGCGGTCACGAGCTGCACCACACACCGCAACGAGGGATCGATCAGCGACGCGATAGGCTGGCGCTGGCATTGATGTCTGCGGTCTGAGATGACACCCTTCTGGCAATTATACCAGCATTGGCGTCTGATTCCCAAATCTCGCCACAGCAAGCAGCTATGCGGACACCATCAAGGCTCACCCGATCGGTGGTGGATCGGGTCGTGCCCCCCCTGCTGGTGGTAAGTCCCCCAGCGCTGACTGACTAGCAACATTGTGGCCCGCCAGTCGCGGCGAAATGAAGAACCAGGATACGCTATGCACCACCCAGCAGTGCACCGCTTTCTCTTGACAAGCTCACCAGCAGCTGATATACTCGAAATCGCCGTATCTTCAAGCCGCGTCAAGTTCTGCCAGCAACACGCAGGTAAGATAACCGCATCGGAACCCTCAGAACACGGCAATCCAGCCGTTCATCAACAAGGGGGTGATGCCTACCGGATAAGCCCTTCAGTACCCGACCGTTCACGTGACAACTGGACGAAACGTGTCCGCTCTCAGAATACCGAGGAGTGAAGTGTTATGCGAAGTAGATGGCTGAATGCCCTGACGTTAGTCGCGCTGATCCTGGGATCGGTTTTTTTGTCAACCCCCCAGGCTCCCGCTGCGGCGAGATTCGTGGAAGAGCCCCATGCAGCATCGGAGGCGTCCGCACTCTCGCCCCAGGATCGAGAACCTCCCCCTCACCTGCAAGAAGTCCCCGCCGAAATCCAGGAGCTCTTTGCCGACGGGATGTCAGCTGAGGACTTTGTTGCCAGAACAGGCCATGTACCTCGAGCGCTCGAGGACATCGTCGACGGCGAGGCTTTGATGATCATCGAGCTGGAGGAGGAGCCCTTCGCCGTCTGGTACGCGGAGCAGAAGGACTCCAACCAGCTGAGGACACAGGCCACCCCTGACGACTATCTCCAGGGGCTGAAGGAAGCGCAGGCGCCGCTCAAGTCAGAGCTGACGGAGGCCTTCGACGTGCAGATCATCTCCGAGTACGCCGTCGTCTACAACGGCTTCCAGGCGTTGGTTCCGCTAAGCCAGCTTAACGAGATTCGAGCGCTACCAGGCGTCAAGGCCGTGCATCGGGCACCGATCCACGAACCGGCCCTCGGCGCCAGCGTGGACCTGATAGGTGTGTCTAAGGTTCGGGAAGACCTTGGATTCGACGGTGAGGGTATCACCATCGCCATCATCGACACGGGCATCGACTACACCCATGCGGTCTTCGGAGGCCCCGGGAACCCCATGGCGTATGACCTGAACGACCCGGACATGATCGAGCCGAACACATTCCCAACCGACAAAGTTGTGGCGGAATCCTATGACTTCGCCGGCACGCTGTATCATGCCGGCTGTCCCGCGGCCGACGAGGCGGCGGGCATCTGCACGCGCATTCCCAATCCGGACGAGGATCCGTTGGACGAGTACGGGCATGGGACGCACGTGGCATCCATCGCCGCGGGCCTTGGTGCTGGAGACGTGATGACCGGTACTGCGCCATCAGCCAAGTTGATAGCCCTCAAGGTGTTCGGGCAGAGCGGCAGCACGACTCTGACCTTGGACGCCCTGGAATGGGCCACGCTGCAGTACATCTACACTGGCAAACCCGAGGTCATCAACATGTCGCTCGGTGCCCCGTTTGGAACGGGCGATCTCGTAGATCCCAGCGTGGTGGGCTCGCAGAATGCGGCGGAAGCGGGCATCGTTGTCGTCGCCTCGGCCGGCAACGAGGGTGACAACGCCTACATCACTGGGTCGCCAGCGACTGCGGACGGGGCTATTTCGGTGGCCGCCTCCACCACCGGCTATGCCACCGGTCCCACCATCGGTATTGAGGATACCGAATACGTCACCCAGACCAACATCATCTACAACCCATCCAGCTTCGACGCAGGTGGGGAGTTCAAGGAGGAGGTCAAAGCCCCGCTGGGGTACGTCGGAAATCTGACCGGTGCAGCCGACAACGAGCTCTGCACCACGGATGGTATCTCTGCTGGCGCCCTGGAAGATCAGGTCGCGCTCATTCAACGCGGGTCGTGCGCCTTCACGGTCAAGGTCAACAACGCTGCTGAGCTGGGGGCCGTCGCGGCCATCATCTTCAACAACGTGGGCGGCAGCATCACCATGGCGGGCGAACCGGTGGTCATTCCCGCGGGCTCAATTCAGTTACAGGATGGCCTGAACCTGATCCCGGCCGACGGGGAAATCGCAGTCGTCAGCGCGGAAGATGACGTGACCACGGTTGTAGATCCCTACACCCCGGCGGACAGCATCGCAACGTTCTCCTCGCGGGGCCCGCGCGGCACGGACTCCTTCCTCAAGCCCGAGGTCACCGCACCTGGCGTAGGCATCTTCGCCGCGGACATGGGAAGCGGCATCGCGGGCGTGAGCATGAGCGGCACGTCCATGGCCGCGCCGCACCTGGCAGGCGTGGCTGCGCTGATGGCACAGGCGAACCCTGACTGGACTCCCGAGAACGTCAAAGCCGCGATGATGAACACCGCGGTTGACCTGGTCGATGAAACCACCATGCTGCGCAGCGGCGCAGGCCGGGTCGATGCGTACAATGCCGTGGATACGGACGTCATCGCCGTCGGCGATGAGGATCTGGTCAGCCTCAACTGGGGCGTGGAATTCAGTGGCGATGACAGCGTGGAGCTCGTCAAGCAGGTGACGCTGCACAACCAAGGCGCAGAAGAGGAAACCTACGATGTGGCCGCAGCCTTGCAGAACGGCTCCTGGACCACAGGTATCACGTTAGGCGTCGAACCAGAGGAAGTTATAGTCTCTGCTGGAGACAGCGTCGATGTCGATGTCAGGCTAACCGTGGACATGACCCAGATTCCGGTCGCCTACGGCTCTGGCGGCCTGGAGGAGGTCTACGGCTTCGTCACCTTCACCCCGCCGGTCCCCTATCGGCTGTTCTTGCCGTTGATAGTCAAGAACGCGGATGCCACTACACCAACGACAGGGACCAATGTTCAGTCGACCAAGGCCCGCGACGTGGTCCGAGTACCCTTCTACCTCCAGCCGCGTCCCTACGCCCAACTGGACCTTCAGGCTGATACCGTCATCACTGATCCGTCCACTGACTCCGCCGTGATCACGATGACCCACACAGGGCCCATCACTTCCAGCACGTGGATATATCCTGCACTGACCTGGAACGATGCGCCCGATCCTGCAATGACCGGTCCAGGTGACGTCCGGCTGTTCGGATTGGATTATGGTTGGACCGATGGCAACTACGGCGACATGGTCGTGGCTGCGATCAACACCTGGGACCACTGGCACGTACCGCAGCCGTACTTCGCCGAGTTCGATCTCTACATCGATGCGGA
>CAZGSX010000161.1:0-4422 GCA_964528475.1 uncultured Anaerolineales bacterium
ACCCTGCACCCTCACCGGCGACTACGCCGACCGGTGCGGCGACCTGCCCACTCCGTGAGATAGTCATAGCGTGCCGCGAGGTGTGTGGGCCAGTCGCCCACGCACCTCCGCCGTTCAGCCCAGTCCCAGTCCGCGGTGCAGCCGGTGGCTTCGCATCTGCCAGGCGTGGTCGTGTGACAACGATGCGGCGGGAGGCAGAGCTCCCGGCACCAAACGGTGGGCGGCTCACGGCGGGTGCTTGACGTCCCCTGGCGGACAGCCTATTGAGGATAGAATCTGATGACACCTGAATCTGGACGAGAGGTCATTCTGGAAGCCCAAAACCTCCGCAAGACGTTCGGGAGTTTGGTTGCCGTGGACGACGTGAGCTTGCAGATCCGCGGCTGCACGCTGCACTCGATCATCGGTCCCAACGGCGCGGGCAAGACCACCCTCTTCAACCTTCTGAGCGGCACGATGCCGCCGACCAAGGGGCGCGTCTTCTTCAAGGGGGAGGACATCACGCATTTGCCCTCCCACCGCGTCGTCCACGTGGGTATGGGGCGATCTTTTCAGATCACGAACATCTTTCCCAACCTACCGGTGCTGGAAAACATCCGTTTGGCGGCCCAGGCGGTGGGTGCTGACAGCCTCAAGCTGTTTCGGAACTATGCGAGTTTCGACGCCTATCGTCAAAAGGCGGAGAATATCGTGGAGCGGGTCGGGCTGCAGGGGCTGGAAGCGACGCTGGCGAGCAACCTGGCCCACGGAGATCAGAGGAAGCTGGAGCTGGGCATCATGCTGGCCAGCGATCCCGAGGTGCTATTGCTCGACGAGCCGACAGCGGGGATGTCGTCGGAACAGGTTCCGGCGCTGCTGGAAGTGATCAAGAGGATCATGACAACGGGAGACAAGACGATCGTTCTGGTGGAGCATCGCATGGACCTGGTGATGCGGATCTCGGACGCCATCACCGTGATGCACCACGGGCGCGTGCTGGCCGAGGGGACGCCGCAGGAGATCGCCGCCGACAGGAGAGTGCAGGAGGCTTACCTGGGCGCACTCTACGGAGACTTCTCCGCGGCCCTGGGAGGTTCGGCATGAGTTACATGTTGGAATTGGAAGCCATCGAAACGTACATCGGTCAGTTCCACATCCTCCAGGGGGTGTCGCTGAAGGTGCCCCGGGAGAGCATCACGGTCCTCCTGGGGCGCAACGGCGCAGGGAAGACCACGACGCTGAAGTCAATCCTGGGGCTGACACCGCCGAGAGAGGGGCGCGTGATCTTCAACGGAAAGGAGATTCAGGGCAAGCACGCCTTCCATATCGCGGCGATGGGGATCGGGTACGTGCCGGAGCATCGAGCCATCTTCCGCGATCTGAGCGTGGGAGAGAACCTGCTGATTGCCGAGCGCGAGAGGGGGGATCTCGACCGGAGGGCGGACTTCATCTTCGGCCTGTTCCCGGATCTGAAGCGGCTCTATCACCTGCCCGGCGATCACCTTTCCGGTGGACAGCAGCAGATGTTGGCTGTGGCCCGCGCGTTAGTGCCGGATAATCAGCTTCTCCTGATCGACGAGCCCAGCTCTGGACTGGCGCCGGTGCTGATTGAACAGGTCATGGATGCGATTCGGGAGCTCAGTGCCACCACCACGGTGCTGCTGGTGGAACAGAACTTCCTGATGGCCAGCCAGCTGGGCGAGGAGTACAGCATCATCGACGAGGGCAGGACGGTTCACGAGGGACAGATGGAGGCGCTGGTGGAAGATGAGGCCCTGATCCAGCGGTATCTCGGTGCATCGGTGAGCGAAGGCGGAGGCAGAGAATGAACCTGAAGCGGGTTTGGAGAAGACGGAGTCCCGTCCTGGTTGCCGCCGCCGTGCTCATCGGACTGAGCGTCGTGGCGTGGACGGCGATGGGACAACAGCCGTTCGTCAGAACCCTGCTCTCCGGGCTGACGCTGGGCGCGCTTCTGTTTATGGTGGCCGCGGGCCTCACGTTGATCTTCGGGCTTATGGACGTGCTGAACTTCGCCCACGGCACTATGTTCATGGTGGGGGCCTACGCGGGTTGGCAGTTCTACACGAACCCTACGTTTCTCTTTGGCCTAGCCCCTCTGCTTTTCGCGCTGATGACAGGTCTGGCTTTGACGCCGCTGCTACGGAGGGTATCCATAGGGTGGTCCATCCCAAACGAGTGGCAGCCCCCGTTGCGGGCCGTCCTGATCCTGGCGGCGATCGCCGTTGCCCTGCTGGGGTTACTCGGCTTGGATATCCTCGGTCTGGCCGATACAGCCATGGTGCCGTCGATGGTGGCCGCCGATCCCCTCAAGGAGGCCACGCCCCAGGAGCCCTTGCGGACCTTCTGGTACCGCCCCACCCTGGTCCTGGCGGGGGCCCTTCTCCTGGCCCTGGCGCAGGCGCGTCCGGGCGATCGCACACAGATCGTCAACGAGCAAGAGATTCGCCGCGGCGTCGTGATGGCGGCGGGGCTGCTGATCCTGACCATCATCGCCACGCTGGTCCGGGAGGCTGGGCCCATCGCCGTGTTGACGATGAACGCCAACTGGCGCTTCCTGTTGAGCCTGCTGGTCGGAGCGCTGGTCGGCGCAGGGCTGGGCGTCGTGGTGGAGATCGCGCTGATCCGACCGCTCTACGAGCGCCCGCTGTTCCAGGTACTGGTTACCCTGGGACTGGCCTTCGTGCTGACGGAGGTGATCCAAGTGCTATGGGATCCGCTGCCGTACCAGATGAGCCGGCCACCGCTCTTCTCGCAACCGGGGAAGGCCGAATCCATCCTGGCCTGGTTCTCGGAACGCACGGCCACCGTGGACATCATGGGCGTGACGTTCCCCAGCTACCGGCTCTTCATCATCGCCCTGGGCGCGGTCATGCTCATCGCGCTCCACGCGTTGATGAACTACTCTCGGTTGGGCATGATCATCCGGGCCGGCGTGCAGGATCGGGAAATGGTGGAGGCGCTGGGCATCAATGTGCGGCGCGTTTTCACCTTGGTCTTCGCCCTCGGAGGAGGACTGGCAGCGCTGGGGGGCATTGGGGCAGCGCCGTTTGTTCCCGTGGAACCCGTCATGGGCGACCGATTCCTGATGCAGGGGTTCATCACGGTGGTCATCGGCGGCATGGGGAGCTACCAGGGAGCCGCTGTCGGCGCGCTGCTGCTGGGCCTAGCCCGGGCGTTTGGCGACTACCTGGCGCTGAAATTCCGCTTGACTCCAGCCATCTCTGAGGCCTCGACGGTGATCGTGATGGCGATCGTGCTGCTGGTGCGACCGGCCGGCTTGTTCGGGAGGAGGGAGTGAACTCGTGAACCCTACGCAGAAAGATGATCGCAGGAGATCCTCCACCTTGCTCGAGCGAACGGGGGCTTGGATCAGACAACGTTGGTCGGCCGTCCTGCTTATCGCCGGGTTGATCCTATTTCCCTTCATATTCGGACGGCTGAGTGGGACCACAGCATACGCTGGCCCACCCAAGTTCTGGCAGGGGCAGCTGATCCTGGTCTTCATCATGGCCGTCTACGCCATGAGCTACGACCTGCTAATGGGCTATGTGGGCATCCTGTCGTTCGGGCACGCGGCTTTCTTCGGCGGTGGCGCCTACGCGATGGCCCTCTTCCTGACCCACGTGGCGCCCGGCATTGCCGCCCGCTACCGGATTACGTTCATCGGGGGGGTTGACATCACCAGCCCTATGCTGCTGCTCACGGCGGGCCTGCTGGCCCTGATGGTGTCCATTCTTCTGGGGCTGCTGTTCAGCGTTGTGTCCGCCCGGGTGAGCGGGGTCTATTTCGCCATGATCACCCTGGCGATCGGCGAGGCGATCCACATGCTATCGAAGGCGACGGACTTCGTGAAGTGGACGGGCGCGGATCAGGGACTGCACGGCGTACCGGTGCCGGCGTGGCTTAACCCGACCCAGCACCGTCTCCAGTTCTACTTCATCACCTTGGTGTTTGCCGTGCTCATGTACCTTGTCGCCCGACGCATTGTGAACTCCCCCACGGGCCGGGTCTTCGTCGCTGTCCGGGAGAACGAGAGTCGCACGAGGATGATAGGCTACAACCCCGTCGTCTACCGTACGGTGGCTTTCGTGGTCTCGGCGACCATCGCGGGATTGGCCGGGGCCATGTTCTCACTGTGGACATCGAGCGCGACGCCGACGATGACATCAACCAACACTACGGTCAATGCCCTGATTATGACGCTGCTGGGAGGAACGGGCACGCTTATCGGCCCCATGCTGGGGGCCGGTCTGATGGAGGTCTTTGGCCACTTCCTATACCGGTGGTTCGGTCCGCGCTGGCCTCTCGTGTTCGGGTTGATCTTCATCGCGCTGGTGATGTTCCTACCCTACGGCATCGTCGGCACCTGGCGGTTGCGGAGCGCGCAGATCCGCAGGGGCTGGGCACGCTGGGCAAGACTGG
>CAZGSX010000162.1:0-4371 GCA_964528475.1 uncultured Anaerolineales bacterium
GCGGAAGCTGCTGGAGTGGCTGCCGCTCCTGGGCAACGAGCCGGATCCAGGCCCGAATCCAGAGGCCGCGGTGGCGGAGCACCTCGCGGTGCAGAAGGCGCTGGACGTGCTGACGCCGACGTACCGCATCCCGCTCCTGCTGTACGCGCACGAGGGGTGGAAGGTGCGGGAGATCGCGGAGATGCTCGATCTGTCGGTGAGCGCGGTGAAGATGCGGCTGTGCCGGGCGCGGGAGCAGTTTCGAGGGGCCTACGGACGGGAGGGTGCCTCTAGGGAGGGTGCCTCCAAGGAGGAGGTATGACGAGCTGTGACGAGATCCAGGTATTGCTGGCGCTGCGGCCCGAGGACCGGAGCGTGACGGAGCAGCGGCGCGTCAGCGCCCACCTGGTCGTCTGCGCCGAATGCGCCGCCCGGGCCGAGGCCTACGCCGAGCAGGACCGCGTCATCCGCAGTGCGCCGCGCGTCGGACTCAGTCCGTCGCAGCGGGGTCAACTCCTTTCCACCATCGAGCGGAAAAGGAGGCGACACGAGATGCGCAACAGGCTATTCACCGTCGCAGGCACGGCCGTGGCCGTCACGGCCCTCATCGCCCTGGTCGTCGGCGCGAAGCTCCTGGCGCCGTCGGGCGTGCAGCTGATGCCCGGGGTGCCGTCGGATTCACCGGCCGAGAGCGGTCCCACGGCCAGGCTCCGCGGCGTGGACTTCGCCGTCTTGGATCACGAGATGACGGGGTGTGTCACGCTGGGGTCGGGGGAGGAGCGGTGTCCGCCGGAGGGCGCCCGTTACGTGTGGGTGAAGATGAGGGTCGAGAACTCGGAGCACTACCCCACCGCAGATCTGGGACCGCAGATCTCCGTGGTCCATAAAGGCGAAGGGCTGCAGGAGATGGACTTTCTTCCCGAGGGGAAGTCGCCCCGATCCGCCTGCACGCCGGAGGGGTATTACCGGGACGAGGCGTGCGAGTTCTGGATCGGCGCCAGCGTGCCGGACGGGGTGGCGAGCGGCGATCTCACGGTTCGGGCATCCTGGGGGGACGAGGTAGCCGTGTGGCCCCTGGGCGATGAAGGAGAGGCGCAGGTGTTCCCGGCAGGGCAGTTCACGTGGCCGACGAGGCGGCGGGAGATCTCGGGATGGACGTTCCATGACGAGCGCAACCCGACGCACGCCGGCATCGACATCGCCGCCGAGGCGGGGGATCCCGTGTTCGCGATCGCCGACGGACTGGTGACGGAGGCCGAATGGCGGGACGACCGGGGCAATATTGTGGTCGTCGACCACTCCGACGGGTGGTCGTCGACGTACGCTCAGCTGGAGGAGATGGCGGTCGAGCCAGAACAGAGGGTGACCCAGGGACAGATAGTGGGAAGAGCGGGGTCGACCGGCGAGAGCAGCGGCCCACACCTGCACTTCGAGCTCCATTACCACGACCGAGCGGTGAATCCGCTGGACCATCTGCCCTCGCACCCGGATCTGCGGGACCTGCTCCTTCGGGAGGAGGAACTGCCGGGGACCGGTCTGGACGGAGACGACTGGGAACCCGAAGCGATCTACCTGCACGGCGACGATTGGGTCACGAACCTCGCTCAGGCCGATGGCTGCCTCGAGGCGTTGAAGGTGGAGGGGTTCCGCGAGATAGAGGAAGACGAAGCGGGGGTGTACGTATGGCACGGCGTGTACCGGTTCGAGGAGGCGCGGCAGGCGAGGGAGCAATACGAAGAGCTCCTGGCAGGCGACACGCTTGATTCCGGCGAGATCCTGTATGAGGGTGCAGGAAAGGAACGAATGCAGGCCACGGGCCTGGTGTTCACCGGCTCGGAGGGCGAGGCGATCTACTGGCTCTTCGGCGTGGAGGATACCGTGCTGCACCTCCTGATGGTCGACAGCTTCTGGTATGAGCACGCGAGGGAGATCTTTGAGGCGACCGTATCTCGCTTCGTGCCGATCGATCTTGCACGGGATCTCCAGGATGTAGAAGTGGAACTGGCGAGGCGATTCGTCGACGATCCTGACGGTGAGTGCGGCTGGGAGGTGCTGGGAGAGGGCGACATGGAGAGCTACGTGTGGGCGATCTGCCAGTCGCCGGGTGGCACGGCTGTCAGTGCGCCGGCCCTGATACACTGGGAGGCCGGCAGAAGGACTGTACTGAAGATTCGGATGCCGCGCGATGGCTCGTTCTACGAGGAGGACGTGCGACTGCTCTTCCCGGCGGAGGTTCAGGAACGGATCTTCGCGCAGGACGTCGATAAGGAGGCGATGTGGGAGCAGATCGAGGGCGACCTGACGACGGTGACCGGCACGGTGGTGGACAACGCGGCCAGCGCCGAGGTAGTGACCCTGGAGGATGGCGGTGGGGAGGAGTGGCACATCCCCTGGCGCGCTTCCCGGGGCGTGCGGTGGCCGGACGGGTCCGCGGCAGAATTCCGAGACATCGAGCGGGGCATGCGCGTCGAGGTGGTGGGCTTCCGGCGTGAGGCGACGACGCCGAACGTGCTCTCGGCGGTACAGGTGACGATCCTGAGCGAGATCGCCCCGGGCGTGGATGCGGTGATCGACTGCGCCGCGGTGTACCCTGGCCTCCCCGGCTGCCTGCAGCAGGAGCCGCTGGTCGGCGGTCGGCTGGCCTTCGTGGACGAGCGGGCGCCATTCGATGGGCGTCCCGTGGCGCTGGATCTGGAACATGGCGATGCGCGGACCCTGGGCGAAGACCCCGATTGGCTGCGCGGATGGTCGCCCTCCGGCGACTACCTCCTGACCGGGCGCGGGGTGTATGACACAGAAGGGAAGCTAGTCCTCTCGCTGGAGGGATCGGGTTCGTCTATGCCCGTCTTCTGGGCTCCCGCAGGGCTGTTCGCCGGCGAGCGGGACTGGCTGGTGCGCCAGAGGGAGGATGGGAGTCTGGAGGCGTGGGCCTTGCCCGAGCGCGAGGTGAGGGAACTGCTGCCTCCCGGGACGCTGGGATCGGATGGTCGCGATCCAATCTTCCTGTCCGCCCAGGGCCGGCTGGCCTGGACGCCGGGGATGGATCGTCTGGTGGAGGCAGAGGAATGGGCGCAGGAGCTCTTCGTGCAAACGGCGGACGAGACCGACCCCGTGGTGTTCGATCTGAGCGACGACATCCGCGAGACGTACTACAGACCGATCGGTTGGGTGCCGGGGACGCGGCTGCTCCTGGCCGGGCGAGGCATGTTGAGCGCGTCCCTGTGGGTTGACGGCGTCCCCCTGGTGACCATCGACGTGGACAGTGGGGAGATCACCGAGCTGGACGTGACGATGGTGCTCACGTCCGAGGCCTACGACTGGCATCCCACGCAGCCGGGTCTGCTGGCGCTGGCCGCCGGCGGTGGGCGTTTCATCAACGACAACAAGCGTCTGGCATTGGTCGACGTGACGACGGGTGATCTGACGTATCTCACCGGGGAGGATGAGGCTGTGTTCGCCCCTGTCTGGTCGCCCGATGGGACGCGGCTGGCTTACGCCGCCGTCCCGACGTCTCGAGGCGCATCGGGGGACGGCGAGAGGATGGAGAGCACGCTGGAGGGACGGGCGATCTTCCTCATCGACCCGTCAACGGGGGAGAGCCGCGCGCTGACGGAGCCCGGCGAGGCCATTGACGGCTGGCCTCAGTGGTCGGCGGATGGCGAGCGATTGCTCTACACCCGGCAGGCGGATGGGCAGACGGACGTACGGGTCGTGGCGATGGATGGGACCGAGGACAAGCTGCTCGTCACGGGGCTTTCGGACCCCATATGCTATTACGGGGGCTGTGGATGGGGTTCAATGCTGGGCTACGCGCCGTTGGATTAGGTACCTGAGAGATTGAGCGAGCGCAACTCCGTCTGACGTGTGGGTGAATGCGACCGATTGGGGCGGCGCCACTCCGCTCTGCTGCGTGGCGCACTACGAACGCGTTGCCTGACGTGCAGCATGCGCCGCGCACCATGTAGGCTAGGCACTGAGAACGGATTGTGAGACGCGCCTCCGCTCGATATGTCGCGGCGTAGACGTAAGCCGATTCTTGAATACGCACTCCCCAAGACATCGGGTGCACGGAACGAACCACCCGATTGCCACGTCATGTTATTGGACGACAACCATCAACCGAACGACAAGGTCTGACCATGAACAGACTAAGTAAGAGGCTGCAGGAAGCTTGCTGCCTGGCAATCTGCATGTTGGTGATATCGCATCACCTTCTCTCCCCAACGCTGGCCGACGTAGGGCCGGTGTGGACCGCTCAGGGCGCCGGCGTCGCGCCGGGCGAGGAACCGACGCAGGTGCAGATGGTCTCCGAGACCGTCATGGTGACCATCGAGCCACTGGAGCCGCCGAGTGACGAGGCACTGATCTGGATGCATCAGCTGGTGACGACGC
>CAZGSX010000163.1:0-4366 GCA_964528475.1 uncultured Anaerolineales bacterium
GGACCCACCGTGCGAGGTTCAGGCCACCCCATCTGAGTTCCCTCTCGCCCCCTAGGCCGCGGCAAACCACCGGTTCCCAAGACCTAGCCGAAGACCGTCAGGGAATCAACCGCCGCTCATTTCCTCGTCCATCTGCCACCGCTGGGCCTCACGGACGACGAGCACAGGGCAGGGCGTTCGGCGCACTACCGTGTGGGGGACGGTGCCGAAGAGGAGACTCCTCACCGTGCTCTCATCGGACGCGCCGATGATCAACAGATCGTACCCTCCCCGGCGAGTTTCCTCCACGATGGCGTCAACCACGGAAGAGCTGACCGCGACCCGGCCTTCAACGGCGACCTCGCCGCCGATGACCCGTTCCGCCATCTCTACCAGCGCTTCCGATTGGGCCTCTGCGTCTGCCTCCTCGCCTGGCGAGATTGCCCGGAAGACCGTCACTGTGCCCTCGCCAGCCCGTGCCAGACTGGCCGCGAGATGGAGGCCGAACCGGGCGTGAGGCCCGCCGCCACTGGCGACGAGGATCCGCTGCGCCTCGGTTCTCTCTCCGTGCCGCAGGTAGCGGAGTAGGCGCTCCGTTTCCGTTCGCTCCCTGGCTCTGGTGACCTCCGCGGCTCCAGCGATGAGCCACACGATATAGCCGACGGGCACAGCGAGGAGTAGCAGAGCCACCGCCACACGTCCTAGCAGGATCCACCCTCCCACGCGATCGTAAAGCGCGATCAGTCCCAGGCGAGGAATGAGGACCGATCCCACGAAGCCAAGCAAGAGTCCCGCTACCAAAATAGATGCAAAGACCAGCCACTTGATTCGTTTAGACATGCGACCTCCTCCGACGACAACCTTCTCCACCAATCCTTCACAGTCGTACACCAGGCCTCGGAAGCACACCAGCGATATGACAAGGCTTCCATCACGAGGGGCGGAGGCCGTGGCGACGGGGGACGAGAGCCCGATTCCAGATCCAGTGAGAGCGGCTACATCGGCCACAACCAGAGCAACAACGGCACGCTGATGGCAATCATGAGTACCGTCAGCGGCAGTCCCAGACGCCAGTAGTCGGAGAACTCGTAACCACCGGGTTCAAAGACCAGAACGTTCGCCTCATGGCCGATAGGGGTCAGGAAGGCACAGGCGCTGCCCACGGCGACTGCCACCAGGAATAGGTCGATCGAAGCCCCCAATCCGCGAGCCACGCTGACTGCAATGGATGCCATCAATACGACGGCCGCCGCGTTGTTTACAATATTCGAGAGCAACATCGTTACCAGCAAGATCACGACCATCAAGACGGCAGGAGAGACAAAATCCGACGCCAGCAGGATCTGGTCGGCGATGAGTTGGTCTCCCCCGGTCCCCTCCATAGCTGCTCCCATAGAGAACATCGCACCAAACAGCACGATGATAGGCCATTCGATGTGCGCGTAAGCCTCGCGCAGAGACACCACGCCCCCGACGATCATCCCCGCAGCAGCCGCCGTCATCGCCACGGGAACACTGAGGATGTTCAGACTGGCGGTCAACAACGCTGCTAGAAAGATCCCGACTCCTAGTATCACATGGTGAGGCTCGAGGAGAATCTCGCGTTCCGCCAACGGCAGAAGCCCTAGCTTCTGCAGTACCTCCCGCATAGTCTCGTGATGGCCCTGCACCAACAGCACATCGCCGGGCTCCAGGGCGGTGCCCCCCACGATCTGGCAAAACTCTTCGTCACACCGAGACACAGCCAGTAGGTTGATCCCATAGCGCGCACGCAGGTCGACGTCACGGGCCGTCTTTCCTACGAGTGCCGAATCAGGTCTGACAACGGCTTCTACAGTCTCAACGTCATCCGCTTGGAGCCGGGACTTCAAGGCATGCCACACGCCCGCGTGCGAGTCCGGCTCCTCGGCCTCCTCGTCAAAGGGCTTCGACTCCGCGAGATCGACGTGGGCTTCTTGGACGAACTGCCTGAGGTCTGTGGTTCCACCACGGACCAGCAGCTCATCCTCAGCCAGGATCCTATGAGAGCCTGTCGGGTTCGAAATACGCCTGGCGTCTCGCACAATAGCGGCGATCCAGACGTCAGCCTCGGTCACCTCTCTTAGATCGGCCAGGCGCAAGCCCGCTAGGTTTGACTCTCTAGGAACCTCGACCTCGGCCAGGTAATCTCCCACGCTGAAGCTGGCTTCCAGACCTGTTCCCTCCTCACGTCGGGGGATCAGGTGCCAACCCGCCAGCGCGATAAACGTCACGCCGACCACGGATACAGCAACACCTACGGGGGCGAAAGCGAACATGCCGAATCGCTCTCCCACGTACTCTAGACGCAGTTCGGACACGATGAGATTGGTGGGCATCCCAATGAGGGTAATCAACCCGCCCAGGTGGGCGCTGAAGGCCATCGGCAAGAGGTATAGCGAAGGGGAGCGATTGCTTCTCCTCGCAATTCGAACAGCCACCGGGATGAAGATGGCCAGTGCCGCGATGTTGTTCATGAAGCCAGAGCTGATGATCACCAACCCGCACAGCACCATCAGCTGCGGCCCCAGGCGGTCTCCCACCGCCGACATCCGCTTGGCAACCTGATCCACCACGCCGGTATTCTGCAGTCCCTGACTGACGACCAACACTGCCGCGATGGTGATGACCGCGGGGTCACCGAATCCCGCAAACGCCTCCTCGACGGAAACGGTCCCGAGAATCACCAGCAGCAGCATCCCAATGAGAGCCACCAGGTCATAGCGCCAGATCTCAAAAGCCAGCATCAGCAGGGTCAGCGCGATGACCCCGTAGACCACGGCTTGTTCAATAGTCAAAGCATTCTCCTTTCTGGTCAGTTTGCAGAGCAATCCAGGATTCTATCACACTCCTCTCGGAGGGCCACGAAAACACCACCGACCGCAGATCGGGCAGCCATCGACACGCAAGCCCTTACGACCTGCCCCCTATGTAATCTCCTGTCCCCGCGTCTCATTCTTCGACACCCCACAACACAATGGGAAGTCGAATAGTCTGTCTCGGCATGCTTCCGAGAGACAGTGTGCCAGCGGTGGACCGTCGAGGGCTTGCCGCATCCGTTCTGCCCTCGACGGCCCGCCAGGGACACGCGACGACAAGCCTCGAAACGGCTGTTCTAATCCTCTTCCAACCAGCTTCCCTCCTCGGGCTCCGCTTCTTCCTCTTCGTACGGGGGGGAGGTGAAAGTCTCCTCCACCGGTTCCGGGCTGGCAAACAGGAGGTCCGGGTTGATTTCCAATACGGCCTGCTCTGCCGCGGCGAGGTCCAGCGTCATGGCGCCCTCCTCGTCCTCCGGCTTGACCAGCGCCCTCCGTGCCACCGCATCGGCCTCCGCCACCGGACCCTGCACCGAGACGCTGGCCAGGCTGAACCCGGTCACTCGCGCCTCCTCATCCAAAACCACGTCGCCCAGCTTCCCGATCTTGGTATCACCCGGCGTCCGCACCTCGCGTCCCCGCAGTCGCTCCAGGCGCAGCCATCCAGGCGGTTCCGCAGACTCGGCCCCTTCCTGGACGGTGAATGTGCTTGCAGCCAGCAGCGCGTCAATCCCGAACAGGGCAATGTCTCCGCGCTCCACGAAAAGCGGGGTCGGTCGTAGTAGCCCCTCCCGCCCGAGGTAGATGCCGACCACGGATGTCAGGTCGTCATCAAGGTACAGATCTTTCACTTCGCCCAGCTTGCGGCCGTCCGCGCTGCCGTATACCGGGTTGCCGATCAAACTCTTTCCTACTCTCATTGCTTCCTCCTATGTGATGGTGGATATTCGCTTGTGAACTAGCAGCTCTCGTCTCGGTATTCAATCGTGATGACACCCTATCCAGTCGCCAGCCTCAGCAGAGCCTCAGGGACCCACAACCTTCCCACGCCCATGAATGACAGGCCGGTGGAGAGGACAAAGATGAACATGCTGACCAGAATGAGGAGCCTGTCCCGGCGGTCGTATGTCAGCTGGTGGACCCAGGTGCGCGGGCCTACGCCGAAGGCCCGCAGAACCATCGCGTCGATGATGTCCTCAGCGCCAACGATAGCATTGATGGTGACAGGTACCAGCAGTGGGGCCAGCTTTCGGATCTGGGCGGTGAGGCCGCCGGTGAGCTTCTCCACCTCATTACCTCGTGCCCGCTGTGCGTCCAAGGTGATGCTGAAATCGCTTTCCAGTGTGGGAACGAAGCGAAAGGCCAAGTCCATGCCATAGGCGAACCTATCGTGCAACCCCAGCCCCCGGAACGTCAAACCACACAAGGTCGGGTTGATGGTGTACGGAATACTCATCGCCATCGTCGTGACGGCATACATGCGGACCAGCTGGCTGACCGCAAAGAGGGTCTTCTCGGCGGTGATACTGAGAGTCAGGGGCCACCCCACGATG
>CAZGSX010000164.1:0-4327 GCA_964528475.1 uncultured Anaerolineales bacterium
AGCGCGGCAGGGAGCGAGTCGACCTGGTCCTTCATGAGCGCGATCAGAGGGGAGATGACCAGCGTGGTGGACCGTGCCGGAGGCTCACGATCGCCGTCGCCGCCCAGGATGGCCGGCAGCTGATAGCAGAGCGACTTGCCCCCGCCGGTGGGCAGAATCGTGAGCACATCCTCGCCGCGGAGTACACAGGCCATGGTCTGAAGCTGCCCAGGCAGCAGAGACTCGAAGCCAAAGAATCGCTCCGCTGCACACGTAATCATGTCCCGCTCCTGCTCAGACACCGGGACATCCTGGAACGATGGCAGCGGCTTCGAAGATGGCTGGGGCGCGTGAGGGGAGGCTTCCCTCCTCGGCATCGAAGATGACTTCTCTGTGGGTAGGAGGGCATGCCGCAGGTCGTCAAGCTCAGCTGCGTAGCGGCGGTCAAGTGCAGCCTCGATCTCAGCGAGACGGGTAGCCTCACCACTGGCTTGGAAGTAGGACCTCAGCCGGATCAGATGAGCGACGGATAGCGGCCTGTCGTCGCTCATACGCAGCAAGGCAACGGCGTAGCCGCTGGCGGTCACCCACTGCTCGCAACCAGCGTAGAGGCGCATCATGCCCATGAGGTAGGCACGGCTCAACGGATGGAGCTCGTGGAGGCGACCATACGCGGATAGCGCCGCTTGCCGCTCTCCACGCGCCAACTCGAGCTCACCCAGCAAGCTCAGCACCGCCGGGCTGTCGGGCCGTTCCTCAAGAAGGCCCGCCAAGACTTGCCGGGCGGCCCGCGTGTCGCCCCGGGCCAGGTGGATACGAGCGAGAAGAGCGCGGGCTGGCAACGAATCTCGATCCCTAAGGCGCCGCTGCATGATCGGCAGCGCCTCGTCGGGCAGGCCTTGGACTAGGAAACCTTTGGCTCGCAGGTCGCGAAGCGACACAAGGTTCGGTCTGGCCGGGATGAGCACATCGAGACAGGCGTGAAGCTCCTCGATCCATTCCCAGCGCAGGAGGAAACTCAAAAGACGAATGCGTTCTGTGCTGGGGAGCCTGAGCACCTGAGCCGGATTCAGACCAAGGACGGAAAGACCGGATTGAGCTGAGGGAGGGCGGCAGGGCTTAGCCCCTTCGCTTAGGATGGATTTCACGGCGTTCTCCGGGTGTCTAAGGATATCCCGCATGGTGAAACGAGTCAGTTCATCGTCCTGCTCATTCAGCCAAGCGGCCGCTGCTCCTCACGCGCTCCGCAGGGCGCGTGGGACCCACCGTCGATTCAGATAATCAGGCGACGAGCGGCACAGTACCACCTCCCACCTACGGGCCAAAACGGTGCTGACGGCGACACGTCGGGCTTGACAGCCGAGGGATAGCCAAGCTTCGTCACAACCCCTCTTCGGCCGGGCCTCTTCGCACCATAGGGCAGGACGGATGACGGGCCGAAGTCGGCTGGTCAATACGCATCTCCTCAGCAGCCAGAGCCAACTCGATAGTCGGGGACCACGTGCACCCCCACGACGAGGGGCCAGCATACTCCCTCCCAGCTGCGACTTAGGCCCAAGGCCAGATAAACGACCTCCGCGTCCAGTCGCTTGAGGAGCGCGTCGTGCTCCAGCGTCAACAGGCCCCCGCGCTCCCCCAGCCAGGAACGACCTAGGGAACGCCATCTGAGATCGGTTACGGGAACGCCGCGAGGGCTAAGGGCCCGAGGGTGATCGGCGTCACGCCCGAGACAGAAGCCGAGGCGCGCCTCATACTTGCCGGAGTAAGCGTCCATAGAGAATCGGGCCCACACCTGCTCCGGCTGGACGAGGCACAACGACCGTTGGTGCTCAATCAGCACCTCTCCTGGAGCGCCGTCGAGATACTTGGCGAAGAAAGCTGCGCGCCTCTCGGCTTGTAGACGGCGCAGGCGCCGTGGTCGATGGCGGACGAAGTCAGCCAGCCAGTCCTCGACATGAGGTGGGTCAGGCCGGGGTCGCATTAGGCTGAGCTCGACTACATCACAGCACTGCACCAGACGCCCCTCAGCATCGGTCATGTCGCCGGGTTGGACCGTATCGAATTCACGCACAGGACGTACCCAGCGCAAGCCGGTGGTTGGATGGTAATCCGTGGTGAAGCCCGCCGTACAGATGCCGCTCGCCATCTTGGTCATCGCCAGGATTAGTACCTCGTGCAGTGGCATCGATCCCGCCTCCGCCCATTCGCTACCCGGGGCTTCATCCCCCGCCGTACCGTGTCCTCGCCCGATTCATCAACCGTCTGCACAGGTCGCCGAAGGGGCTTCCCGCCGTGTCAGACCCTGTCTCACGCGACGGGAGGAGAACGGTACCCCGATGGTGGCAAGACGACCCCGCGTCGCGCTGCGTCTTACCAGCATCTCACCCAAGGTGTACTATCCGTAGCCCGCTCAGGTGTTGGGCCCAATACTCGGCGACCAGCCGACGGTGGCATCGATCGGGCGTGGGTTCGGCGCAGAGAAGGCACGGGGTCCGGTACCTGGATAGGATGTCGCGACCGGTCTGTTCGACGCGGCGCTGCTCCAGCAGAGGTGCGAACTGGTCCTCATACGTCATCCAATCGCCGTCGTCACGGTACATGTCCAGAATCTCCGCCGTGGGAGCCAGCTCCGGGTGGTGCTCGTATGCGATATCGAAGCCCTCTCGCAAGAGAAACTCCAGGGTGTCCCTCTTGGTGTATCCGAGCAGGTGGGAGGTGGTGCGCAGACGGATGTCGATGACCACATCCACCCCAGCGAGGCGCAGCTGTTCAATGAATACTGAGAGCGGCTTCCGCTGGTAGCCGATGGTGTAAACAACCATCATCGCATTCCGGGATCCTTAAGAACGAAAGCAAGCAGCGATCGTCCATCCACCTAGAGCAACGAGAGTTGCTCCAGGATCTGCTCCCCCTGCACCAGCCGTCCGTCAGGCTTGATGTGAAGGACAGCCGCACCTCGCTTCAGCAAGGTCTGGCTGATGAGCAAGTGACGATGGCACTGCAGGTGATCACCCTCTCCGCACATGAGGGCGACGTGCTCAGTAGAGACCAGATCAACCAACTCGTTGATGGCCTGCTGGTAGACCTCTGTCTCCTCCATTCGCCGGTAGTCAGGACGGCCGTCCGTGTGAAGCTCCGGGTCGACGGGACGGCCCCCCAGCACCTCCCCCATGAAGCGATACGCAATATTGGCCTTCTTCAGATCGCGATCCAGTGTCTCGCGGTTGAATTGGGGTGCCCAGCGACTGTAGGGCTGACTGCGCACGTCCACGACCAGCGTGATACCATGGACCACCAGGAGATCGATGAACGCTCCTATGGTATGATCGCTGTGCCCTACAGTGTATATCTGCAAAGTCTGGGACATGGTGCTCGGCCAACTTGAGTTGAGGGCCCGGGAAGGCGGCTGGAGTCTACCACAGATGGCAGCGGAAGCCAAGTCGTCTCCCATTTCTCGCTACCTATCAGCCGTGGTATACTGCATGATAAGGGAGGCTAGCATGAAGAGAGACTCGATGGATTGGCTAAGCGGGATGACAGGCCCGTTGTTCAGACGCCTGGGCTCCAACGGGGCATCACTGGAGCGCACCCTGGAACTGCGTCAGACTGAGGAAGTCTGGGAATGCACGGTCCGGCGGGCACACGTCTGGATCAGCCCTCCGGATAGGGAGCCGGCCCGACCTTGGATTGTCCTTACGATGTCCGAGGACGGCCGAGTCCGCGGCTCAGAGGTCGTCGAGCATGAACCGACGCCCGCGGATGTGATCCACGCGCTAGCCAAGGCGATGCGTCAGCCCGCTCCTGGATCCGGCGGAAGGCGCCGCCCCAGCGTCATTCATCTGGACGATGCCGTGCTGGTCGGAATGCTGACGCCTGAGCTGGAGAAGGTCGGCATAAGGTGTGTGTTTAGACAACGCCTACCCGAGGCGGAGCTGGCGCTGCAGGATCTGTGGAGCGCCTTTGATACGGAAGGATCTATCTCCGGGCTACTGGAGGCCCGAGGGGTCACTCCCTTGATCATCGAGGGTATTTTTGAGGCAGCCGCCGCCTTCTATCGCGAGGCTCCGTGGCGCTGGATCAGCGATTCGCACGCCATAGAGATTCGGTACCCCCTCGACAGCCCTCCCCGATACGCGGTGGTGATGGGCCACGCCGGAGAGACCTACGGACTGGCGATCTACAACTCCATCGATTTCTTGCGAGAGACCTACGCCGGGACGCCCCTGGATCACCTGATCGGGCAAGATACGTGGACGGCACTGCTTTTCGAGGAGGCCGTCGGCCTACCCTTCGATGATCTGGATGGCATAGAAGCCTACGGTTGGCCCGTTGCCGGCAGGCACGCCTA
>CAZGSX010000165.1:0-4294 GCA_964528475.1 uncultured Anaerolineales bacterium
GCGTGGTGGCCACGCGGCACAAGCTGGGGGCGCTGGAGTGCCTGCGGGTGGACACGGGGGACGTGGAGGTGGACGGGCTGCTGAGCGGCTGGATGGGGGTCACGGTGGGGTACCGGGAGAGTCGAATGATGAGGGTGGAGATGTAGGTCGAGCTGGTGGGCTGAATCGCTGAGTGCGCTGAAGGGCGTTGGGAGGACAGCGAGGGAGGTGTATGGTGGTGGGGTGGGGACGAGCGGCTCGGTGTGTGAAGCAATCGAAGCATGCCGGACTCAGACCCACCCGCTGAGCAAGGATGACAAGTTGGAGTGCCCCGAGCAGCACGGCCGCGGATTCGGTTATCTGGTTGAGCTCACGTTCGGTCAGGTCGAGGAGGATAACCACTTCGGCAACGATCCGAGGGTCGTTTTCGGCGGCGTGAGTCTGCCCAGCAGTGGGCTGGCGCTCCTGGCACCCGGGATCGTCCTGGGGTCGCTAGTGGGCCTGTCATTGGTGGGTGCGTCCATCGCGGTGTGGAGACGGAAAGGAACGTAGCGATATCGCGCGGTCAGGACGGGGACGCAGAGAGACGGGGTTGGAGGTGATCTCCAGCCCCGTCCTTGTTGAGGGGGCGGTAGTGGGTCGGCGCGGGTCGGGGTGCGCCGTCGGGTGGCAAACCGAACCCATGTACAATCACGGACCCGATCTATGTCGGCGGGCGCCTGGGAGTGTGCGCTGCGACGGGACGGCGCAGTTGGACTCAGTTCTTGCCCAGCATGCCCCCTAGCCCCTTGGCCAGGCCGTCTACGTCGACGCCCCCGGAACCGCTGAGTACGTTGTCGACCTGCTTGGCGATGGGGTCTGGGAGGTTCTCCTTCAGGTAGTCGATGACGGTCTCCACGGCCTGCCTGGCTTGGTCCTCGGATAGGCCGACCTTCTCCGATACGAGTTCTACTAGTTGGTCCATTTTCGTCTCCTTGTGTGTATGGTGGGTCGTGGCGAGTCAATGGGCGGTTAGCAAAACCGCCCTACAGAGCCCGGGGCGATCAGAATAACCGCCGGGCGTCAACGGTCAGTCATTAGTCGGTTAACAGAACCGGCCTACGCGACGCGCCTTCCGCGAGAGAGTTCTTGTTGCAGCTCCTCAAGCGCCCCCCAGGCACCGACGGCGGCCAGGGCGGCCTGCTCCGGCCAGGTGGTGGGATCGGCAAACTGGAGACCGTGGTCTCGGAGCAGCTGCTTCAACATCTCCGGCTCACTCGACGCCAGCTGGTGGAAGGTGGTGATGCCGGCCTCGTCCAGGACGCTGGACATCTTGGGGCCGATGCCCTCGACGAGGGTCAGGTCGTCCGGTTCGGGCTCTGGCTCGGCCGCAAGGAAGGGCTCGTCCTCTGCGATCGCGAGTTCGTCGGGCTCCAAGGTGATGCGCTCGGCGGCGATCTGCGATGGGGACGGGTGAGATGGTTGGTCCTGTCTCTCCAGCCAGTAGATCCATGCCAGGATCAGGCCCACTGCGAAGCCGATCACCAGGCCGATGAGGGCCAATGTCGTGTTGCTGCGCGGGTCTTCGCTTCTCTCGGCCATGTCTTCTCCTTCGGTTGCTGGTTGTCGCCGGGCCGCGTGCTTTGTGTCGTCAGTATACGCGCGGCAGCGCTGGATGTCAAGGCGAGGGAGGCGTGGGGCTGTAGTCCTCTGTGAGGCGTACTTGGATGTTGGTTTAGGTTTTTACACAGAGTTGCACAGAGCGGGCACAGAGGTGCACAGAGGGAACGCGTGGACGTTCAGGGCTGGCAGCGCGTCGTGAGGATGGGTTTCGTTGGTTGGGTGGTGGGATCGTCTGAGAGCGCCCCACTTCGCTCGTTGTGGGTTGGATTTGTTATCCGACAGACGGTCAGGTTCACGATGTGGAAAAGGCGGTTAGCGGGCGGGGGCCGCCTAGACCGCCCTACGTAGCACCATGGCTCACTGTGGGCTGCATCTCCTATTCGACAGGCGTTCACGCGCACAATGTCGGAAGCGGGCTTGGGCGCTTTGGGATCAGTGGGTGATGCGCTTGTAGAAGAGGGGCAGGGGCTGGACGGGCTCATCGCCTAGGGTGTGGGCGGCGAGGACGCGCTCGCGGGCCGCTTCCAGCTTCTCCTGGTCGTTGGCATAGACGGTAAACAGAGGAGCGCCCCCCTGAACGAGGTCCCCCACTCGGTGATGAACGACCACGCCGACGCTGTGGTCGATGGGCTGGCCCTTCTCCTCTCGCCCTCCGCCGAGGCCCACGACGGCGAGGCCCACCTCCGCAGCCTGGACGGCCTGCAGGTAGCCGCTGCGGGGCGCGGGCACCGGCTCGGTCAGGGAGGCCTGCGGGAGCCGCTCCGGGTGGTCAATCGCTTCCACATCTCCACCTTGAGCCTCCACGAGGTCGCGGAACTTGCGCCATGCGGCGCCGGAGGCGAGCGCGTCCAGGGCCAGCGTCAGGGCCTCGTCCGCATTCGCGGCCCGCCCGCTCAGGCGGAGCATCTCCGCAGCGACGGTCACGACATGCTCCCGGAAGTCCCGTGGGCCCTCCCCGTGGAGGGTGTGGATGGCCTCACGCACCTCCAGGGCGTTCCCCACCGCCCGACCCAGCGGCTGGTTCATGTCGGAGATGAGCGCCACCACCTGACGCCCTGCGTCCTCACCCAGGCGGACGAGCCCGTGCGCCAGCGCCTCGGCATCGTCCATCGTCCTCATGAAGGCGCCACTGCCCATTTTGACGTCCAACACAATGGCGTCGGCGCCAGCAGCCAGTTTCTTGCTCATGATGGAGCTGACGATGAGGGGGATGGACTCCACGGTAGCCGTCGCGTCCCGCAGCTCGTAGAGCTTCCGGTCCGCCGGTGCGAGATCTGCGGTCTGACCACTGAGGACAACCCCGATCTCCTCCACCTGGGCCCGGAAGGCCTCCACGCTGAGATCGGTGCGGTAGCCGGGGATCGACTCCAGCTTGTCGATGGTGCCGCCGGTGAAGCCGAGGCCGCGCCCCGTCATCTTCGCCACGGGAACGCCACACGCCGCGACCAAGGGTGCCAGCACCAGGCTCACCTTGTCGCCCACCCCGCCGGTGGAGTGCTTATCGACCACGAGAAGCTCCCCCCCACCCTCCGTCTCGCGGTGAAGGCCGCTCAAATCAAGCGTGTCGCCCGAGCGCGCCATGGCGATGGTCAGATCGTGGGTCTCGCGATCGGTCATGCCCTGTAGGAAGAGGGCCATCAGCCACGCCGCCGCCTGGTAGTCGGGGATCCTGTCCTCCGTATAGCGGTGGATGAAGAAAGCTATCTCCTCCTGAGAGAGCTCCCCACCGTCGCGCTTCTTGGCAATCACGTCGAGTGCCCGCATAGTCTACCTCACTTCTCTTGTTCTATCACTCAGCTTGTGGTCAGGTGCAGCGGATGGGGCGGAGGTGGGCCAGGGTCTGGCACATCAGCGCAGAGCACCGGCATCAGGTAATCTAATGATGACAGGGAGGGCCCGGAGCCCCATCGCTCAGCGCAGCTATCATCTACCCATCCGAGGTTTCCCAGGGCTCCTCCGCAGCGCGGCGACCCAGGCTAGCCGCGTCCTCCAGCGCCGTGGGATGGTCCTCGATCTCGCCCTTGGCGTCTATGTCCCCGTAGAGAAGCTCGGCCCACTGGTCAGCCTCATTGACCGCGAAGAAATCCCTCACCGTCCTCCGTATTCCGTCGAACCAGGGGTCCGGATCGCCCCCGACGGAGAGGAAGACGCCACGGCGCCGCTGGTGACCCGCTGGCGTGGGCGGAAGCGGCTCCTTGACAATGAACTTCCGCGCCCACTGACACTGACAGCGGTCGATGATGGCCTTGGCCTGCGCGGTGACGTTCCAGAAGAAGAGGGGGGACGCGAGGGCGATCACGTCGGCCGTGATCAGCGCCTGGTAGACGTCCTGCCAATCGTCCTGGACAATGCAGAGGCCATCATCCCAGCACCCATTGCAGGCGATGCAGCCGGCGACGTCCACGCGCGCGGCGACGATCTTCTCCACCCCCGCGCCGGAGGCCTCGGCGCCGCCCAGGAACCGATCCAGGAGCGTCTCGGTGTTCCCGTGCCGCCTCGGACTGCCGGCGATGCCCAAGACCTTTAGGGGCGCGTAGCTAACCCGACCTACTTCTCCATCCATGGCAACCTGCTTACAGCTCGATGAGATGGAGTGCCAGGTCGGCCGTCTTCTGCGGACGGACGTTGACCTGGAAGTCGGCGATGCGCCCCTCCTCGTCGATGGCGAAGTGGCTCCGCTTGACCCCCTCGTACGTCCTGCCGAAGGCCTTCT
>CAZGSX010000166.1:0-4163 GCA_964528475.1 uncultured Anaerolineales bacterium
TTGTCCTGATTGATGACCTTATTGGCGACGTTGGCCGCCTCCTGGGCGTCGCACTTGGTGTCCCCGACGATGACCTCAACCTGTCGACCGAGGACCCCACCGCGGGCGTTCCACTCCGCCACAGCCATATCGACGCCGCGCTTGGTGCCGTCGCCGAAGGTCTTCACGTCACCGCTCATGGCGGCCAGCATGGCGATCTTGAGAGCCTCCGCCTCCTCGGCAGGTTCCTCTTCCTCGGCGGGTTCCTCTTCCGCGGGCTCCTCGACCGGCGGCTCGGTCGGCTCTTCCGCGGGCTGACCACAGCCAGCAGCAAAGCCAAACAACAGCGACAGAATTACGAACAGACTCAGAATTCTCAACCGACTCATTCTCCGCCTCCTCCTAGTTACTGAATCCTCTAATCGAAACGCTTCTCCTCATCGACACGACCTGGCGAATAGATCCTCTCCTGTGTTTCACCTCCTCCTCGGTACAGTAAGGTTCTTGGAAGCTGACCCACTCATCGGCCCCACATCTGCGCCATCCTCCAGAAGCGGAAGCAGGTGACGCCGAGGATCGGCGAGGGATCAGGCCTGGAAGACGACCTGGACGCTGGGCCTATCGATGAGGTATAGGATGGCAGTCGACAGCCCAATACTAAGCAAGCTGGTGATGATGAAGGGCCAGTTCGCAGTCTCCCCTGGCGAAGCCTGGGGAAACAGGATCAGAAATCGGCCAATCACGTTGAACCCCTGAACGAATATACAGAGTGTGGTGGCCCAGGGCTTGAGCGTCAGCAGAGCCCAGCCCATGAAGGCAAAGAGGGCCAACACCACGCCCAGAAGCAACGGGGGCGCAGACATCAGCAGTTCCGGGGGCAAGAGTAGGGCAGGGATGAACTGCAGAATTGCGACGATGGTAACGACAGTCGGGCGAGTTCTCTCCATGAATGGCTCTCCTTCGGCGTGTGACCGACTCC
Organism: uncultured Anaerolineales bacterium; assembly: GCA_964528475.1. Classification (GTDB taxonomy): domain Bacteria; phylum Chloroflexota; class Anaerolineae; order B4-G1; family B4-G1; genus SKLM01. The sequence goes on from CAZGSX010000166.1 coordinate 959, forward strand.
CTGTTACAGAATTCGTTCGCCCACCAACTTCCCGCCTCCCTGCGACGGCCGACTGACAGGGCCCGACACGAGTTGGCTGGTCTAAATGTCCACTTATATCATCGGACCGTTTTTTTGTCAAGCGCGGCTGCCGCTCTGTCGCCCCACCCCACAGCGCCGCGAGGTCCAAGGCTTGCTCGGCGCTTCACAGATGAGACGACAAAAGCCAGGGTGGGCGTTGCCGAAGGAGTTAGGCTGACTCAGACCTGCAGCCCTCAAGGTCAGCTGCCGGCCCCCAGGACGGCGTGCGGAGGCTCATGCATCACGAATCGCACCAACCCCTGCGGCGAGACGCCGCCGGAACGGGCGAAGCCGAGCCTCACCAACAAGGACAGAGAGGCTGCATTGTCGGATGCGGTCTCCGCCAGTACAGTGCGCACCTCGCCGTGAGAGAAGGCCCACGGCAGAAGGGCTCGGAGGCCTTCCGTCGCGTACCCGCGCCCGCGGTACGACTTCAAGACGTGATACCCGATCTCGACCCTTCCATCATCGGCCGGCCCGTGGAACCCCCGCTGCCAATAAGGACTGGTGCCCCGTCAGCGGCCTCGGCGTGAACACGTGCGGCGATTCGCGGACCGATCACGGGCGCTTCCCCGCCCCGGCCCCCAGGACGGCAGGGAACGGCGCCCGGAGGCGCCTCCGGGCGCATCAGGACCCAGTACCACGAGAACCACCCGACCAGTTCAGGCTGCCTCTCCAAGCGCTCCTGGAAGACGGGCAGGGCATCGACTAGATCCTCCGGCGGCCACGCCTCGGGGACCCGAGCGCCGAGCAGGCGGCGGAGGCGGCGCGGCCCCTCTATCTCTGCCTGCACCAGGCCAGCTGTAGCAGGGACGAGCTCAAGCCGCGGCGTGACCAGGTTAGACACGCCGCTCGAGAGGCGGCTGAACTCCGCCACATGGGTCATGCGGTCCCTCCACTGCAAACTCGCCGGGTGAGGTGCGCTGCACCTAGCATTCCACCGTCCTGCTGGCTGGCACCTTCATCAAGTCACAAAGCTGACACGAGTCGATCACCGCGCCGCGCAGCTCTATATCCGCGTGCACCCGTTCCTCACTGCGAGACGTCTGGGCCATGAGTTCGCCTCTTGATCCCATTTTAGCACGCGCCCTTAGGGGGTCAAGGGGTCAGCGGCGCGGGGCCGCCTGTCGGGATTTGACTTTATCCCTGCAGGCATTATAATGGGGTTCGCATGGATTAGCGTCGTTGGCCTGTTCAGCTGAGGTGTTACAGCGAATCGCCGTCGAGCCGTGGGCGTACCGGTTGATCGCAAGCGTCAGGTGAGTGAATGAGGAAGCATGAAGGGCCCTTCATGCTTCCTTCTGTTGTGTCTCACCCAGACGTTCCGAGCACCGCAGGACAAGGGGTCACAGGACAGGAAAGGGCCCCGACGCACCACATCATGCCTCAGGAGTTGAAGCATCGTTCTCATACCAATAATCGACATCTACAGGAGGAAAAGCACAGTGACTAAGAAGTGGGTTTATCTCTCTCGCTCCGCCAAACAGGAGCTTACAAGGACCCTGGGCTACGAGCCCGAGATGGACGAGATGAAGAAGATTCTCGGGGGCAAGGGCGCGGGTCTGGCCACGATGACGGCGGCGGGGATTCCCGTCCCCCCGGCGTTCACCATTACCACCGAGGCCTGCATCGAGTATATGGAGCGCGGTGACTTCCCGCCGGGAATGTGGGCGCAGACGCTGGAGGCGCTGGCCGATATCGAGGAACAGACAGGAAAGGAGTTCGGGAACCCGGAGAACCCGCTCCTGGTTTCCGTTCGATCCGGCGCGCGCGTCTCGATGCCGGGCATGATGGACACGGTGCTCAATCTGGGACTCAACGATGAGACCCGGGCTGGGCTAGCCGAGCTGACGGAGGATGAGTGGTTTGCGTACGACGCCTACCGGCGCTTCATCACCATGTTCGCTGACGTGGTGATCGGCCTGGATCGGCAGGACTTCGAGGAGCTGCTGACAGAGGTCAAGGACAAGGAAGGCGTTAAGCGCGACTTCGAGGTCAGCCTCAAGGGCCTCAAGGAGCTGGTAGAGAAATACAAGGCGCTCTATCGGGAAAAGACGGGTGAGCCATTCCCGACAGATCCGCACGAGCAGCTCAAGCTCTCTATCAAGGCCGTCTTCGACTCCTGGAACATCCCACGCGCTATCGCGTACCGTGACTACAACGACATTCCCCACGACTGGGGGACGGGCGTTAACGTGCAGACGATGGTCTTCGGTAACATGGGCGAGCAGAGCGGCACCGGCGTCGCCTTCACCCGCAACCCCTCGACGGGCGAGAAGAAGCTGTACGGCGACTTCCTCGATAACGCCCAGGGCGAGGACGTGGTAGCCGGCACCCGAACGCCAATGGACATCCAGAAGCTGCAGGAGTTCTCGCCGGAGGTCTACGACCAGTTCATCGAGGTCACGGAACACCTCGAGGCTTTCTACAAGGACATGCAGGACGTCGAGTTCACCATTGAGCGGGGCAAGCTGTGGATGCTGCAGACGCGGACGGGCAAGAGGACGGCGAAGGCGGCGGTGAAGATCGCCGTGGACCTGGCCAACGAGGGCGTGATTGACAGAGAGACGGCGGTCATGCGCGTCAGCGCCGACGACGCCGAGCAGTTGATGCACCCGTTCTTCGACCCAGAGTCCAAGATGGGCGCTCGTGAAGAGGGACACCTCATCGCCGAGGGACTGGACGCCTCACCAGGCGCCGCCACGGGCATGGCCGTCTTCAACGCCGCCCGAGCGCAGGAATGGGCAGCCCAGGGTAAGGACGTGATCCTGGTGCGGCCGGAGACGGCGCCCGATGACGTGCCCGGCATGCTGGCGTCGCAGGGCGTGCTGACTCAGCACGGCGGCGCCACATCCCACGCGGCCGTGGTCGCGCGAGGCAGCAACCTGCCCTGCGTGGCTGGGTGCGAGGATATCCGCGTCGACGTCGACCGGGCCCAGTTCACGGTGCCCGCCACAGGCCGGGTGATCAAGGAAGGGGACGTGATCTCCATTGACGGCGGCACTGGCGAGGTGTTTTGGGGCGGCCTGGAGATGCTGGAGGTGGAATACGAGGAGCAGGAGGACTTGGTCGAGCTCCTTAGCTGGGCTGACGACATCCGCGAGCTGGGCGTGCGCGCGAACGCGGACTACGGAAAGGACGCCCG
>CAZGSX010000167.1:0-4162 GCA_964528475.1 uncultured Anaerolineales bacterium
CAGGTATGGGCTGATCTGGGAACGGGCTCCGTGGAGAACAACACCGTCACCGCTACCGCCTATGACGGCTCCGGCTGGATTGCCTCCGGCATCCTCAACTATTATGCCGCCCTGGACATCAAGGGCAATACCATCAGGGAGGGCCACCTCGGCATCTACAATATCGATGCTGCGGCGGAGATCAGCGAGAACACGCTGCAGATCGAGAAGGTTGGGTCCTATGGCTTCGGGATCATCGCCTCGGACCCGCCGCGTGCGGTCCCTTCGCCCCTCGGCCAGGAGGATGCCAAAGTGGAGGCCTTGAGCGAGGCCAGCTTGCAGGCTTCTGCGCTGGACGTGACGGTGTTGAGCAACACCGTTACCTTCAGCGGCACCGACAGCGCCGATACGTTCGGTATCGAGGCCGACGCGGGCTATGGCCCTGATGATCTGAACCTCACCGTGAGAGGCAACCGGGTGACTGGCTTTGGTGTGGGCATCGAGATCCAGCGGTGCGAGTTAAACTGCGATGACGGGGTGTTCGACAGTGTTAAGGTTGGCCACAATGCCATAAGTGGCAATGCCATCGGGCTCAGGTCGAACGTGGATTATCTCACCGTCGACGCCATGGACAACTGGTGGGGCTGCAATGAGGGTCCCCTGGCGGGTGGTGATGACTGCGATCCCATCGCTGGTAGCGGGTCCGTCTATGCCAACCCCTGGCTGGTGTTGGGCCTGGAGGCGGATCCAGCGCTGGTGATTGTCGGTGATTCCGCCACCCTGACCGCGGATCTGAGGCATAACTCGCAGGGCTACGACACATCATCTCAGGGCACCGTTCCCGACGACACCACCATCGCCTTCACGGCCACCCTCGGCAGCGTGGCACCCGCCCTAGCGGGCACGACCGGTGGCGTGGCCACATCGACGTTTACCGCCGGTTCGTTGGCTGGCTCAGCGTTGGTCTCCGCCACCCTGGACAGCGAGACGGTCACCACCACCGTGGCTGTCGAGCGGGTCGAGCTAACCCTGGACAAGACGGACGGTATCACCACGGCCCGTCCCGGCGATCTGCTCACATACACGCTGACGATTACCAACTCCTCCGGTCTGGACGCCACAGGCGTGGTCCTCACCGACACCTTGCCCGTGTCCACCACTTATGCAGGCGGCGCAGACTGGTACCGGGTGGGCGACTCTAACACCTACACCTATCCTGTGGGTGGCTTGGCGGCGGGGAAGACCGCGACGCTGTCCATCACTGCAAGGCTCAACGAGAGTGTTCCACCCATCCTAGACACCATCACCAATACGGCGCAGATCTCTGACGACGGCAGCCAGGGCCCGCGTGCCTTTGCCCAGGACGACGACGTCAACGAGGTGGTCGTCCCTCCGGACCTGGTCATCACCAAGACCAACGGCCTGACCACCGTGGTGCCCGGCCAGACGGTCACCTATACACTGAGCATCAGCAACGTCGGCAAACGGGATGCCACGGGGGTGGTGGTGACGGACACCCTCCCCTCCCACACTGACTTCGTCACGGCCACCCAGCCCTTCAACCAGCTCGACGGGGTCGTCACGTGGGGTCCCTTCGACCTTGACGCGGGGGCCGGGATGACCCGGACCCTCTCGCTGCGCTTGGCCGACGCACCGTGGCCGGGGGGCGTGACGGTGATCACGAACACAGCTGTCGTCGCCGACGACGGCACCTACGGTGCCGACCTTGACGTATCCGACAACATCGCCACCGACGTGGATGCCATTGGCGTCGGTCCCGATTTGGTGATTCTCAAGGATGACGGTGAACCGTCGTCGACGCTGGGCGAGGTAACCTCCTACTTGCTCTCCTACGTCAACAGGGGCACCCAGGGGGCCCAGGGTGTCGTCATCACCGAGACCGTTCCGGATCAGACCAAGTTTGAGGCCGGTGCCAGCTCACCTGGCTGGCAACAGGTGGGTGACACCGATGTCTACACGCTAGCCGTGGGGACGCTCGATCCTGGCTCGCCGGGTGTCGTCGTCTTCGCTGTGAGGGTCAACCCCACGCTCTCGGCAGGTGTGACCAGTATCGAGAACGTTGCCGTCATTGCTGATGATGGGACGAGCGGTGCAGATCTTAACCCAGCGAACAACAGCGACAATGACGTCAACACCGTCAGCGGCGCTCCGGATCTGGCCGTGGAAAAGGACGACGGCGTGACCGTCGTCAGCCCAGGCGATGTCATCACCTATCTGCTCAGCATCAGCAACGTGGGCACCCAGGGAGCCACGGGCGTCGAGGTCAGCGATGCCCTCCCGGTCCACACCACCTTCATCACCGCTAGCCACGGCGCTACGCTGTCCAACGGCGTCGTCACTTGGCCCTCTTTCTCCCTGCCAGCCCCGGGATTCACCACCCGTACCGTCACCGTGCAGCTGCCCACGACCATACCGGCCGGGATGGAGACGATGACGAACACTGCTGCCGTGACCGACGATGGCGCCAACGGAGCCGATCTGGATCCCTCGAACAACTCGGGGCAGGACGTGAATCGGGTGGAGGCGGCTCCCCTGTTGGCAGCGACGAAGACCGACGGGCGGCTCGAGGCCGCGCTGGGCGACGTCCTCACGTATATCCTCACGGTCAAGAACGTCGGCGATCAGGGGGCCGCGGGGGTGGTGATGAGCGACACCCTGCCGGCGTACACGGACTTCGTCGGCGCCAGCGGCGACGGTCTCTTCCTCAACGGCGTGGTGACGTGGCCACCCTTCGGCCTCGACGTGGGGGAGTCGGTGGAGCGCTCCCTCACCGTTCGCGTCCACGACGTCGTGCCCGATGACGTCGAGGCCATCACCAACACCGTGGTCGCCGTGGGCCCGGAGGGCACATCGGACAGCGACGTCGATGTCAACGCGCTGGTGCGGGTGCCGGACCTGGTGATGTCCAAGACCGATGGCAGGGACAGCGCCGAGCCCGGCGACACCCTCACCTACACCCTCACCATCACCAATGTCGGGACCAAGCGCGCCACCGGGATTGTGGTAACAGACACGCTGCCTGCCTACACGGAGTTTGTCTCCGGCAGCGCGGGTCACACGTTCAACCCCGCGGACGGCACGGTCGTTTGGCCTCCCTTCCAGTTGGCCGTTGACGGAGTGGCGACCCGGCAGGTGGTGGTACAGGTGGATGAGGCACTGCCCAGCGGGGTTGAGTCGATCATGAATGCGGCCGTCGCTGCTGGGGATGAAGAGGTATCCGCCAGCGCCAGCGATGTGACGCAGCTGTTGGCCGCGCCAGACCTCAGCGTGAACAAGACCGACGGACGGATGGAGGTGCGGGTGGGCGAGATCCTCACCTACACTCTCACCGTCGAGAATGTGGGAACACAGGGTGCGACGGGGGTGGTGCTGACGGACACCCTCCCAGCGCAGACGACCTTCCAGGCCGCCAGCCACGGCGGAAGTGTGGACGGCGGCGTCGTCACCTGGCCCAGCTTCAGCCTAAGCGTCGGTGGCGTGGAGACCCGCACGCTGACGGTACTGGTCGACCATCCCTGGCCGGCCGGCGTTGCACCGGTGCTGACGAATACGGCCTTCGTGAGCGACGATGGCACTAATGGGGAGGACCTCGATCCGACCAATAACACGGCTACTGACATCAGCGATGTGCTGCAGCAGAAGATCTACCTGCCACTGGTCGTCAAGTAATGGGCCAACTCGGACGGGCGGCTGGAAAAACCGTCTGACGGGACGAGGGCAGGTGCGATGATTGTGACGGGGCTGGAGCTCGTCTCCAGCCCCACACCCTCATCGACCTGACAGGTCTCCGCGACCACCTTCTCCCCAACCCAACCTCACCCCCAACGCCCATCCCGCGTCCCAACACCTACTCCCTGGACCTGTCAGGTCTAGTGCCGTCACACCCCCGTCGACCTGACAGGTCTCCACAACCACCCCCCACCCGAACCCAACCTCACCCCCAACGCCCATCTCGCGTCCCAACACCTACGCCCTAGACCTGTCAGGTCTAGCGCCGTCACACCCCCAATCGACCTGACAGGTCTCCGCAACCACCTTCTCCCCAACCCAACCTCACCCCCAACGCCCATCCCGCGTCCCAACACCTACGCCCTAGACCTGTCAGCCCTTGCCCCTCATCCGACGAATCCCCCCGTCTCAATCAAATCAGACAATAGCGCCC
>CAZGSX010000168.1:0-4098 GCA_964528475.1 uncultured Anaerolineales bacterium
GGGACCGTCTGGAGGCCACAGCGGGATCAGCTGGGCATCCTGTCGATGATCGCGGGTTCGATTCTGGTCACGGCTGGCGCAGTCCTTCTTGGCGTCCCTCTGGCGATGGGCGCGGCCGTCTTCCTAGCGGAGGTGGCTCCGTCCTCCGTGCGAGAGATCGTGCGGCCCGCCGTGGAGCTCTTGGCTGGCATTCCCTCCGTGGTCTACGGGCTCTTCGGGATGGTCGTTCTGGTGCCAGCCGTGCGGACCGCATTCCCAGTTGCCGGCAATTCCGGCTTCAACCTCCTTTCGGCGTCCATCGTTCTGGCCGTGATGGTGTTGCCCACCATCACGAACATCGCTGAGGACGCGATCCGGGCTGTGCCCAGGGATTACAAGGAGGGGTCCCTGGCCTTGGGGGCGACCAGGTGGCAGACCATCCTGCGCGTCACATTGCCCACCGCTCGATCCGGAATCATCGCCGCCATTATCCTGGGGGTCGGTCGAGCTCTGGGTGAGACGATGGCCATGATCATGGTGATCGGCAATTCGATCCGCATGCCAGGGCCCCTGGGAGCCAATCCGCTGACCATGGTCCTCAGCCAGGCCCGCACCTTGACCGGCAATATCGCTGTGGAGATCACCTACGCCACTGGATTGCACGAGGATGCGCTCTTCGCCACGGGGGTGGTCCTCTTCGTTCTGATCACGCTGATCAACGGCTTAGCGCGGGTCCTGATGCAGCGAAGAGGGGGGCAATGAGCGAACAGACTGCGGCGATGAAGCGCATGACGCGGGAGGATGTCTCCCTGGGCCGGCTCGTGCGATTGGCTTTGTCCGGAAGCGGCGGCACCGCACCCGAGAAGACCCATCTCGCACGTCGGCGCCTCCTCCAGGCGGCTGCCTTCGGACTCCTGTGGCTGTGTGGCCTGGCAGCCGTCGCCATTCTCCTGTCTGTGGTGGGTTACGTCGTCCTGCAGGGTGCCCAGGTCCTGAACCTCGAGTTTCTGACCACGCCCCCTGCCGGCGGACTGGCGACCTCCGACGTCGGAGGGATGTCGACCACCATCGTATCGACCGTCTACCTGGTGTTCTGGACCATTGCCATAGCTGGCCCCCTCGGCATCATGGCATCTGTCTACTTGGTCGAATACGCCGACGAGATGGAGAGCAGTTCGGGGCTCATTCCTGCGCTGGTGGGCGTGGTCCGCTTTGCTGTGGAGGTCCTTGCCGGGGTGCCGTCTATCGTATTCGGGCTCTTTGGCTATGCGCTGTTCGTCTCCGCCAGGGCGCTGGGGTGGAGCTTCTCCCTCCGATCGGCGGCGGTGACTGGGGCTTGCCTGGTGTTGCCGGTCATCATCCGCGCCAGCGAGGAGGCGATCCGAGCCGTCCCTCGTTCATATCGCCAGGCGAGCCTGGCGTTGGGAGCGACCAAGTGGCAGACCGCTTGGAAGGTCGTACTGCCGGCGGCGGCGCCAGGGATCATCACCGGGATCGTGCTCAGCGTCGGACGCGTGGTCAGCGAGACCGCGGTGTTCTTCGTCACCTTCGGTGGGACGGTGCGCGCTCCCGACAGTCTCTTCGACCTGAGTGCCCCGGGGCGTTCGATGGCGCTTCATGTCTATTACCTGGCGATGGAGACCCGCGCCTTTGACAAGGCGATGGGCACGGCGGCAGTTCTCATCTTGACGATCATCCTGATCAACCTGACCATCAATTTGGTGTCGCGGCGTTTGACCGCGAAACTGGAGGGGAGATAGGTGGAGTTTGCGGACGTAAAGCTGGAGACGAAGGCATATAGTCTCTACTACGGCGATTTTCGGGCCTTGCGGGAGGTCGACATCCAGATCCCGCGCCATGCCATCACGGCCATCATTGGGCCGTCCGGCTGCGGGAAGAGCACCTTCCTGCGCACGTTCAACCGGATGAACGACCTCATCCCGGGCGTCAACGTGGAAGGTGATGTCCTGATCGATGACAACAACGTCTTCGAGATGGACCCAGTGGAGCTGCGCCACTGTGTTGGGATGGTCTTCCAGAGGCCGAACCCTTTTCCCAAATGCATCTTCGATAACGTAGCCTACGGACCCCGTGCGCATGGGGTCCGGGATCGGGCGGAGTTGGCGGAGATCGTGGAGCGCAGCTTGCGTGGCGCTGTGCTCTGGGACGAGGTCAAGGACGACTTGAACAAGTCGGCGCTCGCTCTCTCCGGTGGGCAGCAGCAGCGGCTCTGCATTGCTCGTGCCCTGGCTGTTGAGCCTGACGTAATACTGATGGATGAACCGGCCTCTGCTCTCGATCCTGTCGCGACGTTGAAGATCGAGGAGCTGATCCAGGAGCTCAAGAGAACCTACACCATTGTCATCGTCACGCATAACATGCAGCAGGCAGCCCGTGCGTCGGACTACACAGCCTTCTTGATGATGGATGAAGATCGTGCCGGCTATCTGGTCGAGCATGGGCCGACGCAGCGCATCTTCACCAACCCCCAGGAAGAGATGACCGAGCGCTATATCACTGGCCGATTCGGCTAGGACCTGGAGCAGAATGGTGAAGAAACCAAGGGTCTTGTTTCTCTGTGTTCAGAATCGAGCGCGCAGCCAGATGGCCGAGGCGCTCCTTCGCAAGCATGCGGGCGACAAGTTCGAGGTTCATAGCGCCGGCTTTGAGCCCGCGCCCATACATCCCTACGTCTACCAGGTGATGGACGAGATCGGCCTCGATCTGGAGGGCCACCGCAGCAAGGGCGTGGATGAGTTCTTCAACAAGGTCTATTTCGGGATTCTCATCACCGTCTGTGAGAGGGCCGAGAGGATGTGCCCCACTTTCCCCGGGCTCGGTGAGCGCCATTATTGGCCGGTGGAGGATCCTGTCACGGCTGAGGGCACGGAGGAGGAGGTGCTCCAGGCGTTCCGCAGAGCCCGCGATGAGATCGAGAGAGATATCCTCAATTGGCTTGACAGCAGAGAGCGTGGGGTGTGATGCCCAGGGAAAGGCAGGTTCTATTCCTCTGCACGGGGAATTCGTGCCGAAGCCAGATGGCCGAAGGATTGGTCAATCATCTGCTTGAGGGTTGGCAGGCCTTCTCCGCCGGCACCGAGCCCTCCGGCTATGTGCATCCCCTGGCTGTCCGGGCGATGGAGGAGCTGGGGCTGGACATCTCCGGTCAGCGGTCCAAGTCCGTGGACGAATTTCGCGACAGGACCTTCGACGTCGTGATCACCGTCTGCGATCACGCCGCCGAGAACTGTCCCGTCTGGCTCAGATCAGGACCCGTCCACCACATTGGCTTCCCCGATCCGGCCGCTGCTCTCGGTAGTGAGGAGGAACAGCTCCACCTCTTCCGCCAGGTCCGTGATGGTCTCCGCCGCAACGTGTTCCAGTTCCTGCGTGATTTCGACAGGTCTTCTGCGAGGGAGAGGCAAACCTATGGCGCCTCGTGAGAGCTTCGATCGCGAGTTGCAGCGGCTCCAGGATGGCGTGTTGTCGCTGGGGAGTCGAGTGGAGGACGCTCTGCTTCGCGCGGTCAGGGTGCTCAGGGATCGAGATGGAGAAGCCGCCCGTGACATCGTAGCGCAGGACCGCCTCATCAATGAGCTCCGCTTTCAGCTCGAAGCGGATGCGCTGGCGCTCATCGCGACCCAGCAGCCCATGGCCCGCGACCTCCGCACCATCGCCGCAGTGTTGGACATTGCGTCCGAGCTGGAGAGAATCGGCGACTACGCCAAGGGCATTGCCAGGATCAGCTTGATGATGGGTGCGCAGCCTCCGATCATGTCTACGGTTCATCTCTCAGGGATGGCGGCTCAGGCGAGCGACATGCTGCACCAGTCCTTGGAGGCCTTCGCGGCGGGAGATGTGAACCTCGCTCGCAGCGTACCGAAGCGGGACGACGCCGTCGATGCGCTCTACAACCGTGTCTACCATGAGCTCCTCCAACTGATCATAGCGAACGCCGGTCGCATGGATCAGGCGAACTACCTTCTGTGGGCCGCGCACAACCTGGAACGCGCTGCGGATCGCGTCACAAACATCTGCGAGCGGGTCATCTTCACCGTCACCGGCGAGATGGCGGAGATGGACATGGAGGAGCTGGGCATCCAAAGCGTCAACTGACGT
>CAZGSX010000169.1:0-4063 GCA_964528475.1 uncultured Anaerolineales bacterium
CGCGCCCACTCGATAGGGGGCTGCAGCTTCGATGGCGAAGCGGGCGGCCCTTTTTTTGTCTCAGGGCGCACCGATCGAGTCGGGATGGGGAATCGAGTTGGCGAGATGGCGATCCTCAGAGCTTGGTCAAGACGACTTGCCGACGCGCGCGTTGCGATTTCGATCCCCCGCGCGACAGGGGGCTGGCAGCCTGGACGCATCGTGGAGTGAAGCGAGCGCTAGGGAGCAGGCGTAAACGTGCTAATCCGCCCGGCGGACCGGGCAAGTTCCTGGGTGACGTGGGCTGGAATGGGCGCTTCACCGTTCAGGAGACGGTTTAGGATTGCCTTTCCCAGTGATCGAGAGATAGGTCAGCGGAACACGCTATCGACTCTCGGAGGGCTGTGCCACGATAATGCGCGCATCGTCCGGGCCCTGCTGCACGAAGCGCAGGGTGGCGCCATCCTCGACGGGGACGACAAACACCTGCGCACCACCGACGAGCTTTATGAGCGTCCCCTTCGTGGCGTCTGGAAAGCGGTTGATAATCCCCTGATCCGGTACAACAAGACGGGTGATCCCATCCGGCAGATCCAGCTGAGCGCTTGCTTTCTCCAGGCCGCCGACGTCGTAGTCGCTGGTCCCGTCCTGTGCCGTGAAGAGGTGCCCAAAGTTCTCATCGAGATCCTTCCCTAGCGCGTAGACGCGATACTCTGGAAGGTAGTAGGTGAGGTGGCGGAAGCTCCCGGCGCCATCCGGGACGGCGAGCAGAGCGGTGGTGCTGGGATCGTACTCCTCTAGTAGATGGATCAGCTGGTCCCAGTAGCGGTCATTTCCCTCCACGTCATATTGTCGCACCCTCTGGGCGACGCCTTCGGCATCCTCGCTCGAGACGACACTGAAGAGAGGGAGCGAATCAAAGAGATCATTGACGAGCTGAACAACGCCAGTTGCCCTCTCCGGTTGAGCCAGGCGCGAAGCCTGCTTGGGAAGGTACACGGATCCAGCAACATTGACGACGACCAATGCGGCGACAAGGACCGCGGTCACGACGGCACTGCGGCGCGAGGGATCACCCTTCCCGCGCGCACGAGGCGAAAGCCAGCTGGGTGCCCCACGTTGCACGAGCGCCCTGAGAGACAGCCCGACCCAGAGGTAAGCTGCAGGCAGAATCAGTAGGACGTATCCCAACTGGCCTGTGTGGATCAGCACAAACATCAGAAGAGGTGGGGCGAGCCAGAGACCAAGAAACCTGCGATCCCGGGCCGTCAGGTGTGAGAGGGGCCTGGAGCGGGACCTATGTGCGATGGCGATGATAAGCAGGCCGATATTGGCCCCAATGAGAATGCCTCCGAGCACGAAGCCCACGTTCTGCAACAACCCCAGGGGGTTGAACCCGAAGATTGACGTGGGTGCCACGGCGAGCCCAGCGAGCCCGCTTGAGGCTCGGAAGTAGGCGATGGGACCGCCTGCCAGCCAGATCAGCGGGATCAACCAGGCCAGGTTGCCGGCAGCGAGAAGGCCAAGGGCGAGACCGCGCTCGCGCCAAGGGAACGCATAGATGACGTACAGCCAGACGGGGATCAGGAAGAGGGCGCCGCTCTGGCGTACGGCTCCGAGGGTCACGAGGAGTAGGGTGGCGACGAGGAGATGCCGGAACGAGACCTCCCGTCTGGCCTGATACGCGGCTGAGAGAGCGAGCAGGGCGAGGGCCACCTCCGGCGAGTAGCCCAACGCAACCTTGCTGTAGTACCATACGACGGGAGATAAGCCAAAGGTGACCGCCGTGACGGCGGCGTAGCGCTGGGGCATGAGGCGAGACGCGAGTAGGAAGAGGGCTGCTGGTGCGGCGGCGCCACTCACGGCGCTCAGCAGGGTAAAACCGGCGTTGGAGTCCCCGACCAGACGTCTTGCCACCCAGCCCAGAGCAATGTACCCGATGTATCCCGGGGGATGGGGCTGGTGCTGCTCGAGAGCGAACTGGCGTATTCCCAAGGCGTAGTTGACGCTGTCCCAGTTGATGAGGAACTGGGCACGGCGGGGAAGGTGCATGCCCAGAAACGCGAGAAAGATGACAACCACGATCAGCTCGGTGGCGTACCGGGTCGCCACGCGGTTGATGGGGTGCATGAGCGGTGCGAGCTTGTCCGCCGGTTCTCCGGCAGGTTGTTCGTGGGTTGACATTCGGCTGCCCCCTGCAGCATCTTTCTTCGGCGCGATTCGTAGACAGTGTTCCTGATTATACACACATCGCCGCAGGTCGCGAACGTGAGGGTGGAGACCCTGACGCCACGGGATGGAGACCACGGTCAGGGGTACCAGCATGCTGGCTGGAGGCCTGCGGGAATGGGATGGATCGGACGTCAGCGGGTCGAGGGGTTCATTTACGGTCAAGCATCATCAGGGCTTCGGGCCCATCCTTGCGATCAGAGCGGAGGGAGGCGCGTGGGAGGCCTGCAGGACGGCGCGGATCCGATCGCCAGATGAGACGACGCACGGGCGGCGCTCAGTAGAACTACCCGCCAACGCATCCGGCCGCAAATCACGCCAACCGAGAGGGACGCCCGAAGGGAATCAAGACGCGCATCAGTCCGCTGAGGATGATGAGGCAACGCGGAAGGTCCCGTGGTGGAACGGGTCGTGTGCCAGGTCTTGAGGTCTGACGGGACAGTAGTCCCCGAGGGGACTGGCGCGTGTCGGAGCTCGATGGCGATGACTAGGCCGGCGAGAGGTGCCAGAGGGGAGCAGTGTCGGCGGGGACGGTCACGGGCTTAAGGTGCATCTTGAACTGGAGCTTCCTTTGTTTCCGCTGGCTGCTACGCATCTATCTACCTCGTGGGCTCTGGGATATCGCCCTGCACGCCACTGCGAACTAGCGAGGAGAGCCGTGTTCGCGTTGGTGTTGGGGGCACGGGGAGCCCAGTCGCGGCGCCTACCATCCCTCGGGGAACCAGGCACGGCGGCGGACTACGGGGGCCAGAGCCAGACCAGCAAGGGCACGGGCAACTCGATGGTCGGCGAACAACCGAGCGGCTGTCAGTCGATCGATGGCTCAGCAGGACAGAGTGCATGGCTCGGTGCCGAGTGGGCTGAGCGCATGGACTCGCTGTGGGTCGGCGGTCCGGGCCTACCTCTCGTAGCGTCGAAGGGGTTTTGACCTCGGAAGGCGCCACCACGTCTCGAGAGCTTTGTTTCGAACCACGGCTGAGGGAGGCGTCTGCGATACAAGGAGGACGGTGTTGATCAGGTCGCCGGAGGAGACGAAGGCGTTGACGGCACTGAGCAGAACGAGCCACGAGGGCATCCAGCCGGAGAGGGCACCGATCAGCAGGGGGAGCCCCGAGAGTGCCAGCAGGGGCATCAGGCCGCTGACGATGAAACGCCAGCGCGGCAGCTCCCCCTGATAGGCCACGTAGGGGGCGAGCTTCTCGGGCCAGAAGCCGACGACTGTCCCGGAGGTGAACCCGCATTGTGGCAGGGCTGCCACGTGGAGCAGCTCGTGGACGAGGACAAGAGCCGCCACCAGAGCAAGGGACGTGAGCAGCGTGCTCGGGGTGACGACGATCTGCGCATTGCCTTCCAGCCCATGAGCTCGCGCGATGGCCGCCCAGACGGAGAGGACACCGGTGGCGGTGATGAGCGACAGGGGGAGGCTGAGGAGCATGAGGAGGCGGAAGGAGGGTGTTGTGAGCTTGTGCCAGGTGGCCTCCTCCGGGCGGAATTGCTCATCGTCTGGCACTGGGCCTATGTGTAGGTTCATACTCTCTCCAATGAGCGGGTCTCTCCCGTGACACGAGAGTTGCGCCCTTGTTGAGGATCTGATTCCGCCAGGGGGCGGATCAGGACGCTGATTCGGTCATCTCACGGTAGAGGAACCACTCGCCACTGCGGTCGCCGGCGTGCCTTGGGGCTCGGTCGTAGTAGAGGTCGAACACGCGCCCATCGTCGGTGCGTACCCGGAAGTAGTCACGGCCGACGCCCCAGGAGCCGCGGTGGCGGGCCGCCGCCGCGTGGGCGGGGCGCATCGTATGGGCCATCCGGCCACGCCGCCGGTAGTCGTGCCACTCGCGGAGCGTCTCCACGA
>CAZGSX010000170.1:0-4049 GCA_964528475.1 uncultured Anaerolineales bacterium
CGGCTTCCTCGCCAGCCGTCCCTCGTCAACGCATCGCGACCATCATCGCGTGAGGCTGGGGTCCAAAGCATCCCGCAGGCCATCGCCCAGCAGATTGAATCCCAGTACACTTAGCATAATGGCCAGTCCGGGGAACAACACCGCCCACCACGCCCCGCTCGTCAGGAATCGGTAGCTATCGCCCAAGATCGCACCCCATTCCGGCTCCGGGGGGATGGCTCCCAACCCCAGGAAACCGAGGGCCCCGGCCCACAGAATGGCGCTGGCCAGCCCCATCGCTACCTGCACAATCACAGGCGAGAGCGTGTTCGGCACGATGTGTCTCAGCAGCAGGCGGCCCTGGCCAGCGCCAATAGCCTGCGCGGCGAGCACATACTCCTTCTGGATCACGGATAGCTCCGTGGAGCGAATCAGCCGAGCGTACACAGGGATGCCCACGAATCCGATAGCGATCATGGCCTTGTTGAGACCAGGGCCGAGGAAGGCCACGATGGCGATAGCGAGCAGATAGGCAGGAAACGCCAGGATGATGTCCATGACTCGCATGACTAGATTCGAGACCAACGACCCGCCCAGTGGGAGCGACACCAACGTACCGGTAAATGCGCCAAGGATCCCGCACGCGGCGGCGGTATAGGGACTAACCAACAGCGCCGGTCCAGCGGAGACGAGCAGTCCCACGAAGCCGAAGAGGACCACACGGACCCTCGACACTTCTGCTGGTCTTCCGCGCACCGGCGAGCTTCCGAAGAACACGCCCGCCAGGCCAAGCAAGGAGAAAGTGATCACATGGAAGAACTGCCCCGCCAGCCAGGCAGACAGGGCCCCCATCGCCAAGCCGATCCCGCCTAGCAGCATGGCCTGCCCCCACCGCCCAAGCGGCATGCTTTCGTAGAATCCGGCCAGGAGCCCCAAGATGCCGCCCACCGCCAACGAGATACCTACCGATACCACTCCAACCCGCAGGGAGTTCCACCCACCGTGCACCACGCGGCGGAATATATCTCTGCCCAGCTTATCCGTGCCAAAGGGATGGATCGAGGAGACCTCCTCGGTTGGCACCAAGTTCGGTGGCTTCAACTTCAATGAGTAGTCAAGGTCAGCCTTGGCATTGTACTCCCAAAAAAAGTGGGCCAGTACAGTGGACAGCACGAAGATCGTGACGATTGTCATCCCAAGCCGCGCCGTATTACTGGAGATGAGGCGCCGCCAGGCATCACCCCAGAGCGAACGTCCCTTTCCTACCATCTGATCTTGATCGATTCTTTGTTCGGTTGACTCTAGCATACGTCCTCACTCGTAGTGGATCCGGGGGTCGAGGAAAGCATAGGATAAGTCCACGACCAAGTTGACAGCCACGATAACGATCGTAATGAGCAGCGTGCCACTCTGAACAATGGGGTAGTCACGTCCCAGAATGGCATCGTAGACCCACTTGCCGATGCCCGGCCAGGAGAAGATAGTCTCCGTTAGAACAGCACCCGCCATCAGACTGCTGGTCTGGATCCCGATGATCGTGATCACAGGCAGGAACGCGTTCTTCAGTGCGTGCCGCAACAAGACGACCCATTCCCGCAAGCCTTTGGCATGCGCCGTACGGACGTAGTCCTCCCGCAGAACCTCCAGCATACTGGACCGGGTCATGCGGGCGATGATGGCCATGGGAATCGTGGCCAGAGCGATGGTCGGTAGCGCCAGGTGCTTTAGCGCGTCCACCAGCGCCTCGGTGTTCCCTGTCAACAGGCTATCCAGCACAATCAGGTTGGTAATGGAACTGACGTCCGTGGCATGGCTGAGGCGCCCGGCGCTGGGCAGCCACTGCAGGAACACGGCGAACAACATGATCTCCATCAGACCCAGCCAGAAAATGGGCATCGAAACACCGATCAGAGCACCCACCATGCTGACGCTATCCACCGTGGAGCCCCGCCGGGCCGCCGAGAAAATGCCTACGGGAAGGCCCACCACGATGGCCAGCAACATAGCACAGATCGCCAGCTCCATGGTTGCAGGGAAACGCCTGCTCAATTCCTCCGAGATGGAGACGCGGCGATGGATGGAGCTGCCCAGATCGGCCCTGGCCAACCTGCCCAGGTAGCGTAAGTACTGGCTATCGAAGAAGCCGCCGACGTCGCCCTCCTCCAGGGCCTCCCTGTCCAGAAAGAGGGGACGATTGAGTCCCAGCTGCTCGCGAATCCGCTCCACGTTGTCCTGGGCCGCGTGCTCTCCCAGCATGGCCACCGCCGGATCCCCCGGTATAAGACGGAGCAGCAAGAAGACAGCCAGCGTGACGCCCAGCATGGTGGGAATCAGCGAGAGAATCCGTTGAACGATATACCGAGTCAAGGTCACCCCCTTCAAGGTTAGCAGCAGGGGGGCGGATCACACCGCCCCCCTGATGAGCATCTACGTCATACGTCAAAGGTCATAGACGGCTCTGTGCCGCGGGCCTACTCCTCGAGGACAGTGTACTCGTAGTAGTCAGCGCCGACGGGCTGCGGTATGTAGCCGCTGACCTGGCTCGAGAAGATGAGCGGCGTGTTGTTGTGGGCGATCCACAGGCGCGCCACGTCATCGTGCAGGAGCTGCTCAATCTCCTGGTAGATCGGCTCACGCTCCGCTTGGTCGGGCGTCACAGCTCCGAGGAAGCATAGCTCAGCCACTTCCTGGTTGGCGTACCAACCCTCGCGCGGATCTGGCTCTTTCGTCCCGTCCAGCGAGCTCAGCCCACCGAAGAAGTAGTTGTGGAAGTTGTCCGGGTCGCCGTTGTCGCCACCCCACCCCAGCATGTACAGCCCGGGCAGCCGGCCCTCGCGGCGCAAGCCGAGATACGTGGCCCAGTCACCGGCCAGCTCCAGCGTCACGTCGAAGCCCGCCGCGGACAGGTTGGCGGCCATCGCCTCCCCGATCTCCTGCGGGCTCGGGTAGTAGAAGCGAGTGACGGGCATGTAGTAGAGCGTCAGCGGTAGCGTGTCGCCCTCTTCGTAAACCACGTTGCCCTCGGCGTCCTCGATGTCGAACGCGATGGTGACCTCGCTCAGGCCGTCCGGGAAGCCGGCCTCGGCCAGAAGCTCCTGCGACAGAGCAGGATCATACTCCCAAGGCTCGATGTCCGCGTTGTGGCCCCAGATGAGCGGGGGCAGGAAGTTGTGCGCCACTTCTCCGTACTTCCCGTAGAAGTTCTGCACCAGGCCGTCACGATCGATGCCGTGAACCACGGCCTCGCGCACCCGGATGTCCTGGAACTCCACCGTCTGGAACGGGAACGCCAGGTAGCCGGTGTTCAGCGCCGGCCGCGTCTCCACGTACAGATCGGGATCCGCCTCAGCGGCGTCCAGGTCCTCAACCACGGCCTGCTCCATCCCGTGGATGTCGCCAGCCTGCAAGGCCAGGAACCGCGCCGAGTCGTCGGGGATCACGCGCCAGATGATCTCGTCGATCGTGGGCGCGCCACCCCAGTAGTCCTCGTTCGCCTCGACAATGATCCGGTCACCGTCGATCCACTCCACGAACTTGAAGGGGCCCGTGCCCACGCAGCCCGCGGACGGCAGGCCGTAGTCCTCGCCGTACTCCTCGATGGCCGCCGGGCTGGAGATCGCGAAGATGTCCATCGCCAGGTTGGCCAGGAACGGCGCCAGCGGATCGGACAGGGTGAACTTCACGGTGTACTCGTCGAGCGCCTCGACGCTGGTGATCATGCTCTCGTCGTCGAAGCCGTTGAACATGTACTCGTAGTACTCGAACACCTGGCTCTCGAAGTGGTAGGGATGGTCGGTGAAGCGCCAGCGCTCGAAGTTGAAGACCACGGCGTCGGCGTTGAAGTCCGTCCCGTCATGGAACTGGACGCCCTCGCGCAGCTCGCACGTCCACTCTGTGCTGTCCTCGTTGGCCGTGCAGTCCGTGGCCAGCGCGGGAATCGGCCTGGTCGACCCAGGCTCGTACTGGTACAGAGGCTCCAGGCACTGCCCGGTGACGCGGAAGCTCTCACCATCGGTGACGATCGCCGGGTCAAGCTGCACGGAGTCGCCGCCACGGCCGAAGACGAACGT
>CAZGSX010000171.1:0-3978 GCA_964528475.1 uncultured Anaerolineales bacterium
CGAAGTCGTGGGCCCGGGCGAGCTCAGTATACATCAGCCCCATTGGCTTGCCAACCCGGGCGAAAGCGACTGAGACCAGCACTCCCGTGTCCTCTTGCTCACGGCCCTGGTCTATCCGGGGTCGCGTTGCGGGGCGAGCGATCCAAACGCAGCCGCCCGCGAGGACGAGGGCCTGGAGCAGGAGATGGTAGCTCGGAGGCCCTTTCGCTTTTCAGATCGCGCTTCTTGTGCTAGACTCCTCCCGGCATACGAGGGAAGGAGCTGATGAGTGAGCTTGCCGCAGATTGTTGAGATCAAGGAGATCCGGGACGAGACTCGTACGATTCGTACGTTCGTGCTGGATGCTGCTGTGGAGGACGCGCAGCCAGGCCAGTTTGTCATGCTTTGGCTGCCGGGGAACGACGAGAAACCCTTTGCGGTCGCCAGACCGGCGCCCCTCACCGTCACTGTGGCGCGGGTGGGGCCCTTTAGCACTGCGCTCCATCAACGCAAGGTGGGGGACCTGGTGGGCTGGCGGGGCCCGTACGGGAACGGCTTCACCCTCGACCTGGGGCGCGGAGCGCTACTCGTGGCTGGGGGATACGGAGCGGCGCCTCTCTACTTCCTGGCTGAGCGGGCCGTCGGGCGTGGGATCCCCACCACGATGGCCATGGGCGTCCGGAAGGCCCTCGATTTACTCTACGTGGAGCAGTTTGAGGCACTCAACATCGACGTCTTGATTTCGACCGATGATGGCTCTTGGGGGGAGCGGGGCTACGTCACCGAGATTGTCTCCCGCGTGGTGGGTCAGCACCCGGGTGTCACCGTATACGCGTGCGGCCCCGAAAGGATGCTGGTGGCGCTTCATCGCCTCTGCCTGGAGCAGGGCGTACCGGGCCAGTTCAGTTTGGAACGGTACATGAAGTGCGGCTTCGGAATCTGCGGACAGTGTGCCCTGGACGATCGACTGGTGTGCCAGGATGGCCCCGTGTTCACTGTGGAGGAACTGGACGGGCTGAAGGACTTTGGAAGCGTCCACCGCAGCGCCACAGGCCGCGCCCTGCCCATCCGTTGATAGGAAATTGCGCCATCGCCACGGTACCTAGCACCTGTCGGTAGTGGGAGGTACCTGACGAGGCTAAACCCGGTGCCTTGCACCTGCTGTGTGTGCGAGACACCCATCTCCATAGGAAGGCAAACCCCGTGACCCCAATCGACAAAATAGAACTGCGCCAGACATACTGCACCATCCGGGAAAACCTCAGCGAAGCCGAGGTCGCCGCACGATCCGCTGCCGTCTGCGAGCGTCTGGCCGAGATGCCGGTGGTGACCGAGGCGCATACAATCCTCGCCTATATGGCCTTTCGAAACGAAGTCGACCTGCGTCCGCTGTTTGATCTCCTGCCGGACACACGCTGGGTCCTTCCTCGCATCGAAGGTCAGCGTATGACACTCCACCCATACGAGCCGGACAGGCTGGTTCGCCATCCGTATGGCATGCTGGAGCCTCGCGCCGATGCGCCAAGCGTCGAGCCGGATGAGATTGACGTCGTCCTGGTACCGGGGGTCTCCTTCGATGCACGGGGCGGCCGGCTGGGGTTCGGCGGGGGCTTCTACGATCGCTTCCTGGTTCACACCGAGGCCACTCGCATCGGCGTGTGCTATGACTGCTGCCTGGCGGAGGAGCTTCCGTGTGCCGAACATGACAAACGCATGAATTGGGTGGTGACCCCCACCGTCGCTGTCCACTGCACCCCACGCTGGCGGCGGGAATGCCTCCTCGCACCTGCTGAAGCCTAGCCTCTCCTATCCTCGATCCGCGTTCCCTATCACACCTCGGAGATCTGATGGTGGCGGGCCAGGACGAAGCCGTTTTATGTCGCTGCCCGCCTCCGCTCCCCCAGCCCCCTGCTCTCCCGCCCCACTGCCCCAGCCGCTGCCTGAAGGGCTAATCCTCGTCCAACCGCAGCACCGCCAGGAAGGCCTCCTGCGGGATCGCTACATCCCCCAACTGCTTCAGCCGCTTCCGTCCCTCCTTCTGTCGCTCCAGCAGCTTCCGCTTGCGCGTCACATCGCCGCCGTAACACTTCGCCAGCACGTCCTTCCGTCGCGCCTTCACCGTCTCCCGGGCGATGATGCGGCCGCCCAGGGCTGCCTGGATAGGCACGGGAAACAGCTGCTCCGGGATGACATCCTTCAGCCTGGTCACCAGCGCCGACCCCTTCTCGTGCGCCTTGTCCCGATGGACGATGAGCGAGAGCGCGTCCACCGGTTCCTTGTTCACCAGAATATCCATGCGCACTAGGTCCTCGGCACGATAACCGATGAATTGATAGTCCATCGACGCATACCCTCGGGTCGCCGACTTCAGCCGGTCGTGCAGGTCGACGATCATCTCGGCCAGGGGCATTTCGAAGGTCAGGATCACCCGCTCACTGTCAGGATACTCCGTGGTCACGTACTCCCCGCGCCGTCGCATGATCAGCTCCATTGCCTGACCGATGTATTCCGACGGCGTGAAGACCTGGATCTTCACCCAGGGCTCGCGGATCTCCTCGATACGGTGGGGTTCAGGGAGGTCCGATGGGCCGGACACCTCCACCACCTCTCCATCGCGGGTGATCGCCTGGTATCCAACGCTGGGCGCAGTGGCGATCAGGCTCAGGTCGTACTCGCGCTCCAGGCGCTCCTGGACGATCTCCATGTGAAAGAGGCCCAGGAACCCGCAGCGGAACCCGTGCTGCAGTGCCTGCGACGATTCCGGCTGGAACGTCAGGGCGGCGTCGTTGAGCTGTAGTTTCTCCAAGGCGTTGCGTAACGTGTGGAAGTCGTCGGCGTCAATGGGGTAGATGCCGGCGAAGACCATGGGTTTCACAGGACGGTAGCCAGGCAGCGGCTTAGCAGCGGGTGTGTCTGCACTGGTAAGCGTGTCGCCCACCTGGCACTCCCGCACCGTTTTCAGCCCCGTGGCCACATACCCCACCTGGCCCGTCTCCAGCTTGCTCGTCTCGATCATCTGCGGAGCGAAGGCGCCGACCTCCATCGGCTCGGTCGTGGCACCCGTCGCCATCAGTCGTAGGTTGGAGCCCATCTCCAGGGTGCCGTCCACCACCCGCACGTAGGCGACCACACCCTTGTACGGGTCATAGTGCGAGTCGAAGATCAGGGCGCGCAAGGGCGCCTCCTCCTCTCCGCGGGGCGGGGGGAGGCGATCCACGACGGCCTCCAGCACCTGCTCGACTTCCCAGCCCTCCTTGGCCGAGACGTGGAGCACCTCATCTGGCTCAACCCCCAGGAGAGAGGCCAGCTCTAGCGTGACATCCACCGGTCGCGCCCTCTTCAGATCGATCTTGTTTACCACTGGGATAATCTCGAGATCTGCCTCGAGAGCAAGATAGAGATTCGCCAGCGTCTGCGCCTCAATCCCCTGGGCGGCATCCACGACCAGGATCGCGCCCTCGCACGCAGCCAACGCCCGGCTCACCTCATAGGAGAAATCGACGTGGCCCGGGGTATCGATCAGATTGAGCTCATACGCCTCCTCCTCGGTGGCGCTGTCGGGGGCCTGGGGCGTATAGTGCATTCGTACTGCCGAGGCCTTGATCGTGACCCCCCGCTCGCGCTCCAGATCCATGGAATCGAGGACCTGATCCATCATCTCCCGATCGGCGATGGTGCTCGTCAACTCGAGGAGTCGATCGGCCAGCGTCGACTTCCCATGGTCGATATGCGCGACGATACAAAAATCCCGGATGTGATTCTGATCCATACCTATTCCTGACTATCCCGCTTACAAAGCGAAACCGCCGGCACGCGCCGACGGTCAGTGTGGTCTGCCCTTGGATTGCGACGGCTTTGACTGTTTAAGAGCGGGTGAGGGGACTCGAACCCCTGACATCCAGCTTGGGAAGCTGACGTTCTACCACTGAACTACACCCGCGCACAGTGGGATTAATTATACTAGACTCGCTCCGAATGTCAAATACCGCTCCTCCGCCG
>CAZGSX010000172.1:0-3941 GCA_964528475.1 uncultured Anaerolineales bacterium
TCGGGATAGGTATGGTTCATCAACACCGTAAACTGGTGTCTGCTCACACGGTCATTGAGAACATCATCCTGGGACACCCGAAGGCTCGGGGAATCCTGAACATGAAGAAGACGGAGGAGGAGCTGGAGGAGGTTTGTGAGAGGTATGGATTCAACATAGACCTCAGGGCGAAAGTCTGGCAGCTCTCGGAAGGTGAAAAGCAGATGGTGGAGATCCTCAAGGCCCTCTACCGCGGCGCCAAGCTCCTCATCCTGGATGAGCCCTCTTCCGCGCTGACGCCTGGTGAGACAGAGAAGCTCCTGGCGTCCATCATGGCCATGGCCAGAGACGAACTTGCGATAGTCCCGTTCATCACTCACAAACTGCCCATGGTTCTAGCCATTAGCGATCGCGTGACGGTCCTAAGGCGTGGGGGAGTCACAGCCCGGCTGGACACCCGGGGCGTAACGGAGAAGACTCTCGCTCGGCAAATGGTGGGGAGAGACGTCATATTCAGGATGGAGCGGACCAAGGTGGAGAAGGGGCCCCCTGTACTCCAGGTGGAGAACGTGTCGGCGCTCAGCGACAAGGGGTTCCTGGCTCTGAAGGGTGTTTCGTTTTCCATATGTGAAGGTGAGATTTTTGGTATTGCTGGTGTCTCCGGCAACGGGCAACGCGAGCTGGCCGAGGTTGTTGCTGGTCTGCGCGACGCCGAAGGGGGCAGGGTCATCCTTGGGAAGGAGGACATCACGCGCGCCTCTGTCCTGGAGAGATGGAAGATGGGAATGGGGTGCATTCCCTGTGAGCGGAAGGAGGTGGGCGTCATCGGTGATTTCTCCTTGGTGGAGAATATCGCGTTGAACTACTACTTCGACGATCAGTTCTGCAGACACGGAATCTTGGATTACGGGAAGATACGAGAGCTCACGAAAAAGATCAACTCTCTGTACGACGTAGCAGCTCCGAGTCCCGACGTGAAGGCCAGGACCCTGTCCGGGGGAAATCTGCAGAAACTGATCTTGGCTCGCGTGCTCTCACGAAGACCGCGCCTTCTGATCGCCAATCTGCCAACCCAAGGCCTCGATGTGGGAGCGACGGAGTTCGTCCGGCAGAAGCTCATGGAGGCGAAGAAGGAGAGGGCCGGCATCTTGCTAGTCTCTGAGGACCTTGAGGAGGTTCTGTCTCTCAGCGATTGGGTCGCACCAATTTACGAAGGAGAGTTCATGGGCATTATCCCCGGTGAGAAGACCGAGAGAGGACTCGTCGGCGCCATGATGGCCGGGTTCGGTCTGGAGGATGGGTGGCATGAGGATAGGTAGCCACGAATTGAAGCTCGAGAAGAGACTGACGTTAAGCGGCTTGGAGGCAACAGTCATCTCGATCCTCGCCATCGTCGTCGCCCTCGGGCTATTTAGCTTCATCTTCATTTTGGCCGGGATCAGCCCTTTACTTGCCTATCGCGAAATCTTCTACTACGGCTTTGTGAGCCGTCACGGTCTGCCCTTGACGCTCAACAGGTTCATATTCCTGTTGTTGTGTACATCCGCGTTCATCATACCCTTTCGGGCAGGGCTATGGAACATCGGTATGACGGGGCAGCTCTTTGTCGGGGCGCTGGCCGCTTTCGCAGTTCTGTTCGCCCTTGGTGCCAGCCGATCTCGCTCCTTGGATCTGTCCCCTGGGATTGTGATCCCTCTAATGGTGGGCGCCGCCGCGCTCGGGGGAGCCGGGGTTGGAGCGGTCGCCGGGTTCTTGAAGGGGAAGTTGGGGAGCAACGAAATTGTGGTAACCATGCTCTTAAACTTCGTGGCTTACTGGCTGGTTGCTCACATGATCAAAGAGGGGGGACCCTTCATGAATCCCGGCGGGCGGGGTGAGAGCTTTGAGCTACCCGCTTCTGTACACGCCCCTCTGATCCTGAACGTGCCATTCACGATCCTTCTTGCCCTCGGAGTCGCGGTGTTTCTGTACTTCTTGTTGGCCACAACCAGAATCGGTTATGAGATCAAGGCCCACGGACATAACCCGTCGGCGGCCAGGCACGCTGGGATAAGCACGTTCAAGATACCGCTCCTGGTCTTCGCCTTGGGAGGGGCCATCGCCGGTCTGGCTGGGTATCACTATTTCGCCGCCGTTCCCGGCGTCTACAAGATTTCGAGGAACTACGGCTACTTTGGCGATCTTGCGTTCTACGGGATAATATGCGGATTGATTTCCCTCGGAAACCCTCTCACTGCGATTCCGGTGGCGCTGCTTTTCGGAGGATTGACCGTAGGTGGCAGACTCGTCCAGGGAAGACTCCAGGTGGGCTTTGGCGTGGATTATGCGCTCCTCGGCGTTGTCATGATCGCGCTCGTCGCTTTCCAGTTTTTCTATCGTTATAGGATTGTCTGGGCTCGAGACACAGGGGGAAGAGACTAAATGTGGGATTTCATCGCCAGAAGCTTGGAAGCCTCAACGATTCTCAGCCTTGCCGCTCTAGGCGAACTCATCGACCAGCGGTCAGGGATTCTCAACGTCGGCCTTGAGGGCGTGATGCTTTTCGGCGCCACCATGGGCTTCATCGTTGCCCAGACTACAGAGAGCCACTTACTGGGATTCTTGGCCGGCATTGCCATCGGAGGGCTGCTTGGGCTTCTCCACGGGTTCTTCTCCGCCACGTTGGGTGTCGACCAGGTGGTGAGCGGGATGGGCATATGGATCGCCGGCTTTGGCCTTACCACCTACATAGGCAACTCCTATACAGGGCCCTTGGGGATGGAGAGAATACCGACGATCTTTGGTCTTTCTCCCTTCTTCTACATAGGCATCGTCCTCGTGGCTATTTCGTGGTTCGTGCTATCCAGGACAAGCTTCGGGCTGCAGATAAGATCAGTGGGAGAAGATCCATCAGTCGCGGCGGTCTCGGGGATCAGTGTCACGAAGACCCGCTACCTGTGCGTGACCGTCGGAGGGATGCTCGGGGGGCTCGCCGGTGCGGTCTACTCGTTGTTCTATAACCCGGTCTGGAACTACAATTTCCTCATGGGCTGGGGATTCATCGCGTTGGCTCTTGTGTTCTTCTCCATGTGGAATCCACTGATTCTCCTCGTTGGTTCTTTGCTTTTCGGGACCCTGTGGCAGCTTTCGCTCAATCCGCAACTCGTCCTGCCTGGCGTTCTCTCCAGGTACATCTGGAGGACGATCCCCTTTGCCATAACCCTGGCGGTGTTGGTTATGATTTCAACCAGGTGGTTCAGGCTCAGATGGGGGGGCGCAAAGCCGGAGGCGCTTGGAGAGCCCTACATAACGGAGTGACGTGCTTGTTCCTAGCCCACCTGGATCCGTCCAGCGGGCTTCCAAAGCAGGCTGGCCCGGCCCCCCCGAGCGGGACCGGCGCTCGCCTAACTTTTTCTAGGTTGATCCAAGATAGCCAAGCTACTGTCCAAATGACGAAGGAGGTGGTTGGTGATGTACATGCCGAGTCCCGGACTCCCTGAGTTCGACTATGTCAAGCCTTCCTCGCTGGCTGAGGCCAGTCGTATACTCGCTGAGCGCCCTGAGCAGGCACGTCCCCTCATGGGCGGCACCGACCTCTTCGTCCGGATGCGCGACGGGTTGGTCCGACCCGAAACGATGGTGGATGTGAAGCATCTGCCGGGTATGCAGGCCATTCGGCTCGACGATGAGGAAGTATTGACCATTGGCGCGGCGACGACACTCAACCAGGTCGCTGGTCATCCGGTCGTGCAGACGCGCTATCCGCTGCTAGTGGAGGCGGCTAACTCTGTCGCCTCCTACCAGCTACGAAACCGCGCCACGTTGGGCGGCAATCTGTGCAACGCTTCCCCCGCCGCCGACACTGCCCCAGCCACACTGTTGCTGGAGGGGCGCGTGGTCCTTTATGGGCCAAGCGGAGAGCGGGTGGTACCGGCCGAGGAGTTCTTCCTCGGTCCGGGCACGACAGCGATCCAGCCAGGTGA
>CAZGSX010000173.1:0-3898 GCA_964528475.1 uncultured Anaerolineales bacterium
CTCTCCCGCTGGCCGCCGGCGTGCTGGCGCCGCTGGGCATCCTGCTATCGCCGGCGGTGGGGGCGCTCCTAATGTCGTTGAGCACGGTCATCGTGGCCATCAACGCGCAGCTGCTGCGCCGAGTGGAGCTAAGCGGGTGAAGTCAGCCGCGTCGTCTCTCTGGCTGTTGGCAGCGAGAAGAGCAGGCGCCACCGGAGCTGCCTGCAGCCGGGAGCCGCGGACGGCGTGTGGCACCCAAGGGAGGGGACCACCGCGTCGCCGAAGAGGCTATCTCGTCGCAGTGGCTCCCTCGGCCTCCATCCGCCCAGTGGTGAGTTGATCTTCTTCAAGGAGAAGCTGGAGGCCGGGGCCTGAGCGCGGGAGGTTGAGGGATGGAGCTGCCCCCGGGCGTCGATGCAGGTTGTTCTGCCCACCCGGGGACAGGAAGGAGACAGGCAAGACTGCCTAGGAACGAGACCGCCGATCAGCCCTGTCGCCGTGCTTGGCGAACGGATACAATGGAGCTAGACAGTTGGGCAGCGATCGCCAATGCAGGTGAACGGGATGAGCAGGAAGAACGTTCTTTGGGCAGTCCTTGTGGCTGTCATTGTCGTTCTGTTCGGCGTTGGGGTCTTCTTTCTGGGTCGTGCTTCAAGGGAGTCGGCTGAGTCCGCTAGACAGGGTCACCCTGGCTTCAGCCTGGGTCCCGGGGGTTCGGCATGATTGGCGGTGGGACGGACTACGTCTATGACTTCTCCACCGGTGAGTCTGTGCCCACCGAGCAACTGGGAGCCGAAATCCAGGAGTATCTGGATCAGCAAGGCAACTCAGACCTGGCCCTGGCGAGCTTACGAGAGTTCACGTTCGCTTATCAGGCGGAGGTGATCGAGCGCAGCACCGGTCGTCACGCGTTCGGGCTGATGGTGGGCAAGGGCCAGGCTCGGATATCGCCCAAGGCCGGCCCGAACGTGTTCTGGAATACCAAGTACGGCGCCAGGGTGGCGGAGGTCGGCGGCGGTTACGGTATGTTGGGCCGCCTCCTGCTCCCCGAAGGACCCGTCGACGAGACGGCCGTATCCGCCACTGAGGCCCGCAGCATCGCCGAGGAAGCGGTCGACGGGTTGGGCGCCGACTTCGACCTCACCGACGACACAGCAACCTACTACGGCTTCTACGAGTTCTACGTGCGGAGCGGTGAGGAGCTGGTCGGCGAGCTGGACGTCAACGCCTACAGCGGCCAAGTCTGGTACAAGGACTGGGGTGAACCACAGATCAGCTTTCAGAGCCTGATCTCAGAGGAATAGGATGAGATAGAGGGGCCTGAGTGCCACGGCGTGTGGAAGGGGTGACCCAAGAGGCCGCTTGCGATCAAGGCCTCCTCCAGGTCCCCGTCTGACTGAGCAGGGTTAACCGAAGCCTGGGCTAGTCCTGCGTGATATACATCGAATGGAGGATGACGTGACAAAGCAGATTCGGGTGATCCTGGCCGACGACCATGCCGTGGTCCGGCAGGGCATCCGCCGCTTCCTGGAGGAAGATCCGGCCATCGAGGTGGTGGCCGAGGCCTCTGACGGGGCCGAGGCCGTCCGCCTGGTCAACGAGCACCGCCCGGATGTCGCGGTCCTCGACATCCGTATGCCCGAGGTGACCGGGGTGGAGGCCACTCGCCGGATCAAAGCTCGCTTCCCCAACACCCGCGTGCTTATCCTGACCGCCTACGACGACGATCCCTACGTCTTCGCCCTCCTGGAGGCCGGCGCGGATGGCTACGTACTCAAGACCGCCGGCGCCGACGAGCAGATCGACGCGGTCCGCACCGTCGATCGTGGCGAATCTGCCTTGAGCCCAGAGGTCGCCAGCAAGGTCGTGCAGCAGGCCACCGGCCGCCGCCCGGCGAGCGCCGCCGACCAGATAGAGCCTCTCACGCCCAGGGAGATCGACGTCCTGCGCCTCGTGGCCCACGGCATGACGAATCGCGAGGTCGGACGGGAGCTGGGGATCAGCCACCGGACCGTGCAGGGGCACCTGGCCAGCATCTACGGCAAGCTCGGCGCAAACAGCCGCGCCGAGGTGGTCACGGAAGCACTGAAGCGCGGCTGGATCGTCATCGAGTGAGACGCCGGAAGTGGAACGATCTATGAGACGCCGCCTTACACGTTCTCTCTGTAGCGTCCAGTTTCAGCTCTTCCTCTGGGCGGTGCTGCCACAGCCAGTCCGTCATCCAGTCACGCAGCACCAGGGGCACCCACTATGAGGCACCGTTTTCTCCGATTCGCGCGTAGCCTCCAGTTTCAGCTCTTCCTCTGGGCGGTGCTGCCACAGCCAGTCCGTCATCCAGTCACGCAGCACCAGGGGCACCCACTATGAGGCACCGTTTTCTCCGATTCGCGCGTAGCCTCCAGTTCCAGCTCTTCCTCTGGGCGGTGCTGCCGGTTACCTTCGTCATCATAGCCCTCGCCTTCACGGGTGTATATGCGCACCAGCGCGCCATGCGCGACTTCGTGGCCGATCGCGACCTCTCCCTGGCCCGGTTGGCGGCGCGCTTCATCCAGGATGGTCTGGCCCACGGCGTTGTCAGTCCCGACGGCCAGGGCCTCTCTGATTGGATGCCCCCGATCTTCGAGAACCAGCCGCAGACTGCCTCGCTCGTCGTCGTCAACGGCGCCGGGGAAATACTCGCTCAATCCGGCGCGGGGCTTCGACCTGGCGAAAAGGCTCTCTGGGGCATCGCGCCGGCGCTCCGGCGGGACGAGGGGTCCGTCCTCGTCTCTACGGACTCGGCTGGACCGGTGCTGATCGCCTTCGTGCCCATCACCGGGACCGAATGGGAGGTGCTCGTCCGCGAGCCCGTCAATGACATCATCGGCCCTATCCTCCGTCTATCCAACCTTGCGCCGGTCGTGGCCGTCGGCGCGGCCGTCGTCTCCCTGCTGATTCTTACCTTCGGCTGGCGCACCGTCATCCGCCCCCTGCAAACCCGGTCCAGTGCCGCCGAGCAGGTCTCGTGGGGCGATCTCTCAGCCATCTCTATAGCCGAGAGGCCGAGGGCCCAGTCGACGGCGTCCAGGAGATCCAGGACCTCCACCGCGCCCTGGCCGACATGGCGGAGCGGATCCGCGGCTACGATGCCGGTGTACGGGACTACCTCACCGCCGTCACCGAGGGCCAGGAGGCCGAGCAGGCGCGCCTCGCCCGCGAGCTCCATGACGGGCCGGTGCAGGATCTGATCGCGCTGGGCCACGGGGCCGAGATGGTTCAGCGCCTGCTTTCGCGCGACGAGGTCGCCGAAGCGCGCAGTCTTCTGGACGACTTCCGGGGCGCCGAGCGCGAAACCTTAGAGGAATTGCGCCGCGTCATCGGCGCCCTCCGCCCCTCCTACCTGGAGGATCTCGGCTTCATCCCGGCACTGGAGATGCTCGTCCGTCAGGCCGACGAGCGGACCAGCGCCCAGGTCCAGTTGGAAAGAGAAGGCTCCGGGCGTCGCCACGCCGCGGCCGTCGAGCTGGCCGCCTACCGCATCGCTCAGGAGGCCCTCAACAACGCGGTCCAGCACGCCGAAGCCCAGAACGTCATCGTCCACGTTCGTGCAACTTCTGAAGGACTCGTGCTCTCCGTCAGCGACGACGGCGTGGGCTTCGACCTTCCATCCCGGCCCGACGTGCTCACGCAGGCCGGGCACTTCGGGATGATGGGGATGCGCGAACGGGCCACGCTGCTCGGAGGTTCCTTTCACATCGAGACGGCGCCCGGAGAGGGCGCCCGGGTCATCGTGCAGCTGCCGGCCCAAGCGAGGGAGACCGACCGGACGGGCAGGGGTAAGCGACCCGGTGAGCATATTCCACTGCTTGCAGCGTAGGCTATTCGTCGCCGGCACCTCCCCGCCAAATGGCGCTCATCAGCCACCCCTGAGCCTGGTACA
>CAZGSX010000174.1:0-3872 GCA_964528475.1 uncultured Anaerolineales bacterium
ACCAAGGCGCAGGCCTTGCTCTTCTACTTGGCGGTGACGGGCCGTATGCACTCCCGCGCCGCCCTGGCCGCCTTGCTGTGGGGAGACTTTCCGGAAGCAGCTGCCCGCGGCAATCTGCGGAAGGCGTTGCAGCAGCTGCGGGAGCATCTCGGAGCTCATCTTCGCATCGAACGCGACACCGTGGCTCTGGCGCCAGAGGCCGACTGGTGGGTCGACGCCGTCGAGTTCGATGCCCTGCTCCAGCAGGGGACCGGGAGCGACACGCCGCAGCGCGCTCAGCGCGCCATTGACCTCTATCAGGGTGACTTCCTCGAAGGGTTCTACGTCCGCCACGCACCCGATTTCGAGAGCTGGTCGCTGTCCGAACGGGCGCGACTGCGCGAGATGAAGCTTGAGGCCCTGCACGCGCTGGCGGAACACCACGCCGCTCAGGGCGACTTGGAGGCCGCTATTGACTTCATGCGTCGCTTCCTTGACCTGGAACCGTGGCGCGAGGAGGCCCACCGGCGCGTGATGACCTGGCTGGCGCTCAGCGGTCAGCGTGGCGCCGCGCTGGCTCAGTATGAGGAGTGTCGCCTGGTGCTCGCCGACGAGCTGGACGTCGAACCGGCGGAACAGACCACCGTGCTGTATGAGCAAATCCGCGACGGTGACTTGCAGCCCCTCCCCGCGGCCCAGGCGGGTCTCCTGACCGTCGAACCGCAACGCCCGGCGTTTCTGGACGAGCAGAGCGAGCCGGCCGTCACACCGGAAGTTCCCTTCGTCCGCCGCGAGGCAGAGCTGGACCGTTTGGCGGGTTTCTTGGAGGCTGCGTTGGCGGGGCGGGCGCAGGTCGCCCTTGTGAGCGGGGAGGCCGGCTGGGGAAAGACGCGTCTGATGGATGAGTTCTCTCAGCGGGCCCGGGAGGTCCACCCGGACCTGCTGGTCGCCTCGGGAACCTGCACCACGTTCACCGGCGCAGGCGATCCCTACTTGCCCTTCCGGGAGATACTGCGCAGGCTGAGCGCGGACGTCGAGCAAGAATGGGCGGCCGGTACCATCACGCGCCGCCACGCACTGGACCTGTGGCATGCCCTGCCGCAGGTGGTCGACGCGTTGGTCACGCACGGCCCGCATCTACTGGACACGTTACTCGCAGCTCAGCCGCTCCTGCAACGGGCGGCTGCCCACGATGGCGTCGGCCCGAGGCTGTTGGGACTCCTGCAGGGTGCAGTGAGCGATCACCGCGGCGAGAGTCGGGCGATCCGAATCGGTCAGGAGCGCATCTTCGCGGAGGTCGCGGACGTGCTCCGGGCCGTGTCACAGACGCAGCCCTTGCTGCTGATCCTAGACGATTTGCACTGGGCGGATGTCTCCTCTATCGGCCTCTTGTTCCACCTCGGTCGTCAGCTCCCTGGGTGTCCCTGCCTTGTTCTGGGCGCCTACCGCCCGGAGGATGTGGCCCTGGGGCGGGAGGGGGAGGAGCACCCATTGCTCGGCGTTCTTGACGAGTTCAAGCGGCTCTATGGTGACGTCTGGGTGCATCTGGCCGAGGAAGAGAACGAGGGGCGCAGGTTCGTCGATGCACTGCTCGACACCGAACCGAATCGGCTTGGTGAGGGCTTTCGGTATGAGTTGTCCCAGAGCACTCGAGGCCATCCCCTCTTTACCGTCGAAATCCTGCGGGACATGGAGGAACACGGGCATATCCAACGGGATGAGGGCGGGCGCTGGGTGGAGGGCTCGGCCATGCACTGGGATGCGCTGCCCCGGCGCGTGGAGGGGGTGATCGAGAGGCGCATCCACCGCTTGGATCCCCGTCTCCGGGACGTGTTGGCGACGGCCAGCGTGGAGGGCGAGACGTTCACGGCCGAGGTTTTGGCCCGTGTTCGTCAGGTCAGCGTGGGAGAGATGGTGGGCTTGTTGAGCGGCGGCTTGTCCCACAGGCATGGTCTAGTGCGAGCCGGTGGTGTGCGACGGGTCAACGGAACTCGCATCTCCCGCTATCGGTTCAGCCACAGCCTGTTCCAGAAGCATCTTTACCACAGCCTGGACCCAGTTGAGCGGGCTTACCTGCACGAGGCCGTGGGCGACGCGCTGGAGGCGCTCTACCAGGGGGCCACTGACGAAATCGCCCCAGCGCTGGCCAGGCACTTCGCAGAGGCCGGGCGTCGCCGGAAGGAGATAGCGCACCTGAAGCGGGCCGGCGATGCAGCCGGTCGCATCTACGCCAACGCTGAAGCCGTCGGGCACTACCGCCAGGCGATCGAGGTGGCCCGCGACATTCAGGATGCCGGTAGCGAGCTGACGGTTCTCTACCTGCGTCTGGGGCGGTCGCTGGAGCTGGACTCCCGATTCGATCAGGCGCTGGATGTGTATCGGCGCATGGGTTCGCTGGCCCAGGAGCGCGACGACCGTCACATGGAATTAGCGTCCTTGATGGCCCGCGCTACGGTTCAGTCGGTCCCGACCGCGGTCCATGATCCGGAGCAAGCACGGCTTCTGGGGGAGCAAGCTCTGACCCTGGCGGATAGGTTGGGAGATCAGGCGGCGGAGGCCAAGATTTTATGGGGCCTGTGCCTGGCCAACCAGTGGGCAGGCCGCTGGCACGAGACGATTGAGTGCGGCGAACGATCGCTGGATCTGGCTCGCCAACTCGATCTTCGCGGGCAGATGGCTCAGACGCTTAACGATCTGGGCGGCGTCATCTACCTGTACACCGGTCGCATTGACAAAGCCAAGGCTTCGCTGCGCCAGGCGAGTGAGCTCTGGCGCGAGCTCGGCGACGTGCCGATGCTGGCTGACAGTCTGGCGTCGTCCTCCGCGGCCCATGTGTTCTCTGGCGACTACAATCGGGCCATAGCGCTCTCGGATGAGGCCTTTGAGATCAGCCGATCCATCGACAACCTATGGGGCGAATCGCACAGTCGATGGAAGGTGGGCTATGCGCTCTGGGATCGCGGCCAGGTGAGCCGAGCCATCACTGTTATGCAGACGGCGATACGTTTGGGGGACCGGGCGGGTTTCGCACCCTCGCAGACGTCTACACGGTCGGAGTTGGCGGCGCTTTACGCAGACATGGGCGCCGTGGCGCAGGGACTGGAGACAGCGCGCGTCGCGCTCTCGTCGGGAGAGAAGCTGAATTACTTCGTCGATCGCGCGAAGATTCTGGGTATCTTGATGCACCTGCACCTCTTGGACGGTGACGTGGCCCAGGCCCAAGCCAGGATCGAGGAGGTCAGAGAGGATCCCTATCGAGAGTCCTGGCCTGTTCTGTTCGTGCCGTCGGTCCTTGCCGAGGCCGAGTTGGTGCTGGAGCAGGGGGCTCATGCGCGCTGCGTGACGGTGGTCGACGGACTGCTCACCGATCTGCGCCGGTGGGGGATGCGGGCCTACGTGTCGGACGCTCTGTATGTGCGGGGTCTCGCTCTGGAAAGGTCGGGCGAGCTGTCCGCCGCCCGGGAGTCTTTCCTGGAGGCGCATGCCAACGCCGAAGCGATCGGGTCGCGGCGCAGTCTGTGGCGCATCCTGCGGGCGCTCAGCCGGATCGAGGAGGATCCGACCGAGGCCGAGACGCTCCGGCGGAAAGCGCGGGAGACCGTGCGATATGTCGTCGGTCATATCGGCCAGACCGAACTGCGTGCGTCATTCCTCAGCCTGCCGGACGTGCGCGCCATTCTCACGCCGTGAGGGTGCCTTGCACTTCAGAACGGCGAAGCACCTGGGGCAATGGTTTCGTGGGTTGGGGAGCCACTGGAGTTGGAGGCTGTAGTGCGCGCCTTGGGCGAGGCTGATGATGTCCGCCTGGTGCTCTGCGTGCACACGCCCTCCGGTGCCTTCGAGCAGGTCCTCGGGCTCCACACCGGGGAACTCCGGTCGGGGCATGAATGCCG
>CAZGSX010000175.1:0-3830 GCA_964528475.1 uncultured Anaerolineales bacterium
TGATGCAGATCCTCCAATCGTTCTCCGTCCCCTCAACACAGAGGAGCTCCATCCCCAATGCCTTAACCGCCATGGGGATCTCCTCCATAGAGGCCGGATGTGTGCCCACCACCTCCAGCACGTCACCCGGCTCCGCCGCGCGCAACGCCTTGCGCACCTCCACGAGCGGCACCGGGCAGGTTTCGCCGCGGCAGTCCACGCGATGGTCGGGGTGCACGGGGCACTCAGCCTTGGTGGTATTGACCTTGATCTCGGCCATTACGCCCCCTCTCCACCGGTGAAGTTGACCACCACTTCCTCCACGTCCCAGCGATGCTCTAGCTTCTCCAGGATCTCGTGCCGGATATTTCTGGCGAACTGGTGATCCTCGGGGAGCGAGATATCGACCCGCACGACGCCGTCAGAGACCGCGATATCCTGCACCAGGTCGGTGCGCACCAGATCCAGGCCCACCACGGGATTCATCACCCGCTTGAGCCGCTGGCGAACCAGCTTTACCGTCGTGGGCTCCCGCTCCGTGATCAGCCCGTGACGCTCCTCGTAATTGCGAATGGCCGCCCGGAGGGCGTCCACGGCCAGCACCGAGCAATGGACCTTGATCGACGGCAGCCCCCCTAAGGCGTCGGAGGCCTCTTGCCAGGTGATCTGCTTGGCCTCCTCCAAGGTCTTGCCCTTGGCCAACTCGGTGATGATCGAACCGGTGGCGATGTTGGAGGCACAGCCGTACGACTCGAACTTGATATCCTCAATCCGTTTCGTCTCCTCGTCAACTTTGAGATAGACGGCTACCATGTCGCCACAGGCAGGGCTCCCCTCGGTTGCCTTGGCGTCGGCATTCTCCAGCTGCCCCACATTGTGGGGGTTGCGGAAATGCTCCATCACAATTTCACTGTATGGAAGCGGCATGTATCGATCTCCTTCAATCCCAGGACCTGGTCCTTCCGACCGGGAAAGCCCCCGGCAGAGAACCAGGCCTTTCGCTAGTCGCTAGTCAGCCCTTCGCTGGCCCAACTCCCTATCCATCAAGACCAGGCCGCGATCGTTGTCCCCCAGTCGGTTCAGCAGGTCCAAGATCTGGGAGACGTTATCCTCCTCCTCAACCTGTTCCTCGATGAACCACTGCAGCATCACCTGGGAGGCGTAATCCTGCTCCTCCAACGCCAACTTGTAGAGGTCGTGGATCAGCCCAGTGACCTTCTGCTCGTGCTCGTACGTCGCCTCGAAGACATCGTGCGGGGACTCGAACTCGACGGGCGGTTTCTCGATAGCATGTAGCTCGACGCGTCCGCCCCGCTCATTCACGAAGTCGAACAGCTTCATAGCATGGGAGACTTCTTCCTCACTCTGCACGCGCATCCAGCTAGCAAAGCCCGGAAGACTGAGGGACTCGAAGTAGGCCGCCATGGAGAGATAGAGATAGGCGGAGTACAGCTCGTCCCGAACTTGTGCATTGATGGCATCCTGCATGTTCTTACTCAGCATCTTGTGTTGCTCCTTCATAGTAGACAACGTTCATACAACGTTGACCTAGGACTGCTCCTTACCCAACGGACTGATTCGTCTCAGTTCGCGGACCACTTCAGCAACCGCCTCGCTCACCGCCTCAACGTCCTCTTTCGCATTAAACCGACCGAATGTGAACCTAACCGATCCATGAGCCCGCTCATGGTTCCCGCCGATACCCAGGATGACGTGGCTTGCCTCGAGGGAACGGCTGAAACAAGCAGACCCGGTGCTAACAGCGAACCCGCGCATGTCCAGATGGAGGAGCAGCGACTCCCCCTCGACGAAACGGAAGGAGATGTTAGCATTGTGCGGCAGGCGATGGATCGAGTGACCGTTGAGACGCGTATGGGAGATTGCCAGCAGACGATCGACGAGCTCATCCCGCAGGCCCTGAAGCCGCGAGTTCTCCTCCGCCGTAACCAACTCGACTGCCTTGGCAAACCCCACAGCCCCGGGGATATTCTCCACCCCCGGCCGGAGGTTGAACTCCTGAAAGCCTCCGTCCATCCACTTGTGGATAGGCGTGCCCTCGCGAATGTACAGACCTCCGATCCCTTTCGGGCCATGGATCGTGTGAGCCGAGACGGAGACCAGATCTACGGGTAGCTCCCGCACGTCCAAGGGGACCCGCGTGAAGCTGTGAGTGGCGTCCGTGTGAAAGAGAGCATCGTGTTCGCGACAGATCTCTCCAACCGACGCCAGGTCCTGTACCGTCCCAATCTCCTGGTTGGCGGCCTGAACCGATACCAGCGCGGTCTGCGGATTGACAGCCGCCCGCAATCCGTCCAGATCCAGGCGCCCCATCTCATCAACATCCACCTCGACGACCTCAAACCCCTGCTTCCCCAGCGTGCGGGCGCTGTGGAGGACGGGGAAATCCTCGATCGCGCTCACGATGATGCGCCGTTTGGATCCCTGCACCGCCCGCGCCACGCCCTTCAGCGCCAGGTTGGTGGACTCTGTGCTACCAGAGGTAAAGACAAACTCATCCGCCTGGGCGCCCATACGGGCGGCGACCCGCTGCCGCGCGTCGTCCAGCGCGTCCCGCGCATCAATGCCCACCGAATAGCCGAATTGGGAGGTGGCCACGGCGTAGCTATCGAAAAAGTAGGGCTTCATCGCCTCCAACACCCGCTCGTCAAGTCGGGTGGCGGCGGCATTATCCAGATATATGACGTCTTCGAACACGACTGGCTCCTTTGATGAGTTCGTTACCCCGTTCACTTGGACCCAGATTCCGGGCTGCGTGTTGAGATATTATACACCCTCTGGGGAATAAAGTCAATAGCCATCTAGTAAATCAGAGAACCGTTGGCCCGGGAGGGGCACCCAGTTCGAACACCGCCCGGCCTGCGCTCGGAGCAGGTCCGCCAGGGCAAATGCAGTAGCTTGGTTTCCGGCAGAGCCTTGCAGATCAGAAGCCTCCCTTCCGCGTCTCGCAACGTTCCTAGCATCTCATTAGGCCGTGAGATCCTCGGCGAATAGGATTCACGGCTTCGGGGCGGGTACAGAAGCGATGCACCCTCCCTTCACACGATAGCATTCAGGAATGCATCCGGGCAGCGCACAGCCCACTGATACCGCCCGCTGGCGATCAACAGGCTGCTGCGATTGCCCAACGCAGGCTGCTACACTTCGCCGTACATCCGAATCCGTTCCCCGTTTATGGAGCCGGCCACGTCCCGGCACAGAAAACACATGGTCTCGGCGATATGTCTAGGAGGCACCCAGCGGTTGGCGTCCGCGCCCGACATCATGCGGCGATTGGCCGGGGTATCGATGATGCTGGGGAGAACGACGTTGGCCGTGACCCCCCGCCCCTCGACCTCGGCCGCGATCGTCTCTGTCAGGGTGATGAGCCCCATCTTCGCCACGGCGTAGCCAGCCTGCTTCGCCCGAGGCTCCAGCGCCGTCTTCGAGCTGGTGTGCACGATGCGACCCCAGCCAGCCTCCAGCATGGGGGGCAGCACAGCCCGGGAGAGGAGAAAAGCGGAACGCAGGTTCAGCGTCAACATCCAGTCCCACGCCTCGAGGGGCGTCTCTGCCACTGTCTTCCCTCCGCCCCACCCGCCGATGGTGTTGAGGAGGATGTGAAGCGCTCCGAAACGCTCCAACACATCCGACACCAGCTGTTCGACGCTCTCAGCATCGGTGGCGTCCACAGTCGATAGCAGGAGCCGATCATCGGGCAGCTCAATCTCCTCCGCCAGGCCCTCCAGCTGAGCGCTCGAGGTGCTGGTCAAAGCCAGACGGGCTCCGGTTTTGGCGAGCACCTCAGTGACCGCCGAACCCAGCGCGCCCGTAGCCCCGCCGATCAAGACAAC
>CAZGSX010000176.1:0-3759 GCA_964528475.1 uncultured Anaerolineales bacterium
CCCAATGGACGGCGATCACGTTGTTGCCTGCAACATTAAAGGTGTCTCGGACGCACATGTCCTGATGCCCCTCTCCGCTGCGGCGTGAAGCAATGGTAGTCTACCACAGGGGTGTCCACAAAATGTCCACAAGAAGTAACAAGGCGACCAGTCTTGGCGACTGGGCGGGTCAGAGGGCAGGTGTAGGAGGTGAAGCGCAAAGCGTAAGGACAACAGGCGGGGTGCGGCCAGTTAGGCGTCCTGCTAGTTGACTGCGTTTGACAGGGTCGATAAGCTGAGGCTGAGGTGCCGGAGATACCGCTGGCGCGCGTCTGGATCGCTGATGCGGTCGGCCTTGGCCTGGATGACGTCCTCCGCCAGCTGAGCCTGTTCGCGCGCCTCCGCGTCGCGATCCAAGGCCTCCAGCACCCGGGCGTGGGCCTGGTGAATCTCCTCGCTGCCGATCCATGCCTGATGCATTTGGCTGAGCGCTTCGAGGGCCGCGGACGTCTGCCCCAGTGCTTCGTGTGGTCTACCTTGAGCCAGCAGCGTCGACCCCAGCTCCACTGCCCCCCATACCTGGAAGACCGGCAGATGATGCTCCTCGGCCAGACGGAGGGCGTCACGAGCACGCTCCGCCGCCGCAGCTAGGTCGCCTTGGGCCCGGGCAACTCGAGACAGCGCGCTGAGCGCCCCCAGGAGGGGCTCCCAGCACTCGGCGTCCCGAGATAGATGCGAAGCCTCCGTAAGGATACTCTGAGCAGTGTCCAGCGCCCCGTCCGCGGTCTCAACCAATCCTAACGCCACGAGACCCTCCGCCAGTCGGCGTCGATGACCGATGGAGCGGCCCCGCTCGATGGCATTCTGAAGCAGCCGCCGTGCCTGAGGGAGAGCGCCCAGATGGAAGAGAGCCAGTCCTTCGCCCAGCTCGGCAGCCATCGCACCGTGCTCGCTCCGCAGGCGATGCTGGAGCGCGTTAGCCTGGCGGAAGCGACTCGCCGCTCTGCCGTACGCACCACGGTGAAGCTCGTAGGACCCTAGAAGCGTCACGCCGTACGCCTCTGCAGGGCGCGCCCCGATGCGACGGGCCAGCGTCAAATGCTTGGACAGGTGCGCTTCAGCCTCGTCTAAATCGCCCAGCTCAAGATGGACAGCGCCCATATCGAGACCGTCCCAGGCCACCCGGTTGGAGTCACCGATCGTCTTGTGACAGGCATAGGCCTCCTCCTGCCAATGCAGAGACTGAGCGTAGTCGCCCAGGTGGAAGTAGACGTATCCCAAGATGTGGGCAATCCGGCCCCGAAGCCTGGGAGCTTCCTTCTCTCCGACGGCATCCAAGGCCGATCTCAAAGCCTCCATCGCCTCGTTGGGCTGGCCCAGAAAGTAGTGGGCGAAGCCGATCTGGGCCAGCAGGCGGGACGCCGTGCCCATCCGGCCCAACGACTTGGCCAATGCCAGTCCCTCCCGGGCGGCGCGCACGGCATCTTCATAGTGCGCATCCAGGTTCAGGTATCGCACGCGTTCCACCCGAGCCCGCAGTTGGAGATCGCCATCGCCGCTGGCCTCGGCCACAGCATCCAGGTAGGCAAGGTCCGCGTCCCGCGCCTCCAAGCTTCCCTGCAGGAAGCGCGTGTGGGCGCGGCTGGTGAGGACCTTGCAGCGCAAAGCCACGTAGCGCGAATCCGAACGGTCGCAGTCAATCTGATCCACTAGTTGCAGAATCCGGCTCTCTAGCCCCTCCGCCTCCTGCCAGGCGAAGAGATCCCTGGCCTGGCGAGCGGCCCGGCGATAGTAGCGCAGTGCCTTTTCCGTCTCACCTCCATGCTCGTAGTGGTAGGCAATCTGCGCGTGGGCCTCTGGAGTGAGGCGTTCCGTGGCTTGAGCAGCCCGGCGATGAAGGAGGTGGCGACGGACGGGCCCGAGGCCCGCCTCCACTGACTGGCGGATGAGCGCGTGCCGGAAGCTGTAGCTCAATGAGCGCTCCCTCAGAATCTGGCGAGCGACCGCCTGGCCCAGGGCGTCGACGGTCTCAATCTCACCACGGCCGGCCGTCTGCACTACCAGGTTGAAGTCGAAGGACGGGCCGAGGACAGCGGCGGCCTCCAGAACCTGTCGGGCCTGCGGCTCCAGGGTCCTCAGGCGAGCGTCGACGGCCTCGCGGACGCTGTCCGGCAGCGGCATCTCTTCCACAGATCTAAGGTCCTCGGTGAGCTGGCCCGACTCCGACAAGAGTCGCAGTATCTCGAGGAGGAAGAAGGGATTCCCGCCCGTGGCGGCGTGGAGGCGGCAGGAGAGGGCCTCTGCACCGCGCCGCCGGCCGGCGACATGATGCACGATCTGAAGCACTGAGGATCGCGTCAGCCGCGTCAACCGGATCTCCGACAGCACCCCGAGCCGGAGCAGATTATGCCTCAATTCGTCGATTCTCCAGCGCTCCTCGGTCCGATAGGTACCGAGCACAAGCGCGGGTTGGTCAGTGAGCCGACGGGCCAAGCAGATGATCCAATCCAGGGTCGCGCTGTCCGCCCAGTGAAGATCGTCAAGGCAGAGGAGGAGAGGACGGCTGCTGGTGGTCATCCCAAGTACGAGGCGACAGAGTGCCTCCAGCAGACGCGTGCGGGCCTCATCGGGCTCCAGTGGCAACGGGGGTGGAAGATTCGGCAGCAGGTCCCTGAGCTCAGGCAGGAGGCGCACGGCTTCAGCCAGCCAAATAGACTCGACGCTCGACGTGAGGAGATCCCAATCGGGAACGCAGCGGAGGAGATCGGCGACGGGCTGATACGGGAGCCGCTGTTCGGTGGATCGTGCCGCTGCGCCCAGAACCAGGGCATCGTCCCATGAATGGGTCGCGAATGCCTCTACCAGGCGCGACTTGCCGATGCCCGGTTCCCCTGAGAGCAGAATCACTCGGCCGTGTCCCGTCCGGACGTCGGAGAGTCCCTCCTCCAGTTGGCGCCAGATCGAACCCCGCCCCACCAGGGGGACATCGAGGCTGGGGAGCGTGGTCCATGAGACCTCGGAGGGGCTGATTGGCTCGGACACCGGTCGATTGTCGAGGACGCTCTGGTATGCCGCGCGGGTCTCTGGCAGGGGTCGTACCCCCAGCTCGCGCTCCAGGACGGCAGTGCAGCGCTCGAACTGGCTCAGGGCTGCGCTGCGGTTCCCCGTCGTGGCGTAGAGCATGATCAAGCGACGGTGCATATCCTCGGCCAGATCATCGGTGGCGAGGTAGCGCCGCGCGTGAACGATGGCATCGTCATACGCTCCCCTGTCGGTGTATGCCTCGATGAGGCGGCTGAGGACGTCCAGGTACACCAATTGATAGGTGCGCTGGCGATCGACAACCCAACCCTCGAACTCGGCGCTCCCTGGCAGAGAGAATCCCTCCAGGAACGGGCCTCGATAGAGCTCCGTTGCCTGACAAAGATCATCCAAACGGCCTTCGGCTTGGGAGAGCGCAGTGAATGCCTGGACGTCGGAGGTGCAACACTCGGGATCCAGTCCGACCAGGTCTCCGCGGACGACCAGCACGCTGGGGTCCGGCAGAGCGAGACGCAGATGGCTGAGGATGTGGCTGAGCGAACGGCGTGCGCTGGACTCCCCTGTATCAGGCCAGAACAGATAGCAAAGCTGCTCCCGCGGGACCGGTTCAACTGCGATGGCCAGGCGATAGAGGAGCGCCCGTACCTGACGTCGGGGAACATCGAAGGCCTCGCCACGCCAGCAGACCCTGGGAGGCCCCAGCAGGCTGACCTCCATTCCGCGATCGTCCTGTGTGGC